>JBGPJK010000028.1:0-24159 GCA_041485425.1 Terriglobia bacterium | reverse complement strand
GGTACCTTTTCTTTCGCGTCCGAAAGAAAAGTACGCCTTAAACTAATTATAACACTTACTTGCGCGCCATCGCCTTGCCGGCCTCGAATGCTGCCTTTAAAAGCTCCGGACGCCCCTTTACCGCGCCCTTTTTCTCTATGCCGTGCTGGACCGCCGGGCCACGACTCGCAGCCGGCGTGCGGACGTGCAGGCTGAACGCGGCACGGGAAGCCCTGCCGCTCGTCGCGCCATGATCCACACCTGGCGGAACCAGTTATCATCGTCGGGACCGACCGGACCGTCTTCATCACATCCGCGCTCAGAGGCGATGATCTCCAACACCAGCTCGACCATCGATGGGCGCTTCACCTTCGCTCTGTCGAGAGCCTTTCGCGCCAGATTGCGGATGACGAAGTCGTAGCTGTCATGGGGGTCGTAGGGGGGGTCGGAAGCGTAGTCTTGTCCAAAGCGATGGGAGGGTCGTTCCGCCACGCGGGTTGTGCCTGTAGTTAAAAACCTTGCCAGTTCGATTTCCGCCGCGGTCGCCTTGGCTGAGCGAAGAACGTCCTCAGCCTTGTCCTTCACTTCCAGCCAGTGAAGCAGAGCTGTTTGGGCCAAGGGAATGAGATCTGATGCAGCCCTACAGCGAGAGCATTTGCAGTGGCACGCCCCTCCGCCACCGACAATCCGAAGATTTTTCCTCATCTGAGACCGCCTCCTGCAGCGCGGCGATTATCCTGCGTTCCCACCGGCCCGCGCAACGTCAAACTCCACGCACCGAAGGAACCTGCTCACGGTTGCGTAAGTTGGTGCCTTCTCCCGCCTCTCCGCGCAGACCGCGAGCAGAGCCAGGTACGTCCCGCGGAATGTAACGCCGCCCTTGAAGTAGGTGCATATCACAAAGACCCCCAGCTCGCGATGGCGCGAGAAGAAGCGCGAGCGGCCCGCATCCCGGCGCCGCCGGCGATCGAGACCAGCGACACCCCACCTCCTGTAGGCCCGCAGCGCGCGCCAGATGGTTTGCCGGGACACGCCGATTTTTCGGCCCAGGTGGATGGCGAGATTGTCCATGTTAAAGATCCAGGAATGGAGGACGTTGCCGTTCTCCATGCGAATCAGCTTAACTTCTTGCAGTTTAAGGACCTCAGCGTTCATTGGTCCCTCGATCTGGACCTGCTGCCGGGTGGTCCGGGTTGATTTGGCACAGTCGGGGCAGCTTCTCCGACCGCCATCTCGTGAGCCCTAAAAGGGCGCACGAGAAGCCTAAAACTCATGTTGACAAGGGAGTAGGGGGCCCGGTAGGATTTACCCAGTTCCGCGCTGTCCCACTTGTCCGAAAAATCGAGTTCCGCCGAGGGCCAGGTCGCACTGGCCTTTAGCATTCTCCGGGTACAGATTTCCCACGAAAAACGCCATCCTCAGCTCGCTTCACGCCGCGGCCTCTTTCTTCTCCGCGATGGCCGTCTTCAGATCGCGCAGCGACCAGAAAAGTTTGCGCGCGGAGATGTAGCGATAGTCCTTGCCCTGGCGCGGATCAGCCACGCGCGCCGCCTCGATCAGCCCGCCAATCTTGTTCTCGGGATACTCGGTGCCGATTTCCCCAGCCACAATCTTGCGCGCTTCCTCGTCCGAGATCCCCGGCAACGCCTTACCAGCATGCAGGCGTGAGCGCCATTGCTCCAGTTCGGTCTGCTCGAAAATCGCTTTCAGGTTGTGCGATCCAACGAACAGCAGCCCGCAATGTGGCTCCTCGTCGAGCAACTCGCGCACCGTTTCCAGGCAGGCGTTGTCCAGATGCTGCGCTTCGTCGAATGCGATCAGCACGCGCCGTCCGCTGAAATCGAAGCGCAAGTTGCGCAAGATGCGGTCCGCGTTGCCCACCGTGAAAGTGCCAGCAGCCTCCGCAACTCGTTTCATCAGATCGCCGGGTCGGATGCCGGCTCTACAGTACACACGGAAGGCGCGCCGCGCGATGCCGTTTTTTGAAAGCTCGGCGCGATTCAGCTCCGCGATTTCAGATTGCAAAATGAAGGTTTTCTGACATCCGGGAGCACCGTACACCACATATCCCCAACCCCTGTCCAGCGCCAGGTAGAAATACTTCCGCAGCAGTCGCACGTTCTCTGTCTCGTAGAGTTTTCCCTGCTCAAGCCCGGCATTGGCGCCGACCGGATGGGTGGAGATGAACTCCAAAATGGCGGATCTGATCGCCCGGTCGCTCGCAGCGATGGAGTGATACTTCCCCCTCACAAAAAATTCCATCGTCGCAGTGGAGTAGTTGATCCGCTTGGCAAAATCACCGCATCCCAGCCCGGTGCGCCGCAGGTAATCTTGCAGTTGTCCGCGCACCAGCTTTGAGGCCGGAAGATCGGCTGCCAGCAGCCGCTTGCGTTCCTCCAGAGACAGGGCCATGGCTACTCGCCTCCTTTCAGAAAGTCGGTGACAATGTCCTCGATATATTTGCTCTCGCCCACCGCGCGCCGCGCCGGCATCACTTCCGGGCCGCCGATGAGTTGTGGCAAGTCCATCACCTGGGCGATGCCCGCGCGTTTCCGCAAGTGATCGAGTTCGGTGGTGTGGCCTTCGGAAATGGATCCGATGTAGTCGCGCACCACGCGGCGCACCAGGCGCTGTTTCCGCATGCCCGCGCGCACGTCGTCGCGCGCCACCGGGCCACGCGCGATCAGCTTCTGGGCGTGCAGCCGCCCAATCACTCGCCCGTCGAGATCCATCGCGATTGCGTCGCCCAGGTTGCAGGGATCGCAAGCCACCAGGATGTCGCGCTCGATTTCCATAAAAAGGTTGGCACTGCTGGCTTCGTCCGCGGGCTGATAGCGCTGGTTGTAGAGCTGCACGCATCCGCCTTCCATGACCCGGCGGCGCTCCCGGCTCCAGAACAGGGCGTCGAGGATGTGTGGATCGTCGGGCAACCGCCGCTGGCCGGGAGGCAGCAACTCTTCAAAGACTTCGCCGGGGGTTTTGCCGTTCATGCCGCGGCCGCCGTGAACGTGGGTGGCGTTGTACTCTTCAATCCACTGCCGCGCCATCGCCACAAACTCGCTGGCCAGAGGCAAGGGCGAGAGGTGCGGCTTGCCCTGCTTCATGGCCTTGATGTGCTCCTTCAACATCAGGTCGCACTCTTCCGGCCGGGCATCAATCGATCCGCCACAGTAGAACGGCCGCCACTGGCAGTCGAAGCGCTTGCGCACGGTGGCAAACCAGCTCTCGATCAGCTTCGACTGCGGATGCTTGGGAATGCAGTATTGCGGCTGGATGCCGAGCCTCAGCAAAACCCCGCGACATTCGGGTGAGAAGTCGATGCGGCCGATGGCCTCATAATCTTTCCCGTTGTCGATGTAGAAGGTTTCCGGAATTCCCCAGGCAGTGATGGCCTGGCGCAGGCTGGAAGAGATGGTGTGCGAGCTGGGGGTAGCATTCCACACCGCGCCCACAATTTTGCGCGAGCGCATGTCTTCGATCGCGGTCAGCCACGGGCGCAGCGCGGCGCCGGGCTGCATTCCGGAGAAACAATCGTTGCGCACCCAGACGTCGTGCTTGCCGTGGTCTGAGACCCAGATCTGGTTCACCTTCACCGTGCGGAAGTCGGTAATCAGGAAAGGCGCGCAGCGCTCGTGGAATTCCGCTTCCCCTTCGCGCGCCATGATGCTGAACGGCCGGGGCAACGCATCCAGATAGCGGTGCACCGTCGAGTAGGACGGCGCGGCCAGGCCCAGAGCGGCGCATTCCCGCAGCAGGGCTTCGTGGGTCATGCGCACCGACAGCACTTCGCCCAGATATTTTGCCTGGGCAACTTCTCCGGCCGCCGGGTTCTGCACAAAGAAGCGCGACTGGCCTTTGTCGATGCGGATCTTGTCGGCCAGCGCCGTGGGGCCTTTCTGCTGGAAGCTCCGATACCAGTTCCAAATTGTCGCCCTGCAAACTCCGTGCTGGGAGGCCACCCAAGTGGCCAGCGCGTCGAGAGTGCAAATCTCCTTATTAGTGTCGATCCGTACCACCGGACGGTGCCCGTTGGTGCGGCGGCGGAATTCCAGCAAGGGGCTGATCGCTTCCAGCCGCCGCTGCGCTACTTCGTTCTGCGCCGGGGTCAGCTGCAGACGCTGCTCGTCGGAGATTTTGGGAGGCAGCGTGAACATGGAAAGCTGCGCATCGCGGCTTTCCGCGGGCGGCAATAGTGCCAAAGCCGCCGGAGCCGCCAGTCGGCTGTGCGCCAGCTTGAGCTGAATTTCGCCAGGAAGCGAACTTGCAGCGATCTCGGAGATCCTGCGACCATTGCGGCTTCTGGAGCGGTCGGGGCGCACGCGCGAGACCAGTTCCCCGCGCTTAATTTTGTGCCGGATGGTCCGCTCAGGCAAATCTAGCAGCGCCTTCGCCGTCTTCATGGACAACCACAATTCAGCGCTCATGGCCCTTCACCTTAGTCCTGCGCCGCCTCGCCGCGGCGCACTCCGCAATTTCTCCGCGCAGTCGATTCGCTTCGATGGTGTGCTCGCCAAGCTCCAGTAGGTTACGCAGACGGCGATCCAGCAGGGACCGCTGAAGACGATCATCACCCACCACACAGCACCAGGTCGGCACCCACGCGGCCGGGAATCTGACTGGAGACTTACTCTCAGCAGTGAAATCGTCAATCATGGAACGCGTGATCCTTCGATCCAGCGTCTTGCTCATCTCTTCGGCTATCTGCGAGCGGCTCTTACCAGATCCTTTGCTCGCGCTCCTGAGTAGGGCGCGAGCGGCGGTCTCTGGGTGAACGCGTTGCATGGTGTACCTCCGGAAAGTCTCTCCAAAACCGGAATTGACTGGCACCGCCTAATCCGGCTATGGTTCAGAAGGTAAGCTTTACTTACGTCGAATGCAAGCAAAAAAAACAACCCGCCACCGCAAGCCGCTCTGGGCCATAAAAGTTGCCGGCCTTAGGAAGCGGTTGGGTAAGACTCAGGAAGAGTTCGCGGGGTTGTTGAAGGTCACTCGTGCGGCCGCGTCATTGTTGGAGAGCGGCCGGTTGAAACCCAGTAGTCAAAAATTTGTGGAACTCGCCAAGCTTGCCGGTCCCAAGGACCCAGACTACCTCTGGTTCTGGGAACAGATCGGCCTCGACAGGCAGAGTTTGGGCGATATCTTTCCCAAGCTAGAGGAACGCGTGAACGCGGTGTTTGGGCAGTTGCGGACAAAGACGTTAGAGCACTACACGCGCACCGCCGGCGCAAAGTTCGTTGAAACCATGAAAGAGATGGAGAACCGGCGGAAGCTCCCGCCCACAGCCGTGGAATCTTCCGAGGTCCACCAAGTGGTTCATGTTCCGCTGGTGCGGAATGCCGAACACCTCAGCAAGCCGTTCCTTGCAGAGCCCGGACACATTGAGGCCTGGCTACCGATTCCCGCATCCGCCATCCGAAGCGTTTCTGCGACCGCTGCCATTCGAGTGCCAGATCGATTTGCTGCTCTCGCGTTCCTTAGCTCTAGTTCCATGAAAGGCCGGGAGGATCTGCATCAACCGCTCTTCGATCAGGGCGACATCCTGGTAATGGACACATCGATCAGGACCTCCACCGACCTCTGGGATCGCATTGTTGCGATCAACTACGTCCCTGACGAGAAGGTGAAAGGCTTTGGCGAACTAGAACGCCGTCCTGGGCTCTACGTAGGCTGCCTAGTCAGAGACCTCGCTGGGGGATTGCAGCACTCAGTACTTAAGCCAGTGTTCACCATGGAAGAATTCCACGCCTCGTTTCGCGAGATCACTGTGGCCCGGCGTCTGTCGGGCTCCTGGCACGAGAACACTCAATGTCAGATTCTCGGAGAGGTGATCGGCTGGATTAGCGGCCGGGGGATCAAAGAAAAGTGAGTTCTACGGCCATAAGGCGACGAGCAGGTTCCGCGCAGATGTGGAACCAGCCAGGGCAACTCCCAGCCTTCTTTTTCGCAACTATGATGAGAAGTGGGCAGCGGGCCAGGCTTCAGCCGCCCCCATCCTCCAGTGAAGAGCAACTCCAGCGAATCCGAACGCGAGTGGGTCACGAATACTGGAGCATGTCGCCTTCTTCTCCCCATCAAGATGTCGGCTGCCGCCGTCCGGCGCCGATGCGAGGACGGCACATTGACCTCTATCCGCCTCGGCCGGTTAGGCTGGTACCGCATTCGCAGCTCCTCCGTTGTCGCGTATCGCGATCGTCTTCTCGCCAGCGCCAATCAATCACCCCAGTAGGCCCCAAGCTCGCTCGTCCGTCGATCAGCAGCGCGCGCCGTGTGCGCGCGGAGGCGGAGCGATGAGCACGGATACCCGCCTGGTCGCCAACTTTATTCCAACTACGCAAACTGAGCCGGAGCGGCAGCAGCAGATCGAGGCTTTCATGCAGAGGCTCACCGCTTTTCTGTCAGGCGAGGTCCGGCGTTGCCCGTATTGTGATCGCGAAGTTGTGGAACTCAAGCGCCGCCGGACTTCGGTCACGGCCCAGCCGTGCGGTTGTCACGTCTACCAAGGAAAGGCGATTCCAGCGACATGGCAACCAGCCTAGTCATAGAAGTCAAGCTCGACGAGTCGGGCGTGGTCCAGGGCTCGCAGAAGATCGGGGCGGCCCTGGGGGCCACCGGCCAGAGGGGCTCAGCTGTGTTCGCCCGCATGACCCGCGATACGGAAAAAGCACACGACGCCACTCTGCTGCTGGCGCAGACGCTGGGCATCCAGGTTCCGCGGAGCCTGGAGAAATTGCTATCACGGCTGCCCGTTGTTTCGACCGCGCTCTCCGCTGCGTTCAAGGTGGGGGCCTTTGTTGCGATAGGGGCCGCGGTGGTGGAAGCAGTCAATCATCTGAATGATCTGAGAACAACCGCCGTGCACGCGCTCGAAGCGGTCTATGAATTCGAGCAAAACGTGGTTTCGGCCGTCACAGGGGGGAAAGTCGATTTCTCCGAGGCGAGGAAAATTGCCGAAGAGCAGTCCTTCCTGAAGCCGCTGGAAGATCAACTTCACCAATTCCAAAAGACCGCGGCCACTGCGGGGAAAGAGGGCTATGGTGCCCTCAAAGCGCAGGCGCAGATTCAACTCCAGGACCTGACCCGGCTCCAGGCCCAGCAACTCGATGCCGCCCGAGTCAAGTTCGACGAAGGCACGCAGGAATACGCGGACGCGGAGCGATTGATTGTTGGACAGGCGGGGAAAGTACGCGTCGCCATCGAGCAGGCAACGAATGCCCAGATACTGGAGTTACGGAAAAAACAACAAGAGGAGCTTGAGAAAAAGGATTACGAAATTGCCCAAATGCAGCTTACCGGCATGAACTTGATGATCGCGCAGGAAAAGGAGGCGCTCGATCAGATTGCGCTGCATCCATCGCAGTCACTTGCGCCCGAATACGCCGCGGGACAGGTGACCGCCAAAACCACGGCCGAGATCGAGAAGCTGAAAGACAGCTTCAAGGTGGAGGTTGACAAGCTCGTAGAGGAAACCAGTTCCCGTGCATTGTCGGGCGCCGCTGCCATCGATGCGAACGCGCTCCACCAGGCGAACGAGATCCGAGGTAAATTCAACACCGACTTAGGCGCGCAGTTCATCGACGATCCCAACAGTCCCGACAACGTGAAGCGCTGGAACCTCTGGTTTAATGCTTATCTGAATCTCCAGCGCGGGTTCACGGCGATCGCCACCGCCGGCAGTCGCGAGCGCTCCAAGATCGATGAGCAGGCCACCAACGAAACCATTTCGCTGGAAGAGCACGCGGCCGCCGAGGCCGCGCCGCCGTGGCTGCGGTCTAACGCGGAGATCGTCGCCGATACCAATGACCGCATCCGCCAGGTGGATGAAGCGTTCAAGGCCAGCGGCGCGGACCAGCAGCTGGCAGCGCGCCAGCGCACCGCGATCTGGTCCGAGGAGAACACGAAGATCCTGGAGGCTAACCGCCAACTGCGCGACGAACTCGCCGGCGAGCTGGAGTCGGTGTTTGACGATATTACTAGCGGCAACATCGGGCAGCGCATCCTCTCGGAAATCAAGAAATTCTTTTTTCAGATTGTGGCCCAGTGGATCCTTTCCATGAACTCCATCCGGGGCGCCACCGCGGGCGTCGGGGGCGGAGGCTTGCTGGGCTCGCTGCTGGGCGGCTTGTTCGGGCTGGGGGGAAGCTCCGGAGGCGGCGGCATCATCAGCACTCCGCCATTTTTCGGGGGCAGCACTCCGCCCGGCGGCGGCGCTCCCAATGCCTTTCCCACCGGCATTTTCGCCGGGATCGGCGGCTCCTCGGTCTCAGGGCCGCTAGGCCAGGTATTGACTCCGGTCGGGGCTACGCTCTCTGCCGGCGCCGGGACCGCGGGCCTGGCTGCACAGCAGAAAGCCCAAGGCATCGCCGCGCAGACCCTGCTGGGCTCGCTGGTGCAGAAAGGCCTGGCCAAGATTTTCAGTCACGGAATCACCATTGGAGGCAAGTTCATCTCGGGCAGCGCGCTCGGCCTGGCCGGCCTGGAGTTGGGCTTCCTCGGGATCTCGGAGGCGTACAAGCTGGCCAGCCCAGTGCTCGGCGGAATCAGCGGCGCGGCCGGCGGAGCGTTGACCGGTTTTGCCATCGGCGGGCCAGTCGGCGCGGTGATCGGCGGCATCATCGGCGCGATTTCCGGGATCTTCGGCGGCATCCTCGGACGGCGCGCGCGGGAGAAGCAAGCCTGGGACCTGGTGCTGCAAAAGTATTATCCCGCCATCCATCAGACGCTCGACGCTTACCTGAATTACCAGGAGGATGCGCAGTCGGCCTACAAACAACTCAGCGACCTTGAGAAAGCCGCGCAAGCCGAACTGGGACAGCTCGGCCACTCCGGCAACGCCATCTTCGCCAAGACGATTCCCGCGCGGGTGCTGCAGGCACACCAGCAAATCGAGAAAATCGACAAAGACCGCACCAACCGCGGCGCGCAGATCTTTGGGGCGCCGGAGTTCCACACTGGCGGTCTCTTTACCCTGGGAGGCTCCGGACGCGCCGGAATCGCTGTCCTGCGCGATGGTGAGTACGTGGTCAACCCGCGCGCCACCCGGCAAAACCGCGCTCAACTGGAGGCCATCAACCGTGGGGCGCCAGCGGCCGCTGCTGGCGAGTTCCATATCCACATCAATGCCATCGACGTAGGTTCTTTCCGGGACTGGCTGCGAAAGGGCGGAGCCCGTGAAATTCGAGCCGGCCTGCGAATTGATGCCTTGGAGTACACGGGATCGGGAGTCGTATGAGACATCTGCGTAACGCGCAGGCGCAAAGTGAGCCAGGGACTAAAGCCGGCACATCCGGGCCGTTCCGTGCCCTGACCACCGCGTCGGTCTTGTTCGGGACAATCACCGCGGGTGCCGTCGCCGGGCTTGCTTTCCACTGTTTGCACCGCTGCCAAGGGCGAGGGAAATCCAGCCTGGTCAAAATGCTGCGGTTGCTGCTGCTGGGGCCGGTGCTTCTCGTGGTGGCGATCGCCGCGCTGTGTGTTGCAGTGCCTTCATGGTGGCTGCTGCGCTTCATCAGCCCAAAGTCTCCGCGGCCGTGCCGCAATTGTGGTGAAACCGAGGCCGCCGAGGACAGCGATCTTTGTCGAGCCTGCGTGGAAGTGAATGCGATCGAGAGCGTGCGCGGCCCGGCCGTGCTCGATCACCTGGAAACTGACATGGCGCAGACCACGGAAAAGTGGCTACCGCCGACATGGCTTTCCGTGCCACTTGAGAACGGGCAGAGCATGATCGTGGCTCGCCACGATTAGAAAAGCTGGCATCGGAAGCAGCAAAAGAACGAAGAGGAGAGGCACAATGAAAAACGTGAATTCATCGACCATCGAAAAGCAGATCTCCGACCTGAGCACCAGATGCGGCGAGATCGAGGCTCGCAAGCAAGACGCCGAGCGCCTTGCAGACCAGACCGAAACCCAGCGCCGCGCCTTGCTGGTGAAAGCCATCGGCGAAGACGACGCGGAGGCGAAGAGTGAGGTCGAGCGCCTCGCAGGGGAATCGCGCAACGCGCACCAGGTCGCGGAGGATTTTGCCTTCGCGCTGGACGGGCTGAAGGAAAAGCTCGCCGGGTTGCGTGAGCAATTGACGAAGGCGAAGAAAGTCGCGCTCATCAACGAGGCGCGGAAGCTTTGCTCTCGACGCGCCGAACTGGGGAAGAAAGTCTCGGCGGACGCTGCTGCCTTTGTGCGCTCCGTCCAAGAGACTGACCAGGTCAGCATCGAGCTGGTGCGTGTCCTGAGAGCGATCAGTGAGCCACGATTCGACTGCTCCCGGCTGTCAAGGTCGGCGATGAGTCACGCGCTAAAAGCCCTGGGCCAGAAGGCCAGTGACGGCTTTCAGCTCGGAGGGATGATCGAGCACGACGTTAATTTTCTTGGGTGGAAGGAGTGGGATTCAAAACTGCTCAATGCGGTTGCAACGAACGTTGAGCGATGCCTGGCGGACGAGGTCGCGGAGCCGGAGCCCGCAAGGGAAGCGGAGCAGGCTGTTTCGGCGGTTTGAATGATCGGTTGACATTGTTAGTGTTTCTCCTCCTCGAAAGGGGTGCATTGATGGAACCTCGAATTCATCTATCGGGAGAACCTGCCCGGTGCGCCCCTCTTTTTTTCGATTGGAGTGGAGATGCCGCATGAAAGTGAAACAGGAGAACCATGGCTGAGGTGACGCCCATTTCGAAGCCCCCGGCAGGCGAGATTGTAAGTGAGCGCGTGCTCCAGGTGCTGAGCAGTGGCACCAGCATGCTCGGCTTGGCGCGCGGTTTTGGTGGGACGTCCGATCCCACGCGGATCTGGGAGTCCATGATGGGCAACTATCCCGACGCATTCACCTATTACTTCGACCTGGAGGAAAAAGACGACGATGTAGGTGGTCTGCTCGAAACCCTGAAGCTGGCAGTGCTGGGCCGCAAGCGTTCGGTGAAGCCTGCCGACGATAGCAGCCAGGCCCAGACTGTCGCCGACTTTGTCGAACAGCAGCTTAAAGCGATCGGCGGATTCCACCAGGCATTGCATGCGCTGCTCGACGCTCCCGGCTACGGGCTCTCGATCGCGGAGATCAACTACGACGTCACCGCCGGCCAGGTGGGCTTGCTCTCGATCAACGATTGCCCGCAGGAGTTCTTCTGCTTTGCCGAGCACCGCTTCCTGCCTCAGGTTGGCGCGCTGCGCTTTCTCGGCCAGCCCTATGCCATGGACGGCGGCGAGCTGGTACCGGAAGAAAAGTTTCTGATCTTCAGCTACAACCCGCGCCGGCGCAACCGCTTCGGACACCCGTTGTTGCGCCGCGCCTTCTGGCCTTCGTGGTTCAAACGCAATGCCATCCGCTTCTGGCTGCGCTACGCGGAAAAAGGTCCGGGCACCGCGGCGGTGATGTATCCCCAGGGCGCCGGTCCCGACGAGAAGAAAAAAGCGCTGGACGCAGCCGAAGCCTTGATCGAGAAGATTGCGGTCGCGGTCCCGGACAATTTCAAGATGGTCGAAACCCTGCTGACCAGCGCGCGCTCGCAAAGTCCGGCAGTCTACGAGCGCCTGGTGCAGCGCAACGAGCTGGCCATTGCGCGCGCCATTCTTGGGGAGACGCTCACCAGTCACGGCTCCGACCAGGGAGCGGGCAGCTACTCGCTCGGCCAGGTGCATCAGGAAATGTTTCACCAGCGGGTGGTCGAGCTGGCCCGCGCGCTTGAGGGCGCGATCAACGATCAACTGGTGCGCCGCCTGGTGATGTGGAATTTTGGGCCTGGCGCGCCCATGCCCAAGTGGTCAATCAACACCTCCGATCCCGAAGATCTCGTCATCCGCGTCAAAATCGATCAGGTGCTGCAGGCCATGGGGCTCGATTTCACCGAAAACTATATGCGCACCACTTACGGGATTCCCGCGCCGGCGCCCGGTGATGAGGTGCTGCAACCGCTCGCTCCCGCCGCCGCATCGGCCACCGCGTTTCCGCAGCCGGCGGCCGGTGGCGGCCCTGCATTTGTGGACAACCCCCGCGTGAAGAAGGATGTCGAGGACGTGCGCCGGCTGATGGCGCGGATGCGCGCACAGGCGTTCGCCACGTACAACGATCGCATCCGACAACTTGCGGACGAGAAGCTACTCAACCAAGGAGGCGCGCGGTGAGCGCCACGAATATGCTGTTCGCCTTCGCCCCATCCCGGGGACCGACACCGAAGCTGCCCGCAATCCTGCGGACCAGCGGCGTCACCAGCGCCGAGCGGCTCTGTGCCGGTCCCCGGTATGGGGTGAAGGTGAGACGAGAGAGGTCATCAGGATGAACGATCCGTGGATGGAAATTTTCCGCGCGGGAGACTATGGGGCGAAGGGCAACTACACCCTACAGGATCTCGACACCATGATTGCAAACTACGATCCCGCAAAGCATGAAGCGCCGCTGGTGCTTGGGCATCCGGAGAATGACGCGCCCGCGCTGGGCTGGGTGGAATCGCTGAAACGGGTGGGCAGTGTGCTGATGGCGAAGGTGCGCCAGGTTGCGCCGAAGTTGGAGGAACTGATTAGCAGCGGCGCGTTTAAGAAGCGCTCGATCAGCTTCTATCGCGAGCCCCAGCTCATGTTGCGCCACGTCGGTTTCCTCGGCGCAACGCCGCCCGAGGTCAAGGGACTGGCCGACGTGAAGCTCGCCGATGGTCAGCGCTCAATCGTCACCTTCCGTGATGGCGCATTTGCCACGGTGGAATTTTCCGGTCGCGCGACCACGTCGTTACGTTTCACCGATTCGCCTTCAGTGCCGGCAGATCCGCGATCAATCGAGATTGCCAACGCAGCGATGGAGCTTCAGAGCAAAAGAAAAATCTCTTACGGCGAGGCGCTGACGCTGGTACTCACCGCCGAGTTGCATTTTACCGAGACGCCGGTTGTGAAGGTTGACCAGCGATCGGTTGCATTCGCGGAGGACGCGCAGCAGCTCGTGATCGGCGAAGGGATCGCCTTTGGTGAAGCGTTGGCGCGAGTGCACACGCGCGAGATGCGTTTCACCGATTTGCCTTGGGTGCCGGCCGATCCGGAATCGATCGAGAGAGCGCGCATGGCCGAGGACCTGGTTCGCGATCGAGGCATCTCCTACGGCGAAGCGTTGAGCCTAGTGCTGGAACGATCTTAGTCTTGTAAGTGGGGTGCTGTTAGGCCCTGTGGAAATCCCTGGAATGGGAGTGCGGCAAGGTTGAAAAAGGACGCCTTTGCCGCCGCTGCTGAGGTGTTTCCGCCACTTCCCGTCGCTCCTTACTCTAATTTAATTCGACCGCACTCTAAGCGAAATTGAACATTACTCTAATCGAGCGTGAACAGCCCCACCCAGCTCACAAATTGACGCGATCCGGGGCACACCCTAGAATCGAAAGCAGAAGTAGTGTTGTCGGCTGCGTTTTCAGGGGTTCCATGCCACTTTACGAATACGAGTGCAAGAAGTGCCATCACCGCTTCGAGCGCATCCAGAAATTTTCCGATCCCCACGTGAAGAAATGTCCTGACTGTCGCGGCCCGATCGAACAAGTGATCACGGCGCCTTCGGTGCATTTCAAGGGCTCGGGATGGTACGTCACCGACTACGGCAAGAACACCTCGCACACCCGCCCTGCCAAGAACGGCGAATCGGCTTCCAAGAAGGACGAGAAAGCCAAGCCCGAAGAAAAATCCAAGCCGGAAGCTGAGAAAAAGAAAAGCGAGAAGAAGTAGCCAAACCCACCCTTTGCTCCGGGAAAATCGGCCACGGATCTTCACGGATTCCCCTTGCGACTTTCCGGTTGAATCGTTTTGCTTGGCCACCGCATCTAAATCAACCGAAATAGTCGTTATAACGAGGAAGTCGCTATGATCACCATTCGACTCAGCGCCGAACGCGGCGGCGGGGACTACGGTTGGCTCAACACCCACCACACGTTTTCCTTCGACCAGTACCATGATCCGCGTTTCATGGGATTCCGCTCGCTGCGCGTGATCAACGAGGACTGGGTGCAGCCCGGCCACGGTTTCCCTATGCATCCGCACCGGGACATGGAGATCATTACCTACCTCTTGGAGGGTGCCCTGGAACACAAGGACAGCATGGGGAATGGCTCCATCATCCGCCCGGGAGACGGGCAGCGCATGAGCGCGGGCTCGGGTGTGCGCCATAGCGAAGCCAACCCGTCGCAGACGGATGTGGCCCACTTGCTGCAGATCTGGATTCTGCCCAACCAGCACGGGCTAGAGCCTGGCTATGAGCAAAAGGATTTCCCGGCCGAAGAAAAATGCGGCAAGCTGCGCCTGATCGCCGGCCCGGATGGAAAAGACGGTTCGGTCACGATTCACCAGGATGCGCGGCTGTACGTCTCGCTCCTGTCGCCGGGACAGCAGGTCACCCACGAGTTAGCCAAGGGCCGCTACGCCTGGTTGCAGGTGGCCAAGGGCGCGGTGGAGTTGAACGGAAAACTGCTCAGCCAGGGAGACGGCGCGGCGGCGAGCGAAGAACAGAAGCTGACCATCAAAGGCACCAAGGACGCGGAAGTGATGCTGTTCGATCTGGCGTGAAAAAGGCCAGGTTTCAAGGGTTTCACAGGTTGCAGAGTTTCAAGGTGCGGCAATTTACTTGCCAGGAATTGGGATTCCCCTACTTTGAAACCCTGAAAGCTTGAGACCTTGAAACCTTTTAATCGAGGTGAGCAATGGCAAACGAAGAGAAAGGAATCCGCATTGTCGTGATCAATGGCAGCGTGCGTCCCAACAACTACACCAGCATGGCTTCGGCGCTGGTGACGGACGAACTGAAAAAAGATCCCAAGGTGACGGTGCACGTCGTTAATCCGCTGGAATATCACCTGCCTTTCCCGGGGACCGACCCGAACGCTCCGGGGACAAAGAAACTCCAAGAGGAAGTGAAGAACGCCACCGCCGTAATCTTCGCTACGCCCGAGTATCACGGCAGCTTCAGCAGCGTGACCAAGCTGGTGATCGAGAACCTGGGATTCCCCTCGGTATTGGCGGGAAAGCCGGTGGCCCTTCTCGGTGTGGCCGCCGGCTCCATTGGCGCCATCAAGTCGCTTGAACACCTGCGTGGGGTCTGCTCGCATATCGGCGCCATCGTGCTGCCCTTGCCCATTTCGGTGGCGAATGTACAACAGGTGTTTGACACTTCGGGTCACGTCCTCGAGCCCGCGGTCGAGAAGCTGGTCCGCAGCTTGGCCACGAATGTCATGAATTATCTCCACCAGAATGTTTGTCCATCGGTGACGCTGGAGCGGCTGCTGCGCAGCGGGATTGCGCTAGTTGAGGCTTGAGCTCCCAGGTGCTGCGGGTGGAGAGGGATGTTCCCGGTGTCCTCCGCGTTCTCCGTGGTTGATTGCTGATTTCTGAACCACCGAGAACGCTGCGGACACGGAGTGTTTCGAACCGCCCGGGAGCCGCGGCGCAGAGTCGTTAGCTTTTCTTCCCGCAGTGCTTCTCGTACTGTTCGCTGATGTAGCTATCGGTCATGCCGGCAAGATAGTCGCAGATCACGCGTGGCAACGGTTCCTGCTGGGCTTTTTCCTGGTAGCTGGGCGGGAGGGCGTCCGGTTTTCCCATCCAGAAAGCGAACAGCTCGCTGATGATGCGTTCCGCGTCGTTCTTTTCCGGGTCGAGCGCGGCGCTGAAATAAAGTTTGGAGTAGAGGAAGTCCTTGGCTTCCCGCCGTTCCTGCTCAACCGGGGCGCTGGAACTCACCAGCCGGTGCGGGCAGGCCCGCACATCTTCCAGGGTCTTGACCCCTGCCGCCGCGATCCGCTCCTGGGTATTGCGGATCAGGTCGCCCACCAGCCGGTCGAGCGTGCGCTTGATGGCCTCGTTGAATTTCAGCTTTTCTATCGCACCGGGATAGGTCTGCCCGGCTTCATAGTAGAAGCGGCCGAACACTGGAACCCCATTGCGGATTTCTTCCAGCGTGAGCAGATGTGCTTCGTAGCCGTCATCGAGGTCGGCGGTGTCGTAAGCGATCTCGTCCGCCAGATCGATGAGTTGAGCTTCGAGCGGCGGGCGGCGGTCGAGCAGGTATTCCGCTAGCTCCGGAAACTGGGTGGCAGGGTAATCGTGCGAGTGTTTGACGATGCCTTCGCGAACCTCAAACGTCAGATTCAGCCCGCGAAAGGCCGCGTAACGCAACTCGAAGTCTTCCACGATGCGAAGCGCGTGCAGGTTATGGTCGAAGAAATAACCGTGCTCGCGCATGGCGGCATCGAGCGCCTTCTCGCCGGCGTGGCCAAAAGGCGGATGACCCACGTCGTGCACCAGCGCCAGAGCCTCAACCAGGTCCACGTTCAGACCGAGTTGGCCCGCGATAGTACGGGCGATCTGCGCCACCTCGATGGTGTGGGTCAGGCGATTGCGGAAATGATCGGAGTAGCGGCGGGTAAAAACCTGGGTCTTATCTTCCAGCCGCCGAAACGCCCGCGAGTGGATGACTCGATCGCGGTCGCGCTGGAAGTCGTCGCGATAGGGATGCTGAGGCTCGGGGAAACGGCGTCCGCGGGATTCCTCCACCCGCACCGCGTAGTCGGCGAGCATGGGGGAAGTGTAGCATTGTTGATTTTTGAATGCCGACGGTTAAGGCAGAGCCCCGATGCGGAAAGGCTTTCCAATCAACCATTACTTCTGTTCCGGATCTTCCTTGGCCAGCTTGATCTTGGCGGATTCGAGTTTCTTCTGCACTCTGGCAACGTCGGTCTGGTCGACTTCTGCGGCGACTGTCTTGTCCCACTCGTTCAGGGCCCGCTCCCAGTGGGCTGCGGCCAGCTTCAGACGTCCGGTCTTCTGGTACAGGTCGCCGAGATGGTCCTGCACCGTGGGGTCCGTTGCAATCCGCTGCGAAGCTTTCAGCAGGTTCTCTTCCGCCACGTCGTACTTGCCCAGCTTGAAGTAAGCCCAGCCGAGCGAGTCGAGGTAGGCGCCATTGGCGGGATCAAGGTCAACGGCTTTCTTGATGAAGTTGAGCGCTTCGTCCAGCCTCACGCCTCGGTCGGCAAGCATGTACCCGAGATAATTGAGAGCGGTGGCATTCTGCGGGTTGGTGCCCAGGACCTTGCGGAACATTTCTTCCGCCGGCTCGTATTTCTTCTGGCGTTCATAGGTTGAGCCGCGCAGGAAGTAGACGTATTCCTTATCGTCCGGCTTGGCGGAGAGCTGTTCCGCCTTGTCCAGAGCCGCTTCTGCCTCCGGCCAACGCTTCAAGCGGCTGCACATCTGCGCCAGCGTGATGTACACCTCGCGATCGTCAGCCGTGCCCGTGAGCAGCGACTTAACCTGTTGTAAGCCGAGGTCGGGCTGGCCCATGTCGGCCACTTGCGCCGCGTAGACCATCTTCAGGCCGCGGTCCTTGGGCAGCTTCTGGGTGGCTTCCTTGGCGACATCGGTTGCCTGCTGCCACTGCCTGGCCTCGCGATGGGTGTCGATCAGCTGCTGGTAGCCGCGCACCGCGTTGTCATCGCCGAGCGTCAGCATCTTGCGGAACGTATCCAGGGCTGCCTGGCTGTTGCTGTTATCGCGATAAATCGTGCCTAGGCGCTCCAGAAAGACGGCTCGATTGTTGCGCTCACCCTGGCTGTAACTGCTATCCGGCTTCTCAGTCTTCTTCAGCAGATCCTGCAGGACCTGGCTGGCTTCGTCATAGCGGCCCTGAGCCTGGTACACGGCGGCGATGTTGTAGGGCACCTCGATCGAGTCCTGCACCATGGACTCGGCTTTCTTCAGGCTATCCAGCGCCAGGTCGAACTTGCCGCTCTTGCGATAGATTTCGGCAATCCGCAGATAGGTCTGCGCATCCTCGGGGTTGGCGTCGGCAATGATCTTGTACTGCTCCAGCGCGGCTTCGGTCTGGCCATCGTTCATCAGGTTCTGAGCCAGCCCGCGGATGGCATCGAGGTTGTCGCGATCCAGTTCAATCGCGTGCCGGTACGCGTCAATGGCTTGCTTGTACTGTTTCTGCTGCTCGTAGGTGTAGCCGAGGGCGGAGTACAGTTTGGCGGAACGCCCTACGTCCGGAATAGAACTCAGGACCCCGACCGCGCGCGCGCTGTCGCCCTCCTCGTTGTAGAGGTACGCCAGGGTGGTGACCGCCTCTTCCGAATCGGGCTCCAGTTTGACCGCGGTTTTGAATTCGTTCTCCGCCTTCTGCAGATCGTTGTTCAGGCGATACAGCCGGCCCAGCAACAGATGATCATCCACGTTGTCGGGCTCGATCTTGATGATGTCCTCATACTGTTCGATGGCCAACTTGAGGACGTTCTGCGAGCCGCTGCTGTTTTCCTGGACGTCAGGACCCAAAGAACGCAGGTAAATGCGACCCAGCAGTTTGTGGGCCTCCAGGTTGTTGGGATCGCGCTTCAGGATGTCCTGGGCCTCGAGCACCGCGTCACGAATGCGTCCCGTCTTGGCGTACAGCTCGGCCAAGCCCGCCGTGAGGTATTCAGAAGTAGGATCGGCCTCGATCGCCAGACGGTATTCCTCGATGGCCTTGGTGGCCAGTTCGCTGCGGCCGTACACCGCCACCTGTTCTTCGTACATGTGGGCGAGGGCGTAGTGGTAATAGGCGGCAGCCCGGTCCAGCTTGCGAGCGGAAGGCTGGGTAGCTGGTTTGGCATCCGGCTTGGAAGCCGGGGCTTGCTCGGCGAACGCGATTGCAGCTACCAACAGCACAAAAAACAGGCGATAAACAATTTTCATCGAGGACCTTCGGATTCCCAAAACCATAGCGATTGGATGCCGAACCGCTGCGGGCGGGTGCTCCGAATATTGTAAACCCTGAGCGGAAAAGAGGGTAAGAAACGGGCCCGCAGAACCGGGAAAAGTAATGCCGGAGGTACAGCGACCTGCGGGGATTTACCAAGTACGATTTACAATTGACGAATTGAGAACACCGGCCTTTCCGGGTTTGGGGTTGGCAATTTCGACAATCGTGAATACCTAGTGCCGGAAGTGCCTGACCCCCGTGAAGATCATGGCCAAGCCGAGCCGGTCGGCGGCTTCGATGACTTCCTGGTCGCGCACTGATCCCCCGGGCTGAATGATGGCGGTGGCGCCGGCTTTGGCGATCTCCTCAACTCCGTCGGGGAAGGGGAAGAAGGCGTCGGAGGCGGCGACGGTGCCCTTCAGCGGCAGCACGGCTTTCATCGCGCCCATCTTGCAGGAATCGACCCGGCTCATCTGGCCCGCGCCCACACCGACGGTCTGGCCATCGCGGGCGTAGAGAATGGCATTCGACTTCACGTGCTGGCAAACCTTCCAGGCGAACAGCAGGGCGCGTTTCTCCTCCGCCGTGGGCGGACGCTTGGTGGCGATCTTCAAATCGCTTTCCGCGAGCGGCCGCACGTCGGCATCCTGCACCAGGATTCCTCCGGAAACATTTTTCAGCACCCACTTCTGCGGGGCGTGGATAATCTCCACCAGGCGCAGATTTTTCTTGGAGGCAAACTTCGCCTTGGTGGTTTCGTCGAATGACGGCGCGGCAATCACTTCCAGAAACAGCTTGGCCATTTCTTCGGCAGCCTCGCCGTCCACGGGACGGTTCACACCGATCACACCGCCGAACGCGGAAACCGGATCGCACTCCAGGGCTTTCTTGTACGCCTCCACCAAGGTCTTGCCGGTGGCCGTGCCGCAGGGATTGGTGTGCTTGATGATGGCGCAGACCGGCTCGGAGAATTCCTGCGCCAGATCCCAAGCTGCCTGCAGGTCGACGATGTTGTTGTAAGAAAGCTCCTTGCCCTGGAACTGACGTCCGTTCGCGACGCCGGCTCCCGACCCGTCAGAGTACATTGCAGCCTTCTGGTGCGGGTTCTCGCCATAGCGCAGATCCATGATCTTATTGAACGAAAGCCGCAACGTCTGGGGGAAACCGCCCTCCGGATGAAACTCGAAACGGCCATTGGCGCTAACCCGCTCCAGGGTCGACGCGATTGCGGAATCGTAGGCGGCGGTAGTGGCGAACGCCTTTTGCGCCAGATGCCACTTAGTCGCAGCCGACAGTTCGCCGCCGGACCGGGCCATTTCGTCCGCGATAGCGTTGTAGTCCGCGGGCGAGGTGACGACCGCCACATCCTGGAAATTCTTGGCGGCGGAGCGGATCATGGAAGGCCCACCGATGTCGATATTCTCGATCAGTTCTTCAAAGGGCACGCCCGGCTTGGCCGCAGTCTTCTCAAACGCATAGAGATTCACCACCACCATGTCGATGGGCTGAATGCCGTGCTCCGCGACCGCCGTGCGGTGCAGCGGATTTTCGCGCCGGTGCAGGATCCCCCCGTGCACCTTGGGATGCAGAGTCTTCACCCGGCCATCGAGCATCTCAGGAAAGCCGGTGAGCTCGGAAATGTCTTTCACGCTGACACCAGAATCGCGCAACAGCTTGGCGGTACCTCCGGTCGAGATGAGCTCCACGCCCATCCCCGAGAGCTTGCGAGCAAACTCCACCAGTCCGGTCTTGTCGGTCACGCTGAGAATGGCACGCTGAATTTTCGACATAGCAGGCCTCGAAGAAGGAAGGATGATGTGCCTGGAAGAGGCAGCCGGAAATTTTACCAGCAGACGGGCTGTGGCGGGGTGATGGGGATCACAGGACCGGGAGAGGCAGCGAGGACCCAGCGAAAGGACGACCTGCAGGTGAACACTCGGTATGCGGTACTAAGTACTCGGTACTAGGTTTTGGCTTTGGCCTTCAGCTTCACGTGGCCGTCCTGCACCTCGACGGTGTACTCCACGCTCGCGCAATGGTACTGCTTGCGGAGCTGAGCGGTCTTCTTTTGTACGAAGGAGGTGAAGCTGTCGATATTGCCGGAGACCGCCTCCCCGGCTTGCTTCTTGGCCTCCGTGAGCACTCTGTAGAGTTTTTCCACTTGCTCGTGTTCGGCGCGGGCGTTGGAGCATTGCATGGTGAACGGCCGATCTTCGGTTGAGGGTGCGGGCGCAGCGGCGGCGCCGGCATGGCCGACCCCATAGGCTTTGTGTTCCGGTGCGTGCTCTTCGGGGCGCAGGCCCTGGATGGAGAGCAGCGCATCCTGCGGACGACGGTAGCCCTCCTCGCGGATGCGGCTTTTCTTGCGCCACAGGTCGCTGTAGATGGCATAGCGCTGCGCCAGTTCGTTGTAGCGAAAGCGCTGGGAGAAACTTATCCGGCTGCCATCGCTGAACTTGCGCAGCAAGCTCAGCACCTTCCACTCGATATCCGTGGGTGGCTTCTTGGTGGGGTTATTAAAGTAAACCTCGTACTCGATCTTCAGCCGGCGCAACTGTGAGTCGAGCAAATTCAGTTCTTCGTCGGTGGTCACGGAGCTCTCCAGCACACAGTGTAGGAGGTCTCCGCCGCGGGTGGGAGGTTCCCGTAGGTCACGGGAGGGATAGAACGAAAGTACCCAAGAAGCAGCACTCAGCATTCAGCCCCGCCATCGTTCTGGCGGACATCTTCGGCCCAAGCCGACGGCCCCCTGCCATTCTTAGGATTCTGGCAACAATCTGCGTTGGCTGAATGCTGAGTGCTACCTTGCCGAGTTCGCCGCCATTTTCTTGACCATCGCAAGCACCAGCTTGCGGTCGCTGTCGTTCAGGCTCACGCTATAGCGGCGGATCTGGCTCAGGAAGCGGACTTCGTCGTCGGAAAGCTGGGGCAGGCCTTTGGAGCCATTGCTGTGTCCGGACTCGGCGAAGAATTGGGAGAGCGGAAGTTCCATGGCGCCGGCGATCTTGGAAAGGGTATCGAGTGACGGGATGGTGTGACCGTTCTCGACTCGCGACAGATAGCAGCGCAGCAGGCCGGTGCGCTTTTCAATGTCGCCTTGGGACATACCTCTCTGCAGGCGGTAGTTCCTGATAGTTTCGCCGATGTTCATAGAAAAAGCCTGCAACGGATGCTCCTGAGGATGGCTGCATAGTAATCAGAGTAGTACCTTCTGGCAAGTGAAAATTCGTTGCACGAAGTTCGAAATGGGAGTAAGCGGACCTAACCCCAACGTCGGCAATGGCCCATGACTTCTTTGCAAAATCTACGATTGAGGTCCGTCACTTCTTGAGGGTGCTGGCAAGGAAGTTAACCGTGCGCTTCCAGGCATCGGCGGCATCGTCGGCGCGGTACCCAGCTTTGTTGTTGGGATTCTCAAACCCATGACCAGCGTCGGAATAGATGACGACATCGACCTTCTTCCCCATCTGCTTGAGCGTCTGCTCAAATTTCTTGACGTCGTCGACCGGAATACCGCGGTCCTGCCCACCGAAAAGGCCCAGCATCGAGGCATTGATCTTCTTGAGTGACCCTTGGTCAGTCGCGAGATGGCCGTAGTTGATGACGGCCGCCGCTAAAGTTGGCTCCTGCAGAGCTACGTCCAGCGAATAACCGCCGCCCATGCACCAGCCGATCGAGCCGATGCGATCCACCTTCACGTTCTTCTGGGATTGAAGAAATTCAAAGCCAGCGTGCAAGTCGCGCGCCGCCCGATCTTCAGGAACCCCGCGCATCAGTTCATGGGCTTCGTCGGGCGAGGTGGCAACTTTTCCGCGATAGAGATCAACCGCCAGCGTGACATAGCCTTCGTCTGCCAGTTTCACGGCCTGCTCCTTCACCCAGTCATTCAGTCCCCACCATTCGTGGATCACAATGATCCCAGGGAACAGGCCTTTGCCTTCGGGCGTGTAGAGCACGCCCTGCACAGTTTCGTCGCCGGATTTGTAGGACACAGCTTTTCCGGTGGCGGCGAGAGAAGAAACGCTGGCGAAGAGAATGACACCGGCGATCAGAATTGTTTTCATGAGTGTTCCTGTAGCGCCAGCGTCCCGCCGGCTAGCCTGCCCTGAGCGAAGCCGAAGGGCGGGGGCGTCCTCGCCCCCGCAGCCAGACTACAATTCCAGTTCCATATACATCGCGCCCTCAATCGGATTCGCACGATAGGGAGCGATCTCCTTGAATCCTAGCCGATGGTACATAGCCACCGCATCTTTCATAATCGGCTCGACCGTGTCCAGTCGCATGAGCCGATAACCGATGGAACGAGCTTCCGCAATCGCCGTCTCAGCCAACGTACGCCCCACGCCTTTCCCACGAAACTGCGGTCGCAGATACAAGCGCTTCATTTCACAGATTTCCGGCTCCAGGCGATGTAGCGCCACGCAGCCCGCCAGTTCGCCGCCATATTCGGCCAGCAGCAGGCGGCCATCCGGCGGCGCGTAATCACCGGGCAAACCAGCAAGTTCTTTGTCGAAGCCTTGGAAACACAGGCTGAAACCCAGAGATTCCGCGTACTCCAGCAAAAGCTCCCGTGCCTGCGCGATCTGTTCTGCCGAATCCGCTTGCGCGATCGCAAGACCCGGGATGGCACGTGTTACCCCATCAGCATTCCCCCGTTCACATTCAGAACGTGGCCCGTGATATAGGAGGCTTCTTCCGACGCCAGAAACGCCACCGCGTTCGCCACGTCTTCCGGAGTGCCCACTCGCCCCAGCGGAATCATCTTGACCGCGTTCTGCTTGAAGTCCTCGCTCAGCATCGACGTCATGGCAGTTTCGATGAACCCTGGAGCCACAGCGTTGCAGGTAATATTGCGCGACGCCACTTCTCGCGCCATAGCCATGGTTAACCCAATCAATCCGGCCTTCGAGGACGCGTAGTTAGCCTGTCCCGCCTGCCCCATCTGACCGAAGACCGACGTGATGCTGATGATGCGTCCCCAACGCTGCTTGAGCATGGAGCCGATCGCCTGCTGGATGCAGAGATACGCGGACGTCAGATTAGTGTTTAGCACCGCGTCCCAGTCGGCGCGCTTCATGCGCATCACCAGCTGGTCGCGGGTGATGCCGGCGTTGTTCACCAGGATGTCAATCTTGCCGAACTGCCCGATGACCGCTTTGCACGCAGTCTTGATCTGATCTTCCTCGGCGACATCCATGGGAAAAGCTGCGGCTTTCCCGCCACTGCCCGCAATCTGCTGCACCAGTTCGTTCAGCTTCTCCTGGTTGCGGGCAGCGACCGCCACGGTCGCGCCGGATTCCGCCAGCTTGAGAGCGCAGGCACGGCCAATGCCCTGGGAAGCGCCGGTGACCAGCGCGACGCGGCCGGACAGGTTCATCGAGGGCTCCTCTCCTGGTAAGAAGCGAGATTATACCTGCCGTCCACCATGCTCCAACTACTGCGCCACGGCGGGCGCGGCGTCCGGCCTTTCGTTCCGGAACAGGTATCGCAACAGCGGCGGCGCG
>JBGPJK010000027.1:0-24188 GCA_041485425.1 Terriglobia bacterium | reverse complement strand
CTGTGTTTCACGGATTTTGCCTCTAAGTCCTTTGAAACCCCGGATCGTTTCCCCAAGCCCTTTGTTTTCAAAGACCGCTATAGGGGGGAGGGGGGGTACCCGGTACCAGAGAGTAAACAGAAACGGGCTTGCAAGAATGACCGCCAGGCAGCTTGGCGGTGGGGGGCGGCTAGCGTTTCGAGCGGGTACGGCGTTTTGGGCGTGGCCGTGGCTTCTCCAGGCGGGCCTCCAATTCGGCGATACGTTTCCGCATGGCTTCCAGTTCCGAGTCCTCTTCAGTCGGGTGCTCGGAGGATGAGGTCCGGTCCATGAAGCGCCGCATGGTTTCCAACGGGGACACGACAGAAGAGTGGAGGTCGCCAAGCCGGCTCTGCACCGCATCCTGCACCTTCTGATAAGTGTCGAAGGCCGACTTGAGATACCACATGATGAACTCCTGGCGAACCTGGTCGGAAGCGACGATGAGTTGACGAAGCAGCTCGAGCGGCAGTCCGGTGGGTTTGTCCTTGGCGTCTTCGGTGATGACCTGGGTCAGAGTGACGCGGGTCAGATCCTCGCCGGTCTTGGCGTCCAGTACCTGGAGGTCGGTACCCTCGCGAACCAGGGTGGCGATATCGTCCAGGTTAACGTAGCGGCTGCCGGAGGTGTCGTACAGCCGGCGGTTGCTGTATTTTTTGATGACGACTCTAGCTGGTTTCACCGATTTTCCCGGGCATCATAGTTCGATCGTTGCTGCACTGGTTGCACTGCGCAAGAGTTCCGTCCCTGCCCGAGCTTGGTTCTCAAGTGACGAGTGGACGGAGCCTTGCAGATTTCCCTAACTGCATCATATATTGCATTGCACAACATATCAACAATTATATCGATATAACCATATTATTTGCCTTCATGAGCCAAGATGCTGCATAACAGCATTTTGGAAGCGGTTATGCAGAGAAACAGGAAGTCGGAGTCCTCCGAGGAGCAGGCTCGGGAGTCATCGTTCTGCTCGCTGAATGCCAGCTCGGTGAGTGGTGCCTTCTCCACCGTAAACGGCACATGTATCAACGCTGATGAGCATTTCACTGTTACCTACGAGGCAACCGATGTCGTCCTCACCGCAGTTACCGGTGCTTGCTCGTAAATGTGGCTGGGTCGAAGAGGGGAATCCGCGGTGCCGGTGCCGCTAAACGGGGGGAACAATCGCTGGGATTACCAGCCGCGACCGGACCCCGGAAGAAACTTCCGTAATTTGCTCTTGAATCACGGACTCGGTAACTTCATGGCACACAATCAGAATAATCGCTTAACCAGCCATGCTCACGAACAACGCTCCGGTGCATCCGCGATTCCCTCTCTCTACCACCGTAGTGATACGGGAGCCAAGAACGGGCGTGGGAACCCTAGCTCGGCTCAAGAACATCAGTTTGAGCGGCTGCTACCTGGAAACCCCTCAGCAGATTCCGGAGAATGCCAGAGTTCGGGTGGTACTCCAGACCACCCTCATCCATGCCGATGTTTGGGGCATCGTACGACGCCGCGATGCCAATGGCGTAGGAATACAGTTCACCAATGGCGCTACGGTGGATGACTGGAAGCGCCTCGAAGCTTTCATCCAGCAACTCGACGCGGCGGGACCAGCCACTTCTGTTGCGGAAACCAGCGGCAAACCGAAGAGTTAACCTAGAAGCTGTCTCATAAATGGCCGTTCGGGATAGTTGGTGTAAACGCTGTTTGCAACCGTTGTCGCACTCCCACCTTCCGCGTGATGCTAAAGAGAAGCCGCCCAAACATCGAGCGGCTTAAGCCTCGAATGCAATCCGGTAATACAGCAAATTGCCCCCAGCAAGCCTCTGGACTACGGAATCCTGACAACTATCAGGTCAGTGGGGTTTGTTACACCGGTAAATGGAGAGCCGGCAATTGTCGTCAGTGCGCCTGTCGTTGAGTTGATGCTGAACCCCGAGATGTCGCCGGAGCCCTGATTGGCGGTATACAGAAACTTCCCCACGGGATCCAAGGCGAGCGCAAACGGAAAGTTCCCGGCTGCGAAAGGAGACCCGCTGACGGCGGTTAAAGCGCCGGTAGAGGAGTCAATGGTGAAGGCGGAAACGGAGCTGTCGTGACTGTTGGCTGTGTACAGGTACTTTCCTGATTGGTCGAGCCCGATGCTAAACGGACCGTCTCCGGTGGTAAAAGGTGACCCCGAGACGGGAGTCAGCGCGCCCGTGGAAGAATCAATCGAGAATGCCGCGACAAAGTGGTTTGCGTTTACCGTGCCGCCGAGGCCCACGTAGAGAAACTTGCCGCTGGGTTCGATCGCAAGGCGGCCGGGTCCAGGAAAGCCCGACTGGGTGGCGAAGGGCGAACCGGCGATCTCTGTCAGCGCACCCGTTGTCGGGTCGATTGAGTACGCCGATATGCTTCCCATTGGATCGTTATTGTTGCTTGCGTACAAGAAGGTATCGGAGGGCTGCACGACCAGGTGCTCCGGCGCGGCGCCCGCAGCAAACGGCGAACCGGGCACCGAGGTCAGAGCACCAGTGCTCAGGTCTCGGGTAAATGCGAAGATGCCGTCCATATTCGCGTGGGCCAGGAAAAGGAATTTGCCGGCGGAGTCCATGGCCATCCCGGAGGGTCCGTTACCGCTCCCGACTGGAAACGGAGAGCCGCTGATCGGCGTCAACCCGCCGGTAGTTTGGTCTATTGCGAACCCGTCGATCGCGTTACCGGTGAAATCAGATACATACACGAACTTGGCTGAGGGATCAGCCACCATGCCACCAGCGTCATTGGGGCCCGCTACATTTGACGGCGTAGAGAGTGCGCCGTTGGTCAGGTTAACAGTGAATCCCGTGACCTGGTTCACGTTTGCGGAGTAGACATACTCCGGTTCAGACGCAGACACGGGCTGTGAACTGCTGCCGCATCCGCTCAGACCCGAGACGAGCGAAAGCAAGCCACAAACTATAAGGGCGAAACGCGCAAGACTACGCTTCATAGCAAGCCTCCTCTTGAAATTCCCAAACAGGTCACGCTCCATGCGGAGCGATTTCGCCTCAGGGGTGCTGCATCCCGTGGTGGGAACTGCTCTTCGGCGAAGCGAGATGTCTCAATGCGACAAGAATGAGCGCGTGATGTCAATGAGAACGGTCACATCTTGATGTGCGGTGATGGCCGAGAGCCACGGCGCAAAACCAGACGTCCCTGTTGAAAAATCGCGATTTCACCATTAACGCTCGGCGGCTTGCTTATGAGTGAGTTGATGAGTTCTGCCACCGGAACCCACCGGCAACCCTCAGTGCTCTGCCCACCAGCGCCCATCCCGGTGCAGCAACAAGTTGCCACCAGTTTCATTCGTACCGCAGAGCCTCAATGGGATCGAGCCGAGACGCGCGCACTGCGGGGATCATGCCGCTGATCAGTCCTACCGTGGTGAGGATCAGCGTGGCCACGAACAGCGTACCGAAGTGGATGGCCAGGCGGATGTCGCCAGCTTCGGCATTCTTGGCCATGGCGCTGTAGAGAGTAAGCCGTCCGACGGAGAGAGCGACGGCGTAGGCCAGCATCACTCCCAGCACTCCTCCCATGAGAGTAATGGTCAGAGCTTCGGCCAGAAACTGGATCAGGATGTGGCGCCGGCGCGCGCCCAGCGCCTTCTCCACCCCGATCTCACGGGTGCGTTGGGTCACTGAGACCAGCATGATGTTCATCAGCCCGACGCCGCCGATGCCCAGGGTGAGCGTGCCGATGAAGCCGAGCAGAATCTTGAGACCGAGCGTGATGACCTCGAACTGGTGGACCTGTTCCATCAGGTTGAACACCTGCAGGGCGCGGCGGTCGGCCTGATTGAACTTGTGCTGGATGGCCATCACGGCACGCACCGACTGCTCCAGCCTCTGGTACTCCGTGGTCTCGTAGTTGAACCAGATGGAGTTGAGGTAGTGCGTGTCCTTCAAGTCACGCACGGTGCTGAAGGGGACGTATGCAACCCGGTTAATGTCGCTGTCACCCTCTTGCATTTTCGATCCTAAGACACCGATGACTTCGAAACTGATACCGTCAATCCGGATACGTTCGCCGAGGGCGTTGCGTCCCGAGAAGAGCTTCTCCTTGGCCTCGGAGCCCAGTACGGCGACGCGGGCGCGCTCCATCTCGTCTTCCGGATTGTAGAAGCGGCCTTGCGCCAGTTTGAGGGCGCGGATGGAAAACACGTTGGGATAGTTGCCGGTCACTTCGAAGTTGAAGCTGCGCGTGTCGTACTGCAAGCTGGCTTGCTTGCCCACTTCCGGAGTGATGTGGCTGATTTGCGGGATATTGGTGGTGAGGATGTCCACATCCTCCATGGTGAAGCGGATGGGTATGCCCGCCTTCTGGCCGCCTGCTTGCATGGAGGTTTGGCCGGGAACGACGATCATTAGCTTGGTGCCGAACTGGGCGAAGATGTTAGCGCAAGCCTGGCCAAAGCCATCGCCGTAGGCCAGCAGCATGACCACCGTGGCGATGCCCCAGGCCATGCCCAGCATGGTGAGGGCAGTGCGGCGGCGGTTGTGCCGCATGGCGCTGTAAGCTTCGCGGAGCACGTCCTTCAGCATGACCTTATTCCTGTCGCAGCGCTTCCACCGGCTGCAGCATAGCGGCTTTGCGTGCGGGATAGAGTCCGGCCACCACCCCCGCCAGCGTCAGGCTGCCAATCGCCACGATGGCCGACATGGGCACGATCTTGGGAGGATCAAATCCGCCCGGGCCCTGCTGTGTGCCCATGACTGCCATTAAGCCGGCGGCAAAACCCATTCCGACAAAACCGCTGAGTAGCGTGAGAAGAATGCCTTCCAGAAAAAACTGCAACAGGATGTTGCGGTTGGTGGCGCTCAGAGCCTTGCGCAATCCGATCTCGTGCGTGCGCTCGCTGACCGCCACCAGCATGATGTTGATTACCCCGATCGCGCCCAAGGCAAGGGTCACCAGCCCCACGCTGCCCAGAAACACATTCATGGCGTCGAAGATGGAGCCAACCATCTTGGACTGCTGAATGGTGTCCCAACCCTCGAAGGCGTTTTCGTCGTGGTAATCGAAACCGTGGTTGCGGGCGACGATCTTGCGGGCGTCTTCCTGGGCAAGCAGGTGCTCGTCCCGCACCCGGGGCTGATAGTTGACGAAGGAGATGGCATTCTCCCGGCCCTCGCCCTTGAGCGGAAAGTAGGTGGCCATCACCTGAAAAGGGATGTAGCCGCGCATATTGGTGGAGTTGTCATCGCCGCGGCCGACGCGCTGCAAACTGCCGACGACTTCGAAGCTCAGGCCGTTGAGCAGGACGGTGGCGCCCACCGCGGGACGCCCGGGAAACAGGTTCCGGGTCAATTCATCGCCCAGGACGATTACGTTGCGCTTCTGGGTTTCGTCCTGGCCATTGAGCCAGCGTCCCTGCTTGAGCGGAAGATAGCGGATCTCGGCGTACTGTGGTTCCACGCCGATGATCTCGCCGCTGGCCGTGGCGAACTCGCTGACCGTGTGCAGGTCGGTGCGCGCCAGCACCGGGGTGGCATTGCGAACGTGCGGGGCTTCTTTGCGGATGTCCGCATAGTCCTGGTAAGTGAGCAGGTAGGTGCGCGCGGAGCTCATGTTGCCCTGCACCACCGGAGCCCGCCCGGGGAAGATAAACATGATGTCCTGTCCGTACTGGGCCATCTCGCGCTGGTTGCCCGAGCGGAACCCTTCTCCCAGACCGACGAGCAGCAGCAACGATCCGACACCCCAGGCGATGCCGAACATGGTGAGGAAGGAGCGTAGCTTGTGCGCCCACAGGTTGCGGAAGATTTGCGCGAAGATGTCCACAACAAACCGCATGAAATTCGCCCCGCCGGGACGCGGAATCCGGTGCTTATTGAATCGAACTACGCCCGCAGTACCACATAAATCCTAGCACCCCGGTTACCTAGGAGGTGCGGATTTCATGACTTTCAGAGAAACTGAGTTTCACTCCGGTCTAGGCTTGGCCGGCGCTGGTGAGAGCGTCGAGGGCGTCGCCGAGGGTGGGGAAGATGAGGAAGAGGGGCTCGACCCTGGTGATCTCGAACAGTTTCAGGACGCGCTGGTTGACGCCGGCGAGGGCGACGCGGTGTCCGGTTTTCTGGCGGGAGACGTAGGCGCTGACCAGCGAGCCCAGTCCGGCGGAGTCGACGTAGGGAACGTGGGTCAAATCGAGAATGATGGTTGGGGAATCTTCCACGCGGATGGCGCTGTGAAACAGGTACAGGTTTTCCGTGACCAGAGGGCCTTTCAGGAGGAGCACGCCCTGTCCCTGGACTGCGCCCGCGTAGCGTTCGATGACTAGGGGTTCGGGGGAAAGCATCGGCAGATTGTATCTCAGGTCTCGGGTGTCCGGTCTCGGGTCTCAGGACTAGCTCTTCTGGTAGCCAGGAAAGGCGCGATACACTGAGTGGGTTGCTAGCAGCCAGTAGCCAGCAGCGGGAGACACCCATATGCAGGTGCAGGTCCTATTCTTCGGCATGCTGAAGGAACTGGCGGGGCGAGGGAGCGATTCGCTCACCCTGCCGGACGACGCTACACTGAGGGACTTGATCAGTCACTATGAAGAACGTGTCCCGCGTTTGAGGGAACTGGTGGCTTCGATTGCCATGTCGGTGAACCAGCAATATGCGGGCCCGGAGTGGAAGCTGAAGCAGGGGGATGAGATTGGGTTGCTGCCGCCGGTGAGTGGCGGATCGGACCAGCACGCCGCAATCGTGCGGGAAACGATCGACACCGAAGCGGTGCTGCGGGGGATGAAGCAAGCTTCGGACGGGGCCGCGGTGGTGTTTGAGGGCGTGGTGCGGGATAACACGCGCGGACGGCGCACTCGATATCTGGACTATGAAGGGTATGAGGAGATGGCGCTGAAGCAGATGGAGGGACTGGCGGAACAAGCGTTGGCGCAGTTCAAGGTGCGGGACGTGGCCATCGTCCATCGGCTGGGGCGGCTGGAGATCGGAGAGACCAGCGTCCTGATTGTGGTGGCGTCGGAGCATCGGGCGGCGGCATTCGAGGCTTGCCGCTGGCTCATCGACACGCTCAAGCGCACGGTGCCCATCTGGAAAAAGGAATACTTGGAGGATGGCGCGGTGTGGGCGGATGGCGAGCCGTTTCCGGCCGAGATCCCGAGGGCCGAAGGCACCCCTTCGGGAGAGCGCGCATCTAAGTGAGCAGCCTTCCGATGAGACCTCTCCTCTTCTTTTTCTTTGTAAGCATGGCTGGGGTAGCGCAGGCGCAGTCCGCGGCGCAGACACCCGAAACCACCATTACGGTTGATGTCAAGCTGGTGAACGTGTTCGTGACGGTCACCGACGACCACGGCGCGCCCGTCGCCAACCTGAAGAAGGAAAACTTCCAACTGCGGGAGGATGACAGGGAGCAGAAGATCGCGGTGTTCGAGCGGGAGTCGGCGCTGCCGCTGTCGATCGTACTGGCCATTGATACCAGCCTGAGCACGCGCAAGGATCTGCCGCTGGAGCTGGTTTCCGCACGGCGTTTTGCGCATGCCATCCTGCGGCCGGTAGACGCGCTGTCGCTCTACGAGTTCAGCGAGATCGTGAACGAGGTGACGCCGTTTACCTCCGACCTGAAGCAGATCGACCACGGCATCGAGCGGGTGCGGCCGGGATCGGCGACGGCGCTGTATGACGCGCTGTTCCTGGGCGCAGGGGCGCTGGAGCCACGGCAGGGAAGACGGGTGATGGTAGTGATCACCGATGGTGGCGACACGCTGAGCAAGGTGGACTACAAGGAGGCGGTGCGCGCGGCGCAGCAGGCCGAGGCGATCCTGTACAGCATCATCGTGGTGCCGATCGAATCGAGCGCCGGGCGGGATACCGGCGGCGAGCATGCGCTCATCCAGCTGTCCGAGGACACCGGGGGCAAGTATTTTTATGCGACGTCGGTGCCGCAGCTCGACGAGGCGTTCAAGAAGATCAGCGACGAACTGCGCACCCAGTACCTGCTGGCGTACTATCCGTCGCAGAGGCTGTCCGATTCCGACTTCCGCCGCATCCAGGTAACGGTGACCGGGCTGCCGGCTGATTCCGAGTTCAAGGCACGCTACCGGACCGGGTATTACACCTCGAAGTCTCACTAGACACTACAAGACATGGAATGACTGTCTTTCGCGATACGCCTGTGGGCCGAACCGGGGTACACTAGCCGCCCTCGCTGCGGTGAGAAGCTTCTGATTTTATTCCATTTACGGAAACAAGAAATTCCAGAATTGGAATGCTAGGCGGGGGAAAACTCCATGCGGCGTGGTCTCAATATACTGTAACTGGCTAAGATAACAATACGTTAGATAACAGATCAAGTGGTGGTCGGTCGATTGCTGAAAAGTGATCCAAAGGGGTAGGTGCGCGTTGGGCGGGGGAGGAGGTCCGGCGAGTGCCTCCGGGTCATGGTCTGAGAGGCGTTTGCCAGCAACGGCAGGCCTTGCATGACTAAAATACCGTTTTTCCCACCTGTAACGATTCAGAGTGCCATTTTCTGTGTCCAGCCAGTTTCTCAGCTGGAATTTAAGCAAGTCCGAATAGCCGAAAGGTAGGTGGACGATGTTGGTGAATCTTCGCTTCCCTCGCCGGATTGCTGGGCGATTCAGTTGGGCCGTAGTGGTAATTGCGGCAGTTCTGGCGATTTCTTCTTTCCTATTTGCACAAACCAGCGTTTCCACCGGCGGTATTGTGGGCACCGTGATTGACCCGTCAGGGGCAGTGGTGGGCGGCGCCAAAGTGACGATCACGAATCCGGCGACCGGACAGAACATTCCGCTCACCAGCAACTCATCCGGGATCTATAACTCGGGATCGATCATTCCGGGCGAATACAAGGTGCGAGTCGAAGCCAAGGGCTTCCGCACCACGGAATTGCCTGTCACGGTGGAAGTGGGCGGGATAGCACCCGGCAACGTGAGGCTGCAACTCGGCCAAGAAACCCAAGTCGTCGAGGTGCAGGGTTCCGCAGTCCAAGTTAACACTGAGCAAGCGACGGTGCAGGGTGTGGTGACCCAGAGCCAGATTACCAACCTCCCGATCAACGGGCGCAACTTCCTCGACCTGGCGGGTTTGGAACCCGGCGTCCAGATTCAGGACGGATCCGGTTTCGACCCGACCAAGAATGGATTTTCGTCGCTCTCGATCGGAGGACGCGCGGGACGAACCGCCCGCATTGAAGTGGATGGCGTTGACATAAGCGACGAGAACGTTGGAACGACGACCCAAAATCTCTCGGCCAGTTCCATCCAAGAATTTCAGATTGGCCAGTCCAGCCTCGATCTTTCCTCCTCGTTGACCTCTTCGGGCACAGTAAACGTGACTACGAAGTCGGGTTCGAATACGCTGCACGGGGAAGGCCTGTACTTCTTCCGCGACAAGCGAGCAGGATTCGCCGCGTTTCCCGGTGGCCAGAGCTTTCCTTTCCAACGCAACCAATCCGGTGGGTCGCTGGGTGGACCGGTTATCAAGGACAAGGTGTTCTTTTTCGCGAACGTCGAGCACTCCAAACAGGACTTCCTGAACGCGGTTGCGTTTGGAACCCCATTCAGCGCACTATCGGGTGGCTATAGCGCGCCCTTCCGCGATACGACAGCATTGGGAAAGCTGGATTGGATCATCCGGTCGAACATGCGCGCGTTTTACAAGTTCAACTACAATAACAACAGCGACATCAAACCGTCGCCGGACTTCTCGCCGTTTCTGAATCGCGACAATACGCCGGCACATACCGCGGGTGTGGACTTCAATACCGGCACGTTCACCCACAGTATCCGTTTTGGTTACAGCAAGTTCGCAAATCACCTTGGGCCGCCGACCGGGGTAGGAGGAATTCTCGACCCGAATCCGAGACTGAATATCTTTAATGGCCAACTTCAGACGGGGCCTAACTCACTAGCGCCGCAGGTAACCATTCAGAGCAACAAGCAGATCAAGTACGACGGCAGCAAACCTTACAAGAATCACGTGTTCCGCTACGGCGTCGCAGTGAACCGAATCGTGGCGGGGGGATTTGCCGCATTCGGCGCGCTCGCGCCGACCGTTTACGGGGACCCGTCTGACGCGGCCACGGCGGCCCTCGGACCGCTGCCGCCGCTGGTAGCAGGAGACAGTCCAGCAGACAACCCGTTGAACTATCCCCTTTCGGCTAATCCCGTAGGAGCTGGGATTACGATTTACAACGGTCAGGGCTTTTTCAGCGAAAAGCCATCTTTTGGGTTCCCGGCGGGCGGCAACTTCGATACCCGGTTTGAGTTCTACATCGGAGACAGCTGGAAAGCTAAACCGAATCTAACCATCAGTGCCGGTCTGCACTACGTGCGTGACACGGGCCGCGGCGACAGCGATCTGGCCCCCATCCCGTGCTCCGCCACAACCTTGATTACGTGTACCGGAAACCTGCTTGACCAGTTCGGATTTATCAAGGGTCTAGGAAACCGGGTGAATCAACCGAACAAGAATTTCGGGCCGCAGTTGGGCGTCGCCTGGGATCCCTGGAGCAATGGAAAGACAGTCATCCGAGCGGGGATCGGTCTCTACTTCGAAAACAACGTGTTCAACAACATCCTGTTCGACCGCACGATCCGTCTGCCTAAGTCTCTGGTGTTCGGCAGCACAACCCTTTGTCCCGGCGGTGGCCTGCTGTTCCCGGATGGCAGCACGGTAACAACGGCGGATGGGTTGGATATCGAAAGCCAAATCTGCACGAACGATGGCATCCTCCCGGGTCCCGCTCTCGGCGCGACGGTAACGGGGCTCAACGGTCCGGTCGTGGTAGGTAACGCAATTGCGGACTTGCAACAGCAGTTTGAAGCGGCGGTGTTGGCTGCGGGACCCAGCACAAACGCCTTCTTCGTTGGCAACAACCTGAACACGTTTGCCAGCCTGATCGCGCCGTTCTATAAGAGCCCCCGGTCGGTCCAGATGAACATCGGCTTTCAGCGGGAGATTAGACGCGGCACCGTGCTGCAAGTGGATTACATCCGAAACGTGGGCACCCACTTCCTGCTGGGGGTGGATACCAATCACCTGGGTGATGCGCGTTTCCTGGATCCGAACGCTGCCATTGCCGCAATCAATGCCACTCTCTTAGGTAACCCTGCAAGCGCTGGGTGTCCACAGGCAACGTCGGCTGGAGCCAGTTCGCAGGCGGCCGTAGGGTGTTACCTTGGAGCCGTTGTCGGTGCTAACATTGTCGACTTTGCCGGCAATGGCCTCGATTCGGCGAACCAATTGTGCAGCGGATTCCCGTGCTTCCTGTTCGGTACGGCGGCGACGTTTCCCGGCATTAACCCGAACGTTGGGCAGAACGAAATGTTCTTCCCCGTCGGGCGCTCGTTGTACAACGGGCTGCAGATGTCGCTGCGTTCCAATGTCGACCATCCGTTCCCGGGTGTGAAGCACATCAACGTGCAGGTCTCGTATGCACTGTCGCGCTTCCAAAACGACGTGCCCGTGGGATCAAGTACCATTCAGGGTGACCAAGACTTCCTGGCCGCAGCCAGAGATTTCAACCACCCGAATAAGTTCTTTGGGCCCGCGGGCCAGGACCGCACTCACCAACTCTCCTTCGGACCGATCCTGGAGTTCCCGTGGGGGATCCAGTTCAGCGCGATTGGTCACCTGGGCTCGCCTCTGCCGCTTACCATGCTGCTGCCGCGGCAGGGCACAGGTGACATTTTCATCAATGATGTTACGGGAGACGGAAGAGGTGGAGATGTGGTGCCGGGCTCAAACGTGGGGGCCTTCGGTCGCAGCGTTAAAGCCGGGGGTCTCGGAAACTTCATCAACAACTACAACAGCAATTTCGCGGGACAGTTAACCCCGGCTGGGCAAGCCCTGGTCACATCGGGCCTGTTTACCGCACAGCAACTCCAAGCTTTGGGTGCGGTCACGCCAACACTACAGGCTCCTCCTCCGGGGAATGTCGGACTGGGCTGGATCAGATCGGTGGACCTGAAGCTAGCTTGGAACTATAAGGTGAAGGAGCGGTTTACAATACAGCCGAGTATCTCGGCATTCAACGCGTTCAACTTCGCTAACTTTGATGGTCCGGCGAACCTTCCCAGCGGGATTCTCGATGGTTCAGCGGGCTTTGCAATCAATAACCTTACGGGCTTTGCCCCCTGCCAGGGCTGCAGCGCCAAGCAAGGGACAAGGGTTGGGCCCGGCTCCGGAACCTTCTCCTTGGGCGCGCCGCGTCAACTGGAGTTTGGTTTACGCGTAACCTTCTAACGTTTGTCTAAAGGGACGGCCGCCGGCAGAAGGTTTGCTGGCGGCCTTTTTCTTTTTGAGCGCGAAGCAAGCAGAGTTGGGTTCGCCGGCATCGGAGAGAGTGCCATGAGAAATCTCGACCCGCGTAGTCTTTGGATGTCTGGGTTGGGCGGCTACGGCGCCAGTTGGCTGCGCAGGTGTTTGGAGAGTTTCTCGATGCGCTTGAGCTTCTCGAGGGTGTCTTTGGGGAGGAGGCCGTGATTCACGGAGTCGATATCGGGCTGGACGGACTGGGAGAGTTCCAACAGTTCTTTGGCGTCGCGCTGCAGTTGCAGGGAATCGACTCGCGGCTTCGGGGTGGTGCCGGGCGTGGCGGCGGGAAAGTGCGGAGAGACTGCCCAGGCGTCCGCAGGTTGTGGAGGTTCAGGCCAGGTCACACGGTTCTTTTGGGGGGCGGCCGGTTGTGCAAAGACAATCAATAACAACAGGCAGAGACAAAGGGTGAGAGGCTTCACGGCAGCACCTCCACTGTGAATTGCGCGATTGTATCGTTGTTTTGCTGCGATGGAAGTGAGATTTTTGGGGGTAGTGGAAATCGGGGACTCCGGGCCTCAGGGGCTGAATTTCCTCGATTTGGACCATCCCCTCCGGAATATTGGTCGCTTAGCCTCCCCCTTGCTGAAGCGATGGGCCAAGCAGACTCGCCGTGCTCCAACTTCGCTCAGGGCTGAACTCTCCGGCGCTGGCCTGCGCGCCAACGCGGGCCGCGCGCCAGCACTGTTGGATCAATATCTCGCCCCGGCAAAGCATCCTGGATTTTCCGCGGCCCTGTGAAAGACCGCTCCGCAGGCCACGTGTAAAATGCGGTATGCCCTTTCATGGACAGGGAATGCCGGGTTCACAGCGCAAAGGCAGGCCGGCTCCTCCGGAGGAGACATCGGAGGAAGCGGCTTATTTGAAGGCCTTAGGGGAAAAGCAGAAGCTTGTCAGCATCAAGCTGGCGCACGGGGAAGTGGTGCGAGGCTGGATCGAGTACTACGACAAGAACATGGTGCGGCTGACGCGCGAGGACCAGCCCAACCTGTTTATCTTCAAGCACGAGATCATGTACATCGCGGAAGAGAAGAAGTAGCGAGTGCCGAGCAGCGAGTACCGGGTACTGAGAAGTGACTTTGATGGTCCGGTGCGGGCTCGATCCGCTCGGGCGGGCAATCTGGGGAATTGTATGGCGCATGCGAATGGCTGAAGGCGGGAATAATTTTGTTTCCGGGATGATCGAGATCGCGCGCGAAGCGGGGGCGCTGGTGATGGAGTATTTTCACCGGCGGGTGAAAATTGAGTACAAGGGCGACGTCGATCTGGTGACGGTGGCGGATCGGAAGTCAGAGGCGCTGATCCTGGAACGGATTCGCGGGCGCTGGCCGGCGCACGACATTCTGGGCGAAGAAGGCGGGCTGCACGACCAGGGCAGCGATTATCGCTGGTATGTCGATCCGCTGGATGGCACTACAAATTTCGCGCACGGGTTCCCGGTGTTCTGTATTTCGCTGGGGCTCGAGTATAAGGGGCGGCGCGTGGCAGGGGTAGTTTACGATCCCACGCGGGATGAGTTGTTCGCAACCGAGCAGGGAAGCGGGGCTTATCTGAACCAGCAGCGGATTCAGGTTTCGACGACCGCGAACCTGGCGGAGTGCCTGGTGGCGACCGGGTTCCCCAGTCACAAGCGGCACAAGAATCCCAATATATTTTTTTATCATCAGATCACGCTGCGAACCCATGGCGTGCGGCGGGCGGGCTCGGCGGCGCTGGATCTGTGCTGCGTGGCTTGTGGGCGCTTCGACGGCTTCTGGGAGTTCAAATTGAATCCGTGGGACACGGCGGCCGGGGTGCTGCTAGTGGAGGAAGCGGGGGGGCGGGTAAGCGATTTCCGCGGCGGGCCGTTTCAGCTCGACAGCCGGGAGACGCTGGCGTCGAACGGGCTGGTGCACGAGGAGATGCTGCGGGAGTTTGACGCGATCTTCAAGGGGCGCGGGCTGGAGGAGTTGCCCGATCCGCGGGCGTACAGAAAATAGGCCTCGGGTCTCAAGAGGGGTGCATGAGGGGACGAATCAGCGCGGGAATCCTGGCGGCTTCAATCTGTCTAAGCGTGGTGTTCGCGGGATGCGGAGCCGCGTTCGGGCAGCCGGCACCGGCGGTGGATGCGTCTTACCAACAGTCGTTCGAGAAATGGAAAGCCGACCTGGTGGAAGACCTGAAAGCAAACTGGCTCCCCTTGGCGGGATTGTTCTGGCTGAAACCGGGGGCGAACAGCTTTGGGACAGACGCAAAGAACCGCCTGGTGCTGCCGGAACATTCGGCCCCAGCGGTCGCCGGGTGGTTCGAGCTGCAAGGGAACCAGGTGACGGTGAGGGTCGCGAGCGGCGTGCAAGCGACCATCGATGGCAAGCTGGCGACGACCGCGAAATTGCAGGCGGATGTGTCGGGCAAGCCAACAGTCATCGAACTGGGAAAGCTGCAGATGCACGTGATCCAGCGTGGGCAGCGCATCGGCATTCGGGTGAAGGACCTCGGCAGCCCAGCGGTGCGCAGTTATCGCGGACCTGAGTTTTATCCGCTTAGTACGGCGTACCGGATTACCGCGACTTGGGAGCCCTCGGACGCGAAGAAGATGGTGGATGTGCCCAATGTGCTGGGGGACATCACGCCCACGCCGGTGGCCGGCGAGGCGGTGTTCAAGATCAGTGGGCAGGAAGTGCGATTGTCGGCGCTGGGCGGCGATGCGAAAGACGGGCTGTTTTTTGTCTTCAAAGACCTGACCAGCAAGACCGAAACCTATCCTCCCGGAAGGTTCCTGCAGACGGGGCCGGTGGTGAACAACACGGTCGTGCTGGACTTTAACGAGGCCTACAATCCTCCCTGCGCGGTGACCCCCTACGCGACCTGCCCGCTGCCGCCCAAGCAGAACCAGGTAGCTGTAGCCATCCCGGCAGGAGAGAAGTACGACCGCAAGGCAGGGCATCACTGATTTCAGCAGTTCCCAGTTCCCAGATCCCGGTTCTCGGTTCTCAGTTGGGCTTCGGGCGGTACAATAACAAGGTGGGGTTTGGCTGGGGACTTTCATAGGGTTAACTCGTGATCAATTCACTCTTGGAGCGCAAGATCGAGAAGCGCCCGGCACAGGTGCGGCTGCAGGGTCGGATTCTGTTTCTGACAGAAGACCCGGAGCTGATCCGGCGGCAACTGGCGGGCCAGGACCTGCCCTGGGACACGCGGCATCCGCAGAACAATCCCAAGCTGCGCGATGACATCTCCACCGACGAGATCACGCCGGCGCACCTCTGCTTTTATTTTGACCAGACGCTGGGAGAGATTCCCTATCTTGGGCTGAGGTGCGGGGAAGAAACTCCGATCCAGCGCGGCGAGGTGAAGCGGGGCGGGTTTGTGGCGGCGGTGAGCGGCAAGCGGCGGGGCAAAGGCTCGAGCCGCGAGCAGTCGCCCTACGCAGAGATGTGCGCCGGAATCAAGCTCGTGATCGCCGAGAACATCGAGCGCATCTACAAGCAAAATTGCCAGAACCTGGGCGTGCTGACCTCGACGAACTTCTCTTTGGTGGACCGCATCCGGGCCGGCGAGGAGATTCCCCTCTCCGAGTTTACGGCTGGCGAAGATGACATTACCCGGCAGGTGATCGAGTACGGCGGGCTTTTCCCCTTTAATGTGGCGCGCATGCAGAGGAAAGTATTTTTGCCGCCCATCCAGACCAAGAAGCGTCCCATGACGCTGGCAGAAAAAATCTTTGCACGGCACATGGTGACGGGGGAGGGCAAGGTGGGGGTGGAGGCGGTGAAGCCGGGCGACACCGGATTCACGCGCGTCGACTTGCGCTTCAGCCACGAGTACGTCACCCCCATGGCCGCCATCTTCTACGAGCAGTACGTCGGCAAGGATGTGCCGGTGAATGATGCTTCGACGATCCGGTTCTTCCGCGACCACCTGACCTTTCTGGATGAGGTGATTTCGGAAGAAAAAAAGAAGATGGGGCTGCTCGACCTTGCCACCCAGCTCAAGATCAAGCAGGAAGACTTTGCCAGGGCGCAAGGGATCAAGCTGCACGGCGAACTGAAGGACCGGAAGGGCTCAGAGGGCATCTGCCACTCGGTGATGCTGGAGTCGTACGCGCTGCCCGGCCAAGTGAACGTGGGGTCGGACTCGCATACGCCGCACGTGGGCGCGGTGGGCTGTATCGCGTTCGGCATCGGCACCACCGACGTGTTCAATTCGTGGATCACGAAAGACGTGCGGGTCAAGGTGCCGGAGTCGGTGAAGATCGTGGTGCGAGGCAAGAAGCACCCGAACGTCACGGCGAAGGATTTCATCCTGCAAATCCTGGCGCTGGACTACGTGAGGAGCGGCAAGGCGCTGGCCAAGGTGATGGAGTATTCGGGCGAGGCGATCGAGGAACTGAGCGTAGACGAACGCGCGACCATGACTAACATGGCGGCGGAGATCGGTGGATTCACGGGAATCGTGGCACCGGACAAGAAAGTGGTGGACTTTCTGCAGGAGCGGCGGGGGATGGACCGCCGCGAGGCGGAGACGATGATACAGGGGCTGTACAGCGATCCGGATGCGCAGTATGCGGAGGTCATCGAGCTGGACGCGGCCGAGATCACGCCGATGGTGGCCACGCCGGGTGATCCGGGGAATGGAAAGTTCATCCGCGAACTGAATACTCCGGTTCCGGTTGAGCTGGCTTACGGCGGAACCTGTACCGCGGGCAAGAATGAAGATATGGATATGTACGCTCGGGTGCTGGGCGACGCGCTCAAGCAGGGCAAGCGGGTGGCGGGGTCAGTGACGTTCTACATCCAGTTCGGCTCGCAGGAGACGCGTGAGTACTGCGTGCGCAAGGGATACATCGAGATTTTCGAGAAGGCTGGGGCGCATGTGATTGAGCCGAGTTGCGGGGCGTGTATCAACGCGGGGCCGGGGGTGTCGACGCGGGCGGAGCAGGTGGTGATCAGCGCACAGAACCGGAATTTTCCCGGACGGAGCGGGCCGGGACAGATGTATCTGGCGTCGCCTTTGACCGTGGCGGCGAGTGCGGTGGCAGGGTATATCGTCGAGTATCAGCCGAGTGAGGAGCGGGAGTTAGTGGGGGCGTAGACGCAAGGTGGCTGAGGAGTGCGAGGCCCGTACGCGCCGGATCCTTCGCTTCGCTCAGGATGACGCCATCAGGTAAACGAGTGCTGGTGCTGCGGTGCTGTACCGCGACCGGCATTCTTGTTAAAATGTGCGGTTCTCACGAGTTCCGCTTAATTTCAGGAGACAAACAACGCTATGGCTTATGTGATTGCAGAACCGTGCATCGGGACCAAGGACACCGCCTGCGTGGATGCGTGCCCGGTGGATTGCATTCATCCCAAGAAGGATGAAGAGGCGTACGCGACTGAGGAAATGCTGTACATCGATCCGGTAGAGTGCATCGATTGCGGCGCGTGCGTCCCAGTGTGTCCGGTGTCGGCGATTTTCGCGCTGGACGACCTGCCGGAGAAGTGGAAAGCCTTCACCGAGCGCAACGCGGCGTACTACGGGCGGTAGTAGCGGCCAAAGTTCAGTGAGAGGGCGCACCCTCCGACGGCGAGTGTGCGCTTTTTCTTTAGCCTAAGGAATTGCCGGTTGGGGAACGGAGGCCAATCGCGCGGTGGCCTAATTATCCCTCTTGGGAATCATCTCGGCACAGTAGGCACACAGGTTACGATCCAAATAGATCTCCCGCTCGTCGAAGCGAATGAATTCCCCGCAAGCCGGGCATCTGCAGTTTTCGGCGCGTACCAGTCGGTTCCACTCCTGCTCGTTTTCCGGTACAGTTTTCATGGCGTGATATTTTACCGCAGGATGCAACCCCGTCACTAGTCCGAAGACTGGCTGCTTTCCATCTCCCCACCCCTCCATTACAATCGAGGATCAACCTGCTGGATTTCCATGGCGCTGAAGGAGTCGGAAGCGATTGTCCTGCGCACGTATCCCCTGCGGGAGGCCGACCTGCTGGTCACGCTTTTCACGCGGCTGGAGGGCAAGGTGCGTGGGGTGGCGCGGTCGGCGATGAAGTCCAGGCGGCGGTTTGGTGGGGCGCTCGAGCCACTGACCTATGTGCGGGCGTATTACGAGGATCGCGAGCGGCAGGAGTTGGCGCGGCTGGATTCCTGCGAGGTGCTGGAATCGCCGCTGGCCACGGAGGTGAGCTATCCGAGGGCGGTGGCGCTGGGGCATGTCGCCGAGTTGCTGGATGAGTTGCTGCCGGACCGCGAGGCCAACGACGCGGTGTTCCGGCTGACGCTTTCGGTGCTGGCCGGGTTGCGTGGGCCGGATGTGTGGATGCCCGTCACCTATTTCGAACTTTGGATGACGCGGCTGATGGGGTATCTGCCAGAGCTTACGGGGTGCATGGTCTGTGGGCGGACTTTGAACGGAAGCCGGGCTTATTTTCATGCGCTGGCAGATGGGCTGATGTGCCCGGAGGACAAGCGGCTGGCATCGGCGGAGATGTCGGCAGAATCGCGAGTGCTGGCGGCGCAGATGTTTCGGGCGCCGGTGGAGAGCTTTTGTGGTACGCCGTGGCCAAAAACGCGTGGGGCCGATCTGCGGAAGTTCTTGATCCAGACTTTGCAGCGGCACATTGAGAAGAAGTTCGTGACGACGGGAATGCTGGAGAAGATAAGCACTTAGCACTTGGCACTTAGCATTTCGCCATTGCAGATTCTCGTCGGTTTCTGTGAAGTGGCATGAACGTTTAGGGGCCAAATGCCAACTGCTAAGTGCTCTGACAAACGTGAATCCGTCCAAACCCAATCCGCTGACCTTCCAGGAACTCATCCTGCGGCTCCAGACGTTCTGGGCCGAACGGGGATGTGTGTTGCAGCAACCCTATGACGTCGAAGTCGGCGCGGGGACCATGGCGCCGGAAACTTTCCTGCGCGTGCTCGGGCCGAATCCCTACAAGGTGGCTTACGTGCAGCCTTCGCGTCGGCCCGCCGACGGGCGGTATGGCGAGAATCCCAATCGTCTTTATAAGCATACGCAGTTGCAGGTTATCCTGAAGCCTCCGCCGGAGAATGTGCAGGAGCTTTATCTCGAGTCGCTGGGGGCGATGGGGATTGATTTGCGCCAGCACGACATCAAGTTCGAAGAGGACAACTGGGAGTCGCCGACGCTAGGCGCGTGGGGAATCGGGTGGCAGGTGATGCTCGACGGGCTGGAAATTACACAGTTCACCTATTTCCAGCAGTGCGGCGGAGTGGATCTGGATCCGATTTCGGCTGAGCTGACGTATGGGCTGGAGCGCATTGCGGCATTCCTCCAGGATGTGGATTCGATTTATGACATCGTGTGGGCGCGCGATCCGGAAACAGGTCGGGCCACGACCTATGGCGACGTCCGCATGGCAGACGAGCTGCAGTTTTCGGTTTACAACTTCGAACTGGCGGACGTCGAGAAGGCGTGGAAGCATTTCGAGTTGTGCGAGGCGGAGTGCAAGGGGCTGCTGGACAAGTACGCGGCGTTAGCGAAGGGAAAGGAAAGTCCCCACTTCTCGCAAAGTGCGCGAGAAATGGGGCACCCCAGTGATGGGATCGTCCGGGACAAACGCCGGTTTCCGCTGCTGAGTGCCTACGATCTTTGCCTGAAATGTTCGCATCTTTTTAATATCCTGGACGCTCGCGGCGCGATCTCGGTGACCGAACGCGTGGGAGTGATTGCGCGGGTGCGGGCTTTGGCGGTGGGGATGGCCAAGGCCTATGTAGATCAGCAGGCCGATGCCTCGGAGGGGTCCCCGGAGGGTGAGCCGGGAGCAGGGAACAGGCCCAAGTCAAAGAAAGAAAAGGTGCCGGTCTAGGAACCGTGGGGGACGGACTGTGACGGGGCTCACATTCGGGGGGTGGGCATCTCTGGGAAGATAGACGGTTGCTTACATGCCTGACTTTCTGCTGGAAATCGGTTGCGAAGAGATCCCGGCGCAGATGATCAATGCCGCCTCGCAGGAACTGGAGAAGCGAGTCAACGACCTGTTGACCAGGGAACGACTGCCCGCGAGCGAAGCCATCACCTGCCTCGATACTCCTCGCCGCCTGGCAGTCCTCGCTGCGGGCATTCCGGCCGCGCAGCCCGACTTGACGGAGCAAGTGACCGGTCCGTCGGTTAGTGTTGCGTACAAGGATGGGCAACCCACTCCGGCGGCGCAAGCGTTCGCCAGGAAGGCGGGTGTGGAGGTTTCACAACTGGCGCGAGTGACCACTCCGAAGGGTGAGTACCTGTCAGCCAAAGTGACGAAAAAAGGCCGGGCGGCGGCTGATGTTCTCGCCGAAGCGCTCCCGAAGGAGATGGCTTCGATCTACTGGCCGAAAAACATGTACTGGCGCAAACCCAACGAGCGCTTCGTACGCCCGGTGCGCTGGGTCGTGGCCATGCTGGACAGCCAGGTGATCCCTCTGGAATTTGGAGGCATTCAGGCCGGCAGGCAGTCGCGTGGACACAGGATCCTGGCCGACACCGCTGTCCCCATCCCCCGCGCCGGTGGCCCGTACGTAGAAGCTTTACGGCAGGCCAAAGTGTTGGGTCGTGGCGAGCGGGAAAAAGAAATTCGCAAGGCTCTGGATGCCGCCGCTCGCACAATTCCAGGGGCGCGCTGGCGCGAGGACAAGAGCCTACTGGACACGGTGATCAACCTGACCGAGTTTCCCGCAGTCGTCCTGGGCAACTTCGACCGCGAGTTTCTGGAACTGGCGGATGAAGTGCTGGTCACGGTGATGCGGGACCATCAGAAGTACTTCGCGGTCGAGGATGGCGCCACCCACAAACTAGCGCCGCATTTTCTGGCGGTGCTGAATACGGACGGCGATCCACGGGGCACTATCCGGCACGGGCATGAGCGGGTGTTGCGGGCGCGCTTCAACGATGCGCGCTTTTTCTGGCAGACGGACCAGAAGCATCCTTTGCGCGAGCGGGTCGAGTGGCTGAAGCACGTGACGTTTCAAAAAGACCTGGGCAGCTACTACGAAAAGACTCTGCGGGTGCAGCGCTTGTGCAGTTGGCTGTCGGAAATTGTGCGACAGAGCGGGATGCCGATTCGGCCGGGAGTCATTCATAAGGCAGCGTACCTGGCCAAGACTGATCTGACCACGGAACTGGTGAAGGAGTTTACCGAATTGCAGGGGATGGTAGGCGGGCTGTACGCGCGAGCCCAGCAACTGGATGAAGACATGGCAGAGGGTACACGGCTGGCTATTGCCGAGGCTATTTACGATCACTACAAGCCGGAGTCGATGGAAGATTCGGTTCCGCGGACGATTGAAGGGGCCATGCTCTCGATCGGCGACAAGGCCGACAGCATTGCCGGGATGTTTGCGCTGGGATTGGTGCCGAGCGGGTCGAAGGATCCCTTTGCATTGCGGCGGCAGGCGAACGGGATTGTGAAGACGATTGCGGAGCACAAGCTGCCGATCCGCTTGAGCCAACTGTTTGTGGACGCGCGCGCGGCCTATAGCGGGACGGAGGCGGAGAAGAAGTTTTCAGCCAAGATCGATTTTGCCCGCGCGGTGCGGGATTTTTTCCGCGAGCGGTTGGAGTTTTATCTGCGGGACGCGCTTGGCTTCAAGTACGACGCGGTGAACGCGGTGCTGGCGGCGGGGTCGGATGACGTGGTGGATGCGGTGGCACGGGCGGAGGCGGTGAGCAAGGTGCGGACGTCGGCGGATTTCGAGTCCATTTCGATTGCGTTCAAACGGATCAAGAACATTTTGCGGCAGGCAAGCGAGACCGGGAAGCAGGTAGGGGCAGCCGTGGATGGCAATACGCTGCGTGAGCCGGCGGAAAAAGAACTTGCCGCGCTGATTCCACAGACCGCCAAGACGGTGGAAGATCTGCGAGCGAAGCGTGGTTACGAGGCGGCCTTGGTCGAGATTTCGAAATTGCGTCCGGCCGTGGATACGTTTTTTGACAAGGTCATGGTGATGGTGGAAGACGAGAATTTACGGGCGAACCGGCTGGCGCTTCTCCAGACATTATTGAAGGAATTCTCAACGATCGCGGATTTCTCCGAGATGGTGACGGAAGGGAAGAGTTAGATGTAGGTGGCCGGCGGGACGCCGGCGCTACGAAAATCTCAGCAAAGGACTAATAGATATGGCAACTACAACGATGGCTGAAACTGAAGTTGGAACCATGGAAAAGAAGCCGACCACCAAGTACGTGTACTTCTTCGGCGGCGGCAAGGCGGATGGCAACGGCAAGATGAAAGACGAACTGGGCGGCAAGGGCGCCGGCCTGGCGGAGATGACCAACGCGGGATTGCCCGTGCCTCCGGGGTTCACCATTCAGACCGAAGCTTGCCGGGACTATATGCGGCAGGGCGACGTGTCCAAAGAAGTGAACCGGCAGATGGAAGAAGCTTTGGCCCGGCTGGAGCAACTGCAGGGGCAGAAGCTGGGCAAGGGCGAGAACCCGCTGCTGGTGAGCGTTCGCTCGGGCGCGAAGTTCTCCATGCCGGGGATGATGGACACCATCCTCAACCTGGGGCTGAACGATCAGAGCGTGGAGGTGCTGGCCAGGCGCAGTAACAATCCCCGCTTTGCGGCAGACTCCTACCGGCGCCTGATCCAGATGTTCGGCAACGTGGTGCTGGATATCGAGAAGCCGGCGTTTGATGAAGTGTTCGACCACAAGAAGAAGCAGAAAAAGGCCAAGCTCGACACCGATCTCGATGCCAAGGCCCTGAAAGAAGTCATCGAGGAATACAAGAAGGTAGTCAAGAAGCACGCCAAGCGCGATTTCCCGCAGGATCCGCACGAGCAGTTGGTGATGGCGCGCGACGCCGTGTTTCGCTCCTGGGAGAACGACCGAGCCAAGCACTATCGGCGCATCAACAACATCTCGGACGATCTCGGCACTGCGGTTAATGTGCAGGCCATGGTGTTCGGCAACCTGGGCGATAGCAGCGGTACGGGCGTGGGCTTCACCCGCAATCCGGCTACCGGGACCAAAGAGTTCTATGGCGAGTTCCTGTTGAATGCGCAGGGCGAAGATGTGGTCTCGGGCGTGCGCACGCCGGTGCACATCCTGGAACTCGAGAAGATCATGCCGCAGGTTTACAACCAGCTGCGTGAGATCACCACGCGCCTGGAAAAGCACTACCGCGACATGCAGGACTTCGAGTTCACCATTCAGGACGGCAAGCTTTACATGCTGCAAACCCGCAACGGGAAGCGCACCGGACTGGCCGCCGTGCGGATCGCCATTCAGATGGTAGAGGAAGGACTCATCAGCAAGGAAGAAGCGATTTTCCGCGTGGAACCCAACCAGCTTTACGATTTTCTGGTGCCGCGGCTGAACGAGAAGGGCGAGATCGAAGTACTGGCCACGGGGTTGCCCGCGTCGCCGGGAGCGGCGGTCGGTCAAATTGTCTTCACCGCGGATGACGCGGTGGAAATGGCGGGTCAGGGCAAGAAGACGCCTGTGATCCTGGTACGCGCTGAAACCACTCCTGAAGACATCCACGGCATGGAAGTGGCCAAGGGCATTCTCACTTCGCGTGGTGGCATGACCAGCCACGCTGCCGTAGTCACGCGCGGCATGGGCAAGTGCTGCGTGGCGGGTGCGGGCGACGTCGCGGTCGATGAGAAAGCCCGCGAGATGCGGGTCAAGGGGCAGGTGTTCAAGGAAGGCGACTGGATTTCGCTCGACGGCACCACCGGCCGCGTGATCAAGGGCAAGCTCAGCACTGTGGACGCGAAGCCGGACGATCCCGAACTGCTGAAGTTCATGGGCTGGGCGGAACCCTTCCGCAAACTGGGCGTGCGCGCCAATGCCGACATCCCGCGCGATGCCATCCAGGCCCGCGCCTTTGGCGCAGAGGGCATCGGTCTCTGCCGAACCGAACACATGTTCTTTGGCGAGCGGAAAATTCCCCACATG
>JBGPJK010000026.1:0-24673 GCA_041485425.1 Terriglobia bacterium | reverse complement strand
TGCTACAAAAAGCGGACATTTTAATTTGCTAAGAACAATGGCGGGGAAGCCAGCTTGGGATGCTTTTCTGGGGGAGCAGGATGACGACATCGGCCGCGGCTTAGGCCCGTACTCGCGCCCTGCGACCGCGGTGTCGGCTATTGGCGGAGTCGACTGCGGACAGCCTGGGTTTTGCGCGGCGGTATTCCAAGGCCGACGATGGCAATCAGGGCCAGCACTGCCCCCAGCCCGACCGCGATGCGTAGCAGGAAATCGAGTAAAAGTGACTGCACCATCCTCGCAGTATGGAGCCGAAGCTCCGCCGCGGAAAGTTACCGTAAGGCTAGAACCAACGTGAGGGGGCAGGTCAGGGATTGAGGTCTGCACCGGATTGGGCATAGCGTGGCAACCTTGAATGAAGTCTTCTCGCGTCTCACCATGCGACGCCGGTACGAGGTCTGGTTTCTGCGGCTGGCTTTGGCCGATGGCAGCGGCGCCTGGTGGTTCCGCTATCTTCTGATGAATCCGGGACGCGGCGGATGCGCCGCCCCCAGCGGCGGACAACCGGTGCAGGTGTGGGCAACATGGTTTCCACGGGAGGGAACACCGCAGAGCTTCATCCAGGGATTTCCGCTCGATGGAATCAGTCTGAGCCAACGCGGCGCCAGTCCCTTCCATTTCGAAATCCGGGGCAACGAAATCGGCGAGGATTGGTGTCGCGGAGGGTTGCAGGTCGAAGGTCACCGTATCTCGTGGGATCTTCGTTACCACTCCACCTTTCGGGTGACGATAAGCCAAAAAGGCTGGATCGGTTTTTCCCGCACACCGCATTCCGATGCAGTATTTTCCGGCGAGATTCGGCTCAACGGCCAGGTGTTTGGTGGCCAGCCGCTCGGCTATGGGGTGCAGGGCCACAACTGCGGCTACCGCCACCGCAACTTCTGGACCTGGACGCATGCCTATTTTCCCGTTCCCAATGGGCCCGCGAGCACCTTTGAAGCCCTGGTTTACGACATGCCCTTCAACCTGAAGTTTCGCAAAGCGGTGTTGTGGCACGAGGGCGAGGCCTATGCCCTTGGGCGATTCAAGGAGACTTGCCGAGACCGTCATCAACTGAAGTGGACCCTGCAGGGTTCCAGCCCCCTTGGCGAAGTGGAAGTTGCGATTGAAGGAAGCGGTGCCTCGGTCCACCGCGTCCCGTATGGCAAGACGGATTGTTCCGGAAGTTTCGAAGTCGCGAACAACAGCCTGGCCCGCGCCCAGATTCGTCTGCGCCAGGGGCGCGCCGTGCAAGAGCTCAGTGCGGAACAGGGCGCCGTCCTGGAGATGGTCGGATAGACCAGGCAAGTTTTCCCTGGCTCCTGCCATCCTGACCAGCAGTGGCACGCATGGTGAGAATCTCATTGCGAGACGGGCGAGGACGCCCATCGCTCCACTGCTTTCAGGTAACGCAGGCCGCAGGCTTCCGACGCCACAACAGGAGTCAGGAGCCGTCTTTGACCCGCTCGCAGAGTTGCTTCTACACTGGAGTTCAATCTAGGGCGCTTCAACTTCTTCATTCCAGTCAAAATGCGCCCGAAAAGAGCTGCAAACCGTTATGAAGAGTCCTGGAATCGTTCTCTTGATTGGCTCACTGCTGGCCCCGCCGCTCGGGTCTTCGAACGATGCATGGCAGACGGGCCGGATCGTGGATGTGCAGAAGAACGTCACCACAAAGACGCTGTACTGGCTGGTGAATACTCCGGTCACGCAGGATGAAACCACCTACACCGTCTCGGTTCACCTGAAAGACAAGGTCTTCACCGGGGCGTATGAGGCGGGCCGCGTGCAAGGGGCGCCTCCGGAAGAGTGGGTCAAGGACCGCCCGGTGAAAGTGCAGATCGATGACGACCTTATGTACCTGCGGGCGCCAGCTGGAAACCAGTTCAAGCTGAACATCGTGAAACGGAAGTCGGCAGCGATGATGCGGCCGGTAACGGCAGCGGAATTGGCGGAGGCGTACGCCAGCCCGGCGGCGAATCCGGATGACTCGGTAACAGGGTTCATCCCCCCAGCAACAGGATCTGCTACTGCTCCAACACCGCGTCAGCAGCCCGCTTCCGCGGCTCAACCTGCTGCCGCGCCAGCGGCTGCATCGAAACCGGCAGCGGAACCGGCGGGAACGATCGCTGTGCGCAGCACTCCGTACCTGGCGGATGTTTACGTGGATGGGCAGAACATGGGCTACACCCCGGCCAAGCTCAGCCTGCCTCCCGGGAAGCATGCAGTGCGATTCGAGAAGCAGGGTTACAAGACCTGGTCGAAGGAAATCACGCTTACAGCAGGTTCAGAGCTGCTCCTGGACGCGACCCTGGAAAAGAAATAGAGACGGTGGGCAGATCAGCAGATCAGCGAGGCGAGAGGCTCACAGTGTGTGCAGGTAGACCAGCAGGTCGTCGATCTGCTGTTGGCTGAGCACCTGTCCGTAGCCGGGCATCTTGCTGCGGCCGAACTTGACGATTTCGGTGACGCGATCATCGTTGGCGGGCAAGCCGCTGAGCGGCAGGTATTGTTTCTTGAAGGTGCCTTTCAGGCTCGGCCCCTGTTTGCCGCGGGAAGAGTAGGGTTCGTGACAGCGGTCGCAATACGCGTCATACACTTTGCGCCCGGCGGATTGCTGGGGGTTGAGCCCGAGCTCGGCGTCACTCTTGCGGCGCTCGGGAGCGCAAGCGAAGAGCGCAAGCAGAAGCGACAGGGAGACGCCGCAGTACAGAGAGAAGAATTTACGACTTACAATTGCCGATTTCCGATTTAGAACAATGCGGCCTGATCTCATGCGTTCCTCGAACACCCCTCTGTTGTCCGGACGTACAATAATAGTGGAAGCGATGCCTGTTGCGGTCAAACGAGTGTACGAGAAACCGGCGCGGGGCGACGGAACGCGGGTGCTGGTAGACCGCCTGTGGCCGAGGGGGCTGAGCCAAGCCCGGGCGGCGATCGATAGCTGGCTGCGTGATCTTGCGCCCTCCGACGGGTTGCGGCGATGGTTTCACGCGCGTCCGGAGGGTTGGGCCGCGTTTCGCAAGCGCTATATGAAAGAGCTGGCTCGTCCCGAGGCGGCGGAGGCCCTGGACGACCTTTACCGCTGGGCAGGGCGGCGAAAGAAGCTGACGTTGTTGTTCGCGTCGAAAAACGAAGAGCGCAACAACGCAGTGGTGCTGAAAGATCTGCTGGAAGGAATGCGCAAGCCGCCTACCGGCACTGGCCCGGGCGCGATTGGAGCGATGCGGAAGCCTCAGGTAAAGAGGATGCCGCGGCGGTAAAACCAGCCATTCGCACCTGGCACTTGACTTTCGCCTCGGGCCCCTGGGACTGCCGCCAGCGCGATTCCTCGCCACGTGCTAAGTGCTGGTTTCCATGGTTCTGTATCCCGTCATTTCGTTGCTGGACGACTCCGCTTCAGGCGGACGGGGGTGCCCGCCCCACACGGGCACGGTTCCCGCGTTCCAGTCGATTGAGCGCAAGCAGCGGCAAGACGCCAGCGAGTGGTGGCTGGTGGCACAGCCGGATCACGCAGCCCTGGCGGGAGATCTGGCGGCGCGCATCGTTTCCGCCGAGTTTCCCCGACTGGATGCGGAGGTGGTGCAGGCGATCGCGGCGCATGACGACGGCTGGGCTGCGTTTGATGGGGCTGCGAAACTGAATGGCCGGGAGCGACCGCTCTCGTTCCTCGAAATGGCGCCACGAGATTTTCTGCGGGCCTGGCATGACTCCATTGAGCGGGCGGAGCAAGTAGCTCCGATTGGCGGCATCCTGGTGAGCGAGCATTTTTGCCGGCTGGGGCGGTGGCGGCTGGAGTTGGCGGAGGACAAGCCCGAGGAGACTCAGCTGGTTCGCGACTTCCTGGCGAGCGAGGCGGAACGGCAGCAGCAACTGTCGCGCCAGCAGCACCGGAGGACGGAAGAAATCCTGGGGCTGGTGGACGCACTGCAGTTCTGCGATCTGCTGTCCCTGTATTTGTGTTGTGGCGCGCAGGACAGCGTGGAGTTTCCGCAGAAATTCAGTGGGCGCGCAATCTGTTTACGGCATGAAGGGGAGTTGTGCCGCATGCAACCGCCACTGTTCGGGCGCGGGGTGAGCTTGGCGGTGCAGGCGCGCAGGTATCCGGCCGCAGAATCCAGTTCGATCAGCATTCCCGTACTGCTGGGCTAAGTCTTATTTTCTGGCCGGTCCGTCGTCCAGGATGGCTCCGACGATGCTGTCGATGCTGTCGGTAACGCGTTTATCGGGCAGGTTGAAATTGTTGGAGAGGATAGAGAATGCGACCTGCTCGCCACTGTCGGTGGTGGTGTAGCCAGAGAGCGCTTTCACGCCGCCCAGGGAACCGGTCTTGCCGTATACGCGCCCTTGCGCCAGGTTCTTGAAGCGCTCGGAGAGAGAGCCGTCCACACCGGCGACGGGCAGCGTGTCACGAAAACTTGCGGCCCACGGCTGCGACGCGGCGTAACGCAGAAGCTGTACCACCGCGTGAGGCGTGACCAGGTTCTGACGCGAAAGTCCCGAGCCATCGTAGAAGAGGTACTGGTCCGCGGGAACGCCAGCCCGATTCAGGAAACCACGCAGCACCTCGAGGCCGCCTTCGACGGTACCGGCGGTACCCTTCTCCCGTCCCAAAAGACGAAGCAGAATCTCGGCGTGCAGATTCTGGCTGACTTTGTTGATGACGCGCACATCGTCGATGAGAGGCTTTGACTGGTAACTGGCCAGCACCAGCGGCTGGTTCTGCAAGGCGCGCGATGGTTCGTCGCCACCACGTGCCGGCGCGGTCGCGGTGACGGTGAAGGTTGACAGGCTGGCCAGTTCGGTGTGACGCGTGCGCTGGCGGCCATAGACCACGATGCCGCGCGTCTCCAGCAACTGGCGGAAGAGCACCGCTGCGAATTCGGCGGGGTCTTCGATGGCGAGGGCCTCGTTGGCGCCGGCGTCATCGAGCGGCATGTTGCCCCACAGTGTGAGCACGATGGAGCCGGGCTCGCGATTGATGAATATCTTGCGGCCGGTGCCCGTGGGCGTGGTGATGATGCGATTATCAATGCGGTAGTAGTCCGCGAAGGGATTGATGCTGACGAAGGCTCGCTCGCCCACGCGATCCGCGGGCAGAATGTTGACGAAGATGACGTTGTCGTTGATGGTGAGCGCGGAAACCGGGGCGCCGTCGGCCCAGACCAGATCGTCCTGGCTCCAGCCTTCACCGTAGCGCTCGAAGGCGAAGTAGGAGTCGTCGGCAATGATGTCGCCATCCACGTACTTCACGCCCTTTTGCACGAGCGCGTCCGCGAGCTGTTCCAGCACCTGGATGGGGTGGTTGTTCCGCTCGGTACGCAGCGCGTAGGGCAGTTCGCGTCCGGAAAGATTGGGGTCACCGCGGCCGACGAGCACGAGATCGCCGGTAAGGCGTCCGTGTTTGTCGAGCATGCCGGTGGTTTCCACGGTGGTGTGAAAGCTGTAATCCGGCCCAATGAGCGCGAGGGCAGCGGCGGTGGTGAACAGCTTGGTGTTGGACGCGGGAGTGAACAGCTTGTCCGGGTTCTGCGAGTAGAGAACCTTGCCGGTCTTGAGCGAGACCACCTCAATGCCCCAGAAACCGCGGGCCAAGTCGGGGGTGGAGAGAATTGTGGCGATGCGTGTGGGAAGAGGCTTGGGCTTGGCGGCCTGGAGTTGGGTCGCCAGCAACAAGCACAGGAACACCGCGAAATGCGCGCGTTTACTGCCCATGGATAGGTTGATTGTAGCACCGGAAAACAATCAGGAAGAGTCGGATGACTCGTCTTCCCGGCGATGTTTTTGAATATCGATCCCGAGCTGTTCGGCTTTCTTGTAGAGGTGACTGCGCTCGAGGCCGAGGGCTTTGGCGGCGTTGGTGATGTGGTAGTTGTGGCGTTTGAGTTCGGCGAGAATGGCCTCGCGCTCGAAACTCTGCACACGCTCGGCCAGCGGTCCTGAGCCCAGGGCGGAGGTGGCGGAAGGGCCCGCGGCTTGTGGCAGTGCCAGACGCACGGTATCCAGGGCCACTTCGCCTTCGGTGGCCAAGAGCATCAAGCGCTCCACAACATTGCGCAGTTCGCGGACGTTGCCCGGCCAGGGGTGGGCCTGCAGTCTTTCGATTGCTTCCGGGGTGAAGGGAATAGGCTTCCAATTATTTTGCGCGCAGACCTGGCGGGCGAAGTGTTCCACGAGGGCGGGGATGTCTTCACGACGTTCGCGCAGTGAGGGCAGCGTAAGCGGGAACACATACACGCGGTGAAAAAGATCCTGGCGGAATTTGCCTTCGCGGACGAGGGTTTCAAGGTTGCGATGGGTGGCGACGAGCACGCGCACGTCCACCGGGATGGGGCGGTCGGCGCCGATGCGTTCGACTTCCCCTTCTTCGAGGACGCGCAGCAGCTTGGCCTGCATGGGCAGCGGCATATCGCCGATTTCGTCGAGGAAAATGGTTCCGTGTTCGGCCTGCTCGAATTTTCCCAGGTGGCGGCCGGCGGCTCCGGTGAAGGAGCCCTTCTCGTGGCCGAAGAGTTCGGATTCGATCAGCTCGGCCGGGACGGCGGCGCAATTCAGCGCCACGAACGGCCCGGAGGCGCGCGGGCTGCGCTCATGCAGAGTGCGGGCGACGAGTTCTTTTCCAGTGCCGGTTTCTCCGAGGATGCAGACGCGGGTTTCGCTGGCGGCCACACGTTCCACCTGGGTCATAATTGTGCGCATGGCTTCGCCGCTCCAGATGATTTCGGGTTTGCCCAAGCGCTGGCGGAGCTGACGGTTCTCCGATTCCAGGCGCTGGAGCTTAAGCGCGTTCTCAACGGTGAGCAGCAGCTTTTCGCTGGAGATGGGCTTCTCCAGGAAGTCGAGGGCCCCAAGCCGGGTGGCGCGCACCGCCATCTCGATGTGCGCCTGGCCGGACATCATGACCACCGGGGTGGTGATTCCTTGTGCCTTGAGATCTTCGAGCAAGGAAAGGCCGTCCTTGCCGGGCATGACAACATCGGAGAAGATGAGATCGAAATTCTGCGACTTGGCGAGTTCGAGGGCTTTGGCGGCGTTGTCGCAGACGGTGGCTTCGTGGCCTGCCAGGCGGAAGGCGCGGGAGAGCGAGGCCAGGGTGTTGGCCTCGTCATCGACAATCAGCAGACTTGCTTTCTGCGGCACCAGTTGCTCCTCGGATCAGCACTTAGCACTTGGCATTTAGCACTTAGCCCTTCGGTTCATGGGTCAACTCAGGCAATCCCGCTCAGGATCTAAATGCCAAGTGCTAACTGCTAAGTGCCCGATGGTTATCGCTTGCACTGCCGGCCCACGTCAGCCTGCCGACAGCTTATCCGCATTCCGCGGCAATTCGATCAAGAATGTTGTTCCGCGGCCGGGCTCACTGCGCACGGTGATTCTGCCCCCATGATCGCTTACCACCGACTGCACAATGGCCAGCCCAAGCCCAGTGCCGTGCGCCTTGCTGGTGTAGTAGGGCGTGAACAGGCGCTCACACTCTTCCGGGGTGAGGCCGGCTCCAGTATCGGAGACGTCCAGAAAAGCGCGCTCATCTTGTTGATGCGTACGGAGCGTGAGTGTCCCGCCCTGGGGCATGGCATCCATCGCATTGAGCACAAGATTTGAGATGGCACGATGCAGCAGCTCAGGGTCGGCGGCGATGGGCTCCATGAACTCTGCGAGTTGCAGTTGGCATTCGATGGGGGCGTGATCCGGCGCGCGAAGTTGTGCCTGGAACAGCCGCGCCACATTGCCTACGACTTCATTCAATGGCACACGCTGGAACTGCGGTTGGGGCATCTTGGCGAACTCGCTGAAGCGGGAGATGATCGCCTTCAGATTTGCGATTTCAGCGAGCAGGGTGGAGGAGCTTTCCCGCAAGACTTCTTCGAACTGGTCCGGGCTCTGCTGGCGGGCCCGGATCAGATTCTCGACGGCCAATTGCAGGGGAAAAAGTGGGTTTTTGAGTTCGTGGGCGAGGCGTCGCGCGAGTTCGCGCCAGGCGGCCACGCGCTCGGTCTGCACCAGCCGTTCTTTCTGGTCCAGCAGTTCGCGGGTCATGCGGTTGAAGGATTGTGCCAGTTCGCCGAGTTCGTCGGAGGAGTGGACCTCGACCTGAGTGTTCCAGTTGCCGGCGGCGACCTCGCGTGCGGCTTCCGCCAGTTGTTCGACCGGGCGCGTGACCCGGGCAGCAGCCCAGCCACTGAGTAGAATCGCCAGCAGGATGCCACCGCCTCCTACCAGCAAAGCCGCGGAGCGGATGTGCTGGCGCATCTCCACGTATGGCCGCCGTGAGCTGCCCACCAGAAGAATTCCCAGCAACTGGTTGTCCTGGCCGGTGAGTGGAATAGCCTGGACGGTCTCATCGTCGGCGGCATTGGACGACCAGTGAATGAGTTCGCTGGTCTCCTGTTTCTGCTGTTGGATTCTTTGTACGAGCGGCGCCAGTCGGTCGGGCTGTTGCAGGGTCCCGGAGGGATCGACGAGAAGATCGCGGGAGAATCCTGTGCCGAAATTCTGGTAGAACATGGCGCGCATTCCGGCAGGGAGTTCCAGGCTGGCGAGAGAATCTTTGTCGATGCGCCGGCCACCGATCACGGAGAGAGGTTTATCGCCGACATTCACGACGCGAATGGCGAAGAGTCCCAGGGCAGCGCTTTCGGGCACATCTTCCTGCCTGAGGAACGCTTCTTTGGGGGTTGCCGCAGGCAGATAATTTTCTTTGTAGCCGAACTTGGCCGGCCATTGCGCCGAGGAGATGATGGTTCCCTGGCCGTCGACGAACTCGAGAAAATCCAACTGTTGGGTGTCGGCGATGGTTCTTGCTTCCGCCAGGTAAGCGCCGTAGTCGGGAGCCCCATGGCTAAGGGCGAGCGCCATGCGGGTGGTGGCTTCGCTGGCGGCAATGGCCTGGACGCGATGGACCACGTCCTCGCCGCGGCGAGTAAACTCGCGGCGGAATTGCGCCACCAAGGCCACGGTGCGCTCTTCGTTCGACCGCTCAAAAGCGCGCCGCGTTATCGCAGATACGATCCAGGTGACGGCTACAACGGACAGGAAGACGGTCAGCGCAAATACCGCCAGAAGTTTGCGGCGGAAACTCATGGCTTCTCCGTCCCCAGCCAGACATCTTGCAGAGGCCAGATTCCGTCTCGAGGTCGGGGTGCACGAATCGCAAACCCAGGGCAGCAAGCTGGGCGAGGAGGCCGCGACGGATGTCGTCGAAATCGGCCTTAGTCAGGGAAGAGCGGTTGGTAACGTCGACCGCGACCGCACCGGGACCAGTGACTGCGGCGATTTTGCGGGCCAGTTGCTCTTCTGGCGGGGCCCAGTCGGCAGCCCCCGCTACGGAAGCAGTCAGGAATAAGGCGGCAAGCAGCAGGGGACAGGCAACGCGCAGCAAGCGTGACAGCGAAATCGGCATGTGCGGGATGGGCGCATTATAAACCGCGTTGTGTTTGCGGCATGACATAACGTGTACCCGTACCCCGATGGCGTTATCCTGAGGAAGCTTTAGCTTCCTTCACGGCCTGAAGGCCGTTCAGGCTGACGCCAATGAGAGTTTCCGGCAATGAAAACCTCAGTTCTGGGGCGGGGTCTGCGGTTCCTCCGCCTGGCTCGTGTGGTTCGCCATGTTCATGCTGCGCAGCACGTCGTTGGCGAAGAAGAATTTTCCGTCCGAGGGCACCATCATGATCTGCAGCTTGTCGGAAAGCCGCTCGGCGACAATTTTGTTGATCAGCAGGGGATTCTGCTTCAGGATCTCGCCTTCACTCTTCATGCGCTCGGCATCGGCAACGGCGGTTACCCGGATGCGATCAGCCTCGGCTTCGGCGAGCAACTTACGGCGCTCCATCTCGGCCTTGCTGTCGATCACCTTGGCTTCGGCCATGGCTTCCGCGTTTTTCACGGTCGCTTCCTTGCGAGCTTCGGCTTCCAGTCGCGACTGCTGAATCTGCTTTTCTTTCAGCGGCAGGGTGTATTGCATGGCATCGGCTTCGAGGACGCGCACTTGGGCCTGGCCCTCGGCCTGCTTCACCTGCTGCGCCTTGGCCGCCTCGGCTTCCAGCTCGGAGAGGCGCACCTGTTTTTGTTGGATTTCGGTTTGCACTCCCATCTGGTCGTTCTCCTGCTCCTTGAGCAGCAGGCTTTCCAGACCTTTGGCGTATTCGGGCGGGAGCTGGATGTCGCGGAGCATGACTTCTTTGACGATGATGCCGTCCACGGCCAGCTTCTGGCTGATGATGTCGGCGGCGCGTTTGCGGACCTCCTCGCGCTTGGTGGCAAAGACTTCGCGGACGGTGTAGTTGGGAACAATTTCCCGCCACGCGGTAGTGACCACCGAGGGCACGATCTCTTTTTCCACCGGCAGGGGCAGGTTGGCCTGGATGGAATCCAGACGCTTGGGGTCGAGGCGGTAGCGCACGGTGATGGAGAGTCCGAGGGTGAGCCCTTCTTTGGCTTGCAGGTTCAGCGGTTCGGCCTTGGTGGCTGGGCCGGATGGCATTTTGCCGGGCTCCTCCCGTGCGCCAGTGGTGAACAGCTGGTCGCGCGTGTCGAAGAGGGCGACGCTCTCGGCCAGTGGGGTTACGAAATGAACGCCAGGATAGAGGGTGCCGGCCAAGGTGCCCTTGGTCTGGCTCACCCGGACTCCAGCCATACCGTTGGGAACGACGACGATGCCAAGTGCGAGCAGAATCGGTCCCCAAGCCAGCAGTCCCAGGGCGAGCGCACCTCGCCAGCGAATGTGCGGGAGCGGAGGTAAGGGGCCTGGTTCCGCAGCCGCCAGTGCCCTCCGGTACAGCACTTCCAGGTTAAAGTCGTAGGTAAGGATCGCGACGGCGACCAGGATCATGCCGACGCCGCCCCACACGAGGGAATATTTGAGAAACAACATGGTCGTTCTCCTTTTGCGCCTCAGCGCTTCTGCTCAGACTTGACTGGAACCGCCTGCCGAGCAGAGAACAGACGGAAGACTTTGCCGAAAATAAGTTCTTCGACCAGAAATGCGATCGCCAGGGAAAAGACCAGTCCGGCGATGACTGCCATTGCGGTGATTGCGAATTGCATTGCGTTCTCCTTATGAATCCGTATTGGGTTACTGTCCGCCGCCTGCGTCGGCCGTTACCGGCCGCGCCCGGGCAACTGTCGTGGCGGTGGCGTCGACTTCGCCGCCGAAGATCTGCGCGATCTCGTCGTCCCGCTCTGCGCGGATCTCCACCGTGTCACCTACGCTGACCATGCGGAAGAACTGCTCCATATCGCGGTTGCGCATGCGAATGCAGCCGTGGGATCGAGCTTTGCCGACGGACCCAGGCTCGTTGGTCCCGTGAATCCCGTAACCTTTTTGGTTGAGGCCGACCCAGCGAGTTCCGACCGGGTTATCAGGTCCGGGAGGGATTACTACGCCGGAGTGGTAGTAGGTGGGATTGGCCACGCGGCGGATGATCTGGAAGCCACCGGTGGGACTCGGACTGACGCTGGCGCCGACGGCGACCGGGAAGGTGCGAATCACGTTGCCATCTTCGAGCACCGCCAGCTTGCGGTCGGGAATGCTGACCAAGACGCGGCGAGGAAGCCGGGTGTTGTGCGGCGGTGCGGTTGGCTTCCGGGCTCTGCGCTACTGCCGCGCCGCTCACAGTCAGGGCCAAAGCGAGCAGCAGTGCTTTGCTGGCTCTCTGCGCTTTCGAACTGCCGTTGGTCGGTTTCATGGCCGCCACCTCGTGTGCGCTTACGCCTAACGAAATGGCAGGCCGGAGACCAAAGGCTATGTGATTGATTTTGGGTTAGTTATGAGGTACGGATCGGTGGCGGATTTGTGGTTTTTCGCAGACAGTGTGTCAGGCGGGAAACAGGGAAAATGGCGACACGCGCTTTCAATAATCCAGATCGTCGCCATCCACCTCCAGCGAGCCGATTGGGGCCCCTGGCGGAGGAGCGAGCGGATCGGTCGGCTTCAAAACTTGGGCCGGCTCCTGTTCGAACTTGCGGATTTGTGAGACAGCAAAGAGCAGGTGGGCACGTTGCTGTTCATCAGCGGTGGATGGAGCTTGCGACGTCAGCCAATCTCTAAGCTCCGTCAGCTTGAGCAAAGCCATGGCCCGAACTTCGGTTGCAGCGTGATCGTTCGCGGCAAGAGACATGACATCATTCAGGGCTACGTCGGCGACGGATCGCTGGACGCCTGCGAATTGGTTTGTGGCGGGCTGGGCTTTCCAGGTTGCGGCAAAGAGGTGGTCCAGCACTTCCCCAAAACCTAGTTGATTCGGGTCCTGTCCGTGATATTCCACCAGTCGCGCGGCCCGTTCAGGGTCGAGCAGCAGGGAAATGGTTTGATGCGCCGATGTCTCGGCAGCGGCCACGGGATCGAATGTCATGCCGGTATGGGTATTGAAACTCTCGCGAGTGCGTTCGTAGCCGACGGGATGCGGTGGGATCAATGCAGTGATCCTTCCCGGTATGGCGAGAGTGTCCGGCGCGATGGTCTTGAGGACGGCATCGAGGGCGCGGCGCTGTTCGGCGGCCGGGACCGGTGTGGTCGGCGTCTGACCGTCGCCGCGCAGGGCGTAGGCGTAGCTCTGCCCGCCGATCACCTTGGTGGCCGCCTCGGTCTGGTAGCGATGAAACAGGTACACCGGGACGAGCACGTCCTCGAGCAACGCCATCGGGGTGCCTTCGCGAATGGCGGCGTCGGAGAACTGATCGAGCGCGCGGGCGCGAACCGCGAGGACGCGATCCAGTTCGTCGACTGCATTTTTTCCGTTGTCCCACAGGTGAGTTTGGGGATGAGCGCTTCCGGTGGGACGCGCATCCTGATCGGTAAGGAAAATGAGGCCATGCGCGCGGGCCCCCTGGATGATTTCGTTCAACGCTGCCTTTTCGTCGATTCCGGGCGCGAAATCGGAGTATCCGTACTGAATCGCGACCTTGTCCCACTCGCCGATACCGGTGGCATAGGCATCGCCGAGATCGAGCGAGCCGTTGCCAGTAAGCTTCACGAGCGGATGCGGGTAGTCCATCACCGAGGCGCGGCCTTCGGTGCTGGCAATGTAGTTGTGCATGAGGCCGAGGGTGTGTCCGACTTCGTGCGCGGACAGTTGACCCAGGCGCGCGAGCACGGTTTCGAGAAGGCGCGGGTCGTCGGGTTGCCCCTTTTTGTGGGGTGAGAGAAGTCCTTCGAGAATGAGGTAGTCCTGGCGCGCGCGCAGAGAGCCCAGCGAGACGTGGCCCTGAATGATTTCGCCGGTACGCGGGTCGACGACCGAACTCCCGTAAGACCAGCCGCGAGTGGAACGATGGATCCACTCGATCACGTTGTAGCGGACATCCATGGGGTCGACATCGGGAGGAAGCATCTCGACCTGGAACGCGTTGCGGTAGCCGACGGCTTCGAAGGCCTGGTTCCACCAGCGAGCTCCATCGAGAAGCGCAGAGCGAATCGGCTCGGGGGTGCCAGCATCGAGGTAATAGACGATCGGCTTGACGGGTTCGCTCACCGCGGCCAGGGGATTTTTCTTCTGCAAGCGGTGACGCGCGATGAACTGCTTCACGAACGGGTCACCGACGGGAGCACTGTAGTCCTGATAGGAGATGCCGTAGAAACCGGCGCGCGGATCAAACTCTCGGGGATGGTAGTTGCCATCGGGAAGCTGTACGAAAGAATAGTGCTCGCGAACGGTGATGGCGCGTGGGTCAGGAGTGACTTCCTGCACGAACTTTCCCGGTTCGTCGCCGACGAAGGTAAGGGTGGTTTCAACTTCCGTATTGTGGGGGAAGTTCCTGGTGTTCGCGAGATAGAGGGCGGAGCGGGAAGCCTCGACTCGGTAGCTACCCTGCTTGGTCTGCTTGAGGGTCTCAGCCACGTGGTGAGCGTCGTTGAGGAAGAAGGCAGTGGCATCGACCAGTACTTTTGCATTCTCGTCGGCAGCGACTTCAAATCCCCAAAGGACGGACTGGGCGAAGGCATCTTCAACCGCGCGCCGCTCGGCGGGATTCTGGCTTGAGGCTCGGAAGCCGTAATTCACCTGGAGGAGAAGAACCTTGGGCCCGACGCGCTCGAACTTCACGACGCGACCGTCTCCCAGTTGGCCGCGATCGAGTCCGATATCGTTGGAGCCGACGCCTGCGGGAAGCGAATCGAGGTAGAGGAATTCGGTATCCCACTTGTCGATTTCCAGCCAGATCTTGCCCTGGCGCTCGTCCCAGTAAAGGGGGAAAAAACCCGGAAGCTGGCGCATCTGTTTGGTCTTCTCCGCAACCTTCGGCGGAGCTTTGTCTTCTGGCTGGGACTGGGCGTGTGCCAGGCAGGCGATTGCAAGCGTAATACAAGCTGCAATGACTTGTGACTTCTTCAAGGTTCCTCCTTACGAAAACCCGAACGCCTGCGAGCTTCGCGGAATACTCGAGGCGAATCCCTCGGAGTGGGTCGAGTGTAGAAGTGTACGGGTAGTACCGGCGCGGCACCAAGGGTGCACCTGGAAAGGGCGGGGACACACCCCGCCCGAACCGCACTCCATGCTGTCAAGATGAAAGACTTTGCACAGTCGCTGATTTCAGGCGCTGAACCGAAACCTCCAGGGGGGCCAATCGTCCAACACTCGCAAACCTGGATTATTCGGCCGCCGGGTTAGTGATAAGCTTTGCGTATTGCAGATGATTGGGGATGGGGACTGGATGTTCACGCAGGCACCGCACACAAACCGTAGTTGGGCCGGCTCCCAACTTGTTTCGCTGGCGATCCACTGCGTGGTTTTGTATCTGATTCTCCGGCCGGCGCCCGCGATGTTTATCACGCCGTCTTCCCTGGCTTACGGGAACCGAGGCACATCCACTCAAATTGTGTATCTATCGCGCCAGGGATTCGAAGATTCGCAACGTGAGTCCGCCGAAGCTGCCCAGGAACACATATGGCTCCCAGCACCTGCGAAGGCAAAGCAGCAGAGCAAGCGGGACGAATCCGCCCTGAAGAAGAAGCGGGCCGCGGAGTCTGAGGTACAAGCGGCCCGTGCTGGTTCGCCGTTCGGGTCTGTGTTGCAGGGTCCGATCACGGGGCATGAGGTGAGACCTGCATTGCCGGTGGTCTTCCCAGATCCGGTGGTTTCCCGGTCGGAAATACCTCCGGGGGTGGAGGGCAGCGTAATCGTGGAAGTCACAATCGATGCGCGGGGCAACGTGGTCGAAACAAAAGTCCTGCAACCGTTGGGCTATGGAATCGAAGACAAGGTGCTGGCGGCGTTGCGCAACTGGCGGTTCACGCCGGCTACGATGAACGGTGTGCCCATCCCGTCGCAGCAGGATGTGTACTTTCACTTCCCCAGCTGAAGATTTGTCCGCAGCTATTTCCCGCCCGTTTCTGGTTGTCCCGAGAGCAATGCGTAGACACTTAACTGCTTGATGGTGCCAACCTGAACCTTGCCGTTCGCAATCGCGCGACCCGAGAATTTCACTTCTTCGCTCGTGAGAAACCGAGAAGAATCGTGCCCTTCAATGGGTTGATTGTAAAAGAATCTGTACACCTACCCAGAGGGCCGGGACTGCAATGTTTTGCAAATTATTCACAATTGCACTCCACGAACTTTGGATGTAAATCTAGCCAACTGCTTACGGCGGAGAGAGCCAATGAAAGAGCTCTATGCGGTTCTGCTCCAAAAAGAGAGGGATCTCCTGCGGGTCCGGCGGGAGATCGAAGCGCTGCGCTTCGTGATTCCCTTACTGAGCGATGATGTGGGCCAAGTCGCTCCAACTGTCGATGCCGCTCCTTCCACGGCTCGACAGAAGAACAAGTGGCCCTTGGAGGTCCAGGAAGTCCGCTAGACGGCGATCCGCGCGATTCCAATCAACGCCCGGGTTCGGCATCGCCTGGCCTGAGCCTGGGCGGACTATGCAAGGCACCATCGATTCGCCTATTGCAACTCCAAACCAGAACCTCGAAACTGTAAGCTCCATGAAAGCCATTGCGGTCATCCCTGCCAGGCTGGCCTCGACCCGGTTGCCGCGAAAGATGCTGCGCGAAATTGCCGGACAACCTTTGATCGCGCGGGTGTATGACGCCGTGCGCTCCTCGCCGCTGCTCGAGGACGTAATCATTGCCACCGATTCCGACGAAATCCTGCAGCTATGCCGCCGCCATGGCTGGAACGCGCGCATGACTTCGGCGGCGCACCGCAGTGGCACGGAACGCGTGTACGAAATCTCCAACATGGTCGCGGCTGATGTTTATGTGAATGTCCAGGGCGATGAGCCGATGACACGGCCCGAGCAGATCGCCACCCTGCTGGAGGTGATGAGCGATTCAAAAGTTCAGGTGGGAACTCTGAAAACTCCGGCGTCCCCGGAGGACATCAACAATCCGAACGCCGTGAAGGTAGTGGCCGACGCAGCCGGGCGGGCACTCTACTTTTCACGGGCCACGATTCCTTATGATCGTGACGGCGGGAACCCTCGCTACTTCAAGCACCTGGGCTTTTACGCTTACCGCAAGCCGGCACTCGATCGTTTCTGCTCTCTGCCGGAGTCATCCCTGGAACGCAGCGAGCGGCTGGAGCAGTTGCGGTTTTTGGAAAATGGGATCGCGATCTACGTGGCTGAAACGCCTTACGACTCGGTAGGCGTGGACACGGAAGAGGACTTGCGCAGAGTAGAGGAGATACTTGCGAAGCGATAGGTGTCGGGCTTCTGGCCGGTAGCTTACCTGCCTGAACCGGCCGTCGGCGGCAGCTTCGCCCACGCTTCCGCGGCCTGCACACGCCGGGAGATTGCCGGATGCGAGTGGAAAAACCATTCCACCCACCTGGAGGGCGACCGTTCCGCCAGATTCTGGTCGGCGAGCTTGTTCATCGCCGAAATGAATGGATCAACACCGCGGATCGACCGGAAAGCGTAGCGGTCGGCTTGGCGTTCGTTAAAACGCGAGTAAGCATTCATCGCCGGTAATACCAGAAACGAGAGCACCGTCGAAACCAGCGCCAGAAGCGGCAAGTTGGCGAAGTCCGACAGGGTTTCGAACACGTGCCAGCGATCCACCGCGTAATGCAGCACCCAGTTCGCCACCCAGAATCCCACCAACGTGATTCCAGCCTGGACTGCAATGCTCTTCAGAATGTGCTTATGCACGTGATGGCCGAGTTCGTGTGCCAGGACGGCCTCAATCTCGTCGGGAGAGTAGTTATCGAGCAGCGTGTCCGCCAGGATGATGCGGCGGGTGTTGCCGAGCCCGGTCAGAGCCGTATTCGCCTTCTTGCTTTTTTCCGAGAGCTTCCACTGATACACGCCACGCACGCGGGTTCCGGCGCGCTCGCTCAAGCGGACCAGGCGGCTCTTCAGTTCTTCGTTCTGCAATGGCTCAAACTTATAGAAGATGGGGAAGAGAATGACAGGAGCAACCTGTGCCAGCAGCAAAAATAACCCGAGGAATGCCGCCCAGGCGATGAGCCACCAGTATTGCGGAGCCTGGCGAATGATGAAGTAGAGCAGTTCGACGACGATCCCCGCCAGGACGATGCCCACCAGCAATCCTTTGGTCTCGTCCCACACCCAGGCGCGCAACTTCTGGTTGGAAAGCTGGAAGCGGTGCTCGAGACGAAAACCGTAATAGTCCAGCCCCAGCCCGAGCAGCTTGCCGATGAGCATGAGCATCAGGACATACAAAAACACGGCCAGGGTGTAATTCTGGAAGACAGCCAGGGAGAGGTCGCGCAGGGTTCCACTCCATCCCGTCGCCAGCAATACGACCAGAAGAGCCAGGCCGAGGAGGAAGTCGGCAATTCCCAGCCACCGTCTGATGCGGTTGTAGCGCCGCGCCTCAGGAGAATCGGCCGGGACCGGGGTGGTGATAATTGCGGAACTCATCTTCTGGTCATTGATTATCTTATTGCCAGATGCGAAATGCGAGAACCGAAGGTGCAAAGAACTTCCGGGCAATGCTACCTGCCGTTGGCTGGCCAAGGGCAATTATTCACTGCGCACAAATGCCTCGGCGCTCGCCAGGACTTCGTTCACCAGTTCGGGCGACGCAGCCTCAGCATACACTCGCAGCAGCGGCTCGGTGCCGGAGGCGCGGAACAGAACCCAGGCTTCCGCGCCCTTGCCATTTGTGGGGGCATCGAGGAAAAACTTCACTCCATCGAGGCCTTCCTTTCTTAAGACGGAATAGTGGCCCAAACGTTGGGTGTCGTGGGAGCGAGCGCGCTCGATGGCGCCTTGCTTGACGTCCTCAGGGATGTGCAGGTCGCGGCGGCCATAATAGTGGGGGCCGTATTCCCGCTGCAGATCGGCCACCAGCTGGCCCAGGGGCTTGCCCTCTTCGGCCATCACATTGGCCAGCAACAGCCCGTTCAGGATGCCGTCGCGTTCCGGCAGATAACGCGAATAGCCGAGGCCGCCGGACTCTTCTCCGCCCATTACGATCTCGCGCTCCATCATCAGGTCGGCAATGTACTTGAAACCGATCGCGCACTCGTTCAGCTTGCGGCCATGCCGGGCAGCGATGCGGTCCACCATGCAAGTGGTATTGAAAGCGCGCACCACTTCGCCGGGCCACTTCTTTCGCTCCAGCACCCAGCGCAGAAGGACGGAAAAAATCTTGTGCGCATCGACGAAGCTGCCGTCTTCGGCCACGGCGCCGATGCGGTCGGCGTCCCCGTCGGTGGCGAGGCCGGCGTGACAGCGTTCCGTGAGCACAGTTTGCTGCAGCAGGGCAACGTGGGGCTCGATGGGTTCGGGGTTGATGCCCGGAAACAGCGGGTTCAGTTCCTGGCGGATGGCAACGTGCTCAATTCCACGATCGCGGAATATTTTTGCCAGCACGCCGCGCCCTGAGCCGTACATGGAATCTATGGCGAATTTGAAATTGGCCTTGGTAATCAGGTCCAGGTCCGCGAACTGGCAGATTTCTTCGATGTAGGCTGGCTTGAGATCCACTTCTTCGATGCCGGCTTTTCGGCCGTTGGGCATGGCACCCGCGCGGAGTTCTTCTTCGATGACATTCATGATCGCAGGCGTGGCCGATCCGCCAAACTTGCCCTTGAATTTCACACCATTCCAGTTCCAGGGGTTGTGACTGGAGGTAATCACCACGCCACCGGCCGCGCCGCGGTTCTTCACCGCGAGGGAAATGGCCGGGGTCGGCGAGTAATCGGTGGCCAGACTCACGGGAATGCCTGCGCCAGCCAGAACTTCAGACGCGAGTCGCGCCGCGGGTTGCGAGGCAAAGCGAGTGTCGTAGCCGACGACGACGCCTTGGCTGGCGTCTTCGTGCTTCAGAACGTAGGAGGCGATCGCGCCCGCGACGCGGCGGACATTGTCGAAGGTAAAGTCGTCGGCGATCACGCCGCGCCAGCCGTCGGTGCCGAACTTGATATCCATAAAGCAGTCGTCGGTCTTCAGTCGTCGGTCGTCAGCCGTCCTGATTTGCCTGACGATTGATGACTCGCCTCACACCAGCTTGTGCAGTTTTTTCTCGTCCAGATGCTTAACGACTTTTCCTACGTCCTGCGCCCGTTCGCGAGTTGTGATCAGAAGGGCGTCATCGGTTTCCACGACCACCAGGTTATTCACGCCCACGGCTGCCACGAATTTTCCCGGCGCATGAATGTAATTGCCTTCGGCGTTGAGCGTGAAGATGCCTTCGGCGGAGATCAGGTTGTTATCGGGCGGCTGCCGCCTGGCAGTGTGATGTTCGTGCAATGACGTCCATGAACCAAGGTCGTTCCACCCGAAGTCGGCGGGCAGGCAAAAGATATTGCAGCTTTGTTCTCCTTTGGCGGAGCGTGGCTCGAGCACCGCGTAATCAACACTGATGTTCTCGCACTTGGGATAGAGCCGGCGAAAGGTGGCGGCGAATTTTCGCGTGCCAACGGTGGCCGCAATTTTCTCCAGCAAAGACGCGGTTCCGGGTAGATGCTCGCGCAGCGCATTCGCCAGGGTGCGCGCACTCCACAGGAACATGCCGCTATTCCAGAAATAATTCCCGGCCGCCAGAAACCCGGTTGCGTGCTCGGTGTCCGGCTTCTCGGTGAAGCGGCGCACCCGCAGGGCGTCGCCACCTTCGAGCCGCGAACCTGCCTCAATGTATCCGTAGCCGGTTTCGGCGCGTGTAGGACGAATGCCGAGGACAACGATGTTGTCGCCAGCCGCGGCAATGTCGATGCCCTGCTCCAGGACCCGGCGATAGCGTTTGTCGTCTCCGATCACGTGATCGGACGGAAACATGCCGATGACCGCGTCAGGATCGCTCCTGAGCAGCATGAACGCAGCCAGGCCAACGGCCGGCGCGGTGTTGCGTCCCACGGGTTCGGCGATGATCTGGCGTTTGTCCAGTCGCCGAAGCTGGCGCCCGATCTCGCGCCGTAGATCCTGGTTGGTGATAACCCAGAACCGTTTGGCTGAGGCGAGTGGCAGCAGCCGTGAGACGGTCTGCTGGATCATGGTCTGCTTGCCGTCGAGCGCAAGCAGTTGCTTGGCGCGGCGCTTGCGGCTCAGCGGCCAGAAGCGCGTGCCGCGGCCACCAGCCAGAATCACGGGATGGAAATGGGAATTCTTTTTCGCCACGGCTTCACACGGATCTTTATAGCAGACCTGCCCCTGCGACCTGAGGCCTACATCCTGATCGCCGGCTCAGGCAGCGATTCTCCGGGCACGGCAGCTTTCAGGAAGTCGACGGTCCACTGCGGCCGCACGCGAAATTCACCGATGCCCGCGGGCACCACCACTGCATCTCCTTTGGCCAGCGTGACAGGTTCCATGCCTTGGGCTTCGACGATCCCGCAGCCTTCGATTGCCACCATGATCTGTACCGAGGTTTTGCCGGCGTCGTCTCGTGTCTGGAAATCGTGGGGCTGTTTCAGTTCAAACAACTCCACCACGAAGAAGGGCGCGGAAATCAGCGGGTAGCGCCGGTTCTGGCTGCCATCCACTTGCACCGGCGCCGGCCGGATCACCTTCCCGGCGGCGGTCCTCTCCTTCACGGCGGCCAGACCTTGTTTCAGGTGTAACTCGCGGGGACGTCCATAGTCGTACAAACGATAGGTGGTGTCGGACTGCTGCTGGGTTTCCACCAGGATCGAGCCCGGTCCCAGTGTGTGAACCGTGCCGCCAGCCAGATAAATCATTTCGCCGGGATACACATTCACCCAGTTCAGTGATTCTTCGGCACGGCTTTCATGAATCGCCCGCTCCAACTGGGCTCGCGTCACACCGGGCTTCAGGCCGAGTGCCACCTGCGCGCCCGGCTTGGCGTGGGCTACGTACCAGCATTCTGTCTTGCCGCAGGGTTCACCGGCACGCCGCGCCGCCTCGTCGTCGGGATGAACCTGCACCGAGAGCTTGTCGTTCGGGAAAAGAAATTTTAGCAGCAGCGGGAAACGGTTCGGATCCGGGGCCGTATCGCCGACCAGTTTCCGGCCATATTGCGAACTCAACTCGGCGAGCGATTTTCCGGCGAGCGGACCGTTGGCCACCTGGCATCGATCTGCCGTGAGCCAGGCTTCGCCAATTTTCTCCTCGAACCGGTGGTTGGGATAAATCGGCGACAAGTCCAGCGTGCCCCAGGGACGGGGGTCAAAGGAAGGCACCATCAACAGTGGATATAGTTCGCTCATGCCGCAAACGAGGAATCCAGATCGGCTTAGCTCACAAAGCGGTCAGGAACTTGCGCATGCGCTCCAGTCCACGGTTGAGTTCTGCGACCGAGGTAGCGTAGGAAACGCGGATGTGATCGCTGGTTCCGAAGCCCTCGCCGGGGACGGTGGCCACATGTACGTCGCGCAGCAGCTTTCCGGCGAGATCGGAGGCCGACTTCACCCCGCCGCGCCCGAAGAACGCGGAAATATTGGGATAGGCGTAAAACGCGCCTTCCGGCAAAGTGCATTTCACGCCCGGGATGGAACGGAGGCCGTTCACCACATGATCGCGAAGCTGGATGTACTCCGCACGCATGTCGAGCACACATTGCTGCGGCCCCATCAGCGCGGCCACGGCGGCCTTCTGCACGATGGACGTGGGGTTTGAGGTGGATTGTCCCTGCAACTTGGTCATGGCGCTGACAATCTGCGCCGGAGCCAGGGCGTAGCCTAGACGCCACCCGGTCATGGCGTAGGTCTTCGAAAGTGAACCGATGATCACCATGCGGTCACGGTACTCGCGCAACGAGCCCACGGAGAAGCGCTTGCCGGTGTAATTGAGATAGACGTAGCACTCGTCGGAAACGATCCAGATGCCGCGCTGGGTCGCCATGCGCACCACTTCGGTGAGATCATCAGGCGACATCACTGCCCCGGAGGGGTTACACGGCGAATTCAGGATGATGAGCTTGGTGCGCGGAGTCACCAGGCGCTCGATCATTTCCGCAGTGACGCGGAAGCCCTGGGCTTCATCGGTCTCGAGCAATACGCAGTTACCTCCGGCATAGCGCACGATGTCCTTGAACGAGACCCAGTAGGGCACGGGCAGAATGACTTCGTCGCCGTGGTCCACCAGCACCTGGATGGCATTGAACAAGGCATGCTTGCCGCCGGTGGAGGCAATGGCTTCCTCACGGCGGTAATCGGAGTCGAAGTCCACCGCGTGGCGATGCACGATGGCGTCGCGCAGTTCCGCGGTGCCGCCGACCGCCGTGTACTTGGTGAAGTTGGACTGAATAGCGGCGATGGCGGCATCCTTGATGTGCTGGGGCGTGGCAAAGTGGGGCTCGCCCGCGCCGAAGTCCACTACGTCAATGCCCTGCTGGCGCAGCTTGTCGGCTTCGGCCACGACCGCCATGGTGGCGGAGGGCTCAATGCGATTGATGCGCTCGGTGAGTTTCACTGCCGGGGTCGCTTCCGTAACTGGAGTCATCGTCTGCCTGCCTTTGGTTTTCTGGCGTGTTGTAGTTTGATGGCCGGATCGAGTTTCTCTTTCAGCCGCTGTTCCACCATCTCCGGAACCAGATCTTTGATGGAGCCGCCCAGTTGCGCGACCTCGCGCACCAGCCGGGAACTGATGTAGGAATATTGCTCCGCGGGCATCATGAACACGGCTTCCAACTCGGGGTGCAATTTGCGGTTCATGAGCGCCATCTGCAGTTCGTACTCATAATCGCTGATAGCGCGGATGCCACGCAGCATCGCGTTGGCTCCAACCCGGGCCGCGTAATCCACGGTAAGCCCGTCGAAGGTATCTACCCGCACATTCTTGAATTCGTCGGTAAGAGTCTCGAGCATCAGGCGCCGCTCGGCCAGGCTGAACAGCGGAGATTTGTCGGCATTGCGCAGGATGGCCACGATCAGTTCATCGAAAATCTTGCTCCCTCGTGCAATCAAATCCAGGTGCCCGTTGGTGGGGGGATCGAACGAGCCGGGGTAGATGGCGATGACTTTTTTCAAGGGCCCTCTTTCGCAGATGCTCGCTGGCTGGGCTGGCTGGCAGTACAGAAGATTCTAGTCGGCAGAGCGAGGGATGGCAATTGCTTTGCCCTCTAGGGGTTGTCATCCCGAGCGGAGCGAGGGACCTGGGTTATGCCGCAGTCGGAGTAAAGCGGATCGCTTCCGGCGTATCCCACTCCCTGGTCAAATCGTCCCACTTCGGATTTTTGGTCTCGACCAACGCCACGAGCTTGGCGCGCGTCCAGCTCTTGATCCTCTTCTTGCGTTCGATGGCGTTGCGGACGTCTTCAAAGACCTCGAAATACACAAGCCGATGGATGTTGTACCTGGCAGTGAAACCTGGAACCAGTTTCTGCTTGTGTTCCTCCACTCGGCGGCGGAGGTTATTGGTAATTCCGGTGTATAGGGTGCGCGAAGGATTGGTCAGAATGTAAACGTAGTAGTGCTTGTCGCCCCACATAATCACTCCTGGTAAGAATTATCCTCATCACAAATAATCACGGTTATTCATCAGCTTTGTCATCCAGCCACGTTTTGTCATCCCGAGCGCAGCGACGGACCTCGGTGTTTGCTGGCAGTGGCACCACTGTCGGCAAGAACCCAGGTCCCTCGCTGCGCTCGGGATGACAACTGAGAGAAGAACCTATCGTCTCGCCGCAGATACCTTCCCCGCGTCCGTGCCCGTGGGCATGGTCGTGACGCGGGCCGTCGTTGGCGGTGTCTGCGCCTGTGCTGCGGCTGGTGTTGCGACCGGCGTTGCGGCCGGCGTCAGCCCCAGTTCTTTCCGCACCTCGGCCTCCAGCTTGGCATACGTGTCTTTATTGTCTTTGAGGAACTGGCGTGCGTTCTCGCGTCCCTGGCCAATGCGCTCGCCCTTGTAGCTGTACCAGGCGCCGGATTTTTCCAGCAACCCATGGGTCGCCGCCAAGTCGAGCAGGTCGCCTTCGCGCGAAATGCCTTCCCCGTACAGAATGTCAAATTCCGCCTCGCGGAACGGTGCTGCCACCTTGTTCTTCACGACCTTGACCCTGGTCCGCGAGCCAATCACCTGCTCGCCTTCCTTGATGGCGGCAATGCGTCGGATATCAATGCGCACGGAGGAATAGAACTTGAGCGCGCGGCCGCCGGTGGTGGTCTCCGGGTTGCCGAACATCACGCCGATCTTCTCGCGGATCTGGTTGATGAAGACCAGGCAGGTGCGGGACTTGGAAACGGTTCCAGTGAGCTTGCGCAGCGCCTGGGACATCAGCCTGGCTTGCAGGCCCATGTGGCTGTCGCCCATCTCGCCGTCGAGTTCGGCCTTGGGAACCAGGGCGGCAACG
>JBGPJK010000025.1:0-25077 GCA_041485425.1 Terriglobia bacterium | reverse complement strand
CTGGCCCTGCGCAAAGGGCTGTTGTCTGAGAAGACTTCAGTCCCCGACTTGTCCGGGCAAACTGCTCCCCTCATTTCCACTTTTCACTTCAAAACTGGGAGGGGTTCCAGTACATGCTGAGGTTGGGAATGGGCAGATACCGCCGGATCTTCGAGATCGTATTCTGCGGCACATACACCAGGTCGCCAGGGCTCAGGTGGATGTCTTCCGCCACATTCCGTGAGTTCAGCATTCGTTTCATGTTTAACAAGTGGGCCTCAACCAGTTCCGCCGACACTCGCCGGAACACCACCACCTGCGAGTGTTTGGCCTGGCCATTCAACCCTCCGGCCATTGCCACCGCTTCGGTCACCGTCGTGTCACCGCGAAGTTCGTACTTGCCCGGGCGCGTCACCTCGCCGCTGGCGATGAAGTACGGCTTCTCGAACTCCTTGAGAGCCACGGTGATCTCCGGATCGTGCAACATGCTCGCGTACCCGCCACGGATCGCCTCCCGCAGCTCGGCCAGGGTTGCCCCCTCCGCGTACATCTCCTCCAATCCTTTTAGCGTGATGAAACCGTCAGGTTGTACGGTGACAGTCTGATTGAACTCCGGCGCGAAGCTGAAGCCGATCTCCAGAACATCGCTCTTGCGCAACCGGTAAAGCGGACGGCGTTCCCCCGTCAGGGCTGGACTCCATGCGCCGTCCGCTATCCCGGGTTTCGTGGTTGCTGTTTGCCCAGCGTTCCCTATGGCTACCCTTGGCCGTTCTTCCTGGGCTACAGCCGCCACCGTACTACTCTCGGGCAACCGGTAAAGCGGACGGCGTTCCCCCGTCAAGGCTGGACTCCATGCGCCGTCCGCTATCCCGGGTTTCGTGGTTTCTGTTCGCCCAGCGTTCCCTATGGCTACCCTTGGCCGTTCTTCCTGGGCTACAGCTACCACCAAAACCTGCTTTACTGCGCAACAGGCAAGAGCTAGAACCGTATATGTCAGAACCCGTCTCATCTCGCCTGTAGCCCGGGACCCTTCACCGGGCTTCCAACTTCATTTCAATTTTTCAATCGAGCTGATCGCACCTTATCGGCAAGCGTCGGTGGCGACAAGACATGGGAAGTGCTGCCCTCAAAGGTGGGTAAAATCCAGAGCGCGCTTTCGCCCGCCATCCGGGTTCTGGCAACCCTCTGCGACCGCGTTACTGCGGGGATGCTTCGGCGGGCGTGTCCCTGGATGACGAGTGGCTATCAGAATTGGTTGCAGACTACCTTGGGGCTACCCACTATAGTGGACTTGCGAACCGCCTTGGGTACCCTTCCCGGACTCCCAAGTGAACTTCCCCAACTGGGGAAGTTTGCGCTTTTCCCCTAAGGATCGTATGAGTTCCCGAGCGGAGCGATTTTATTCAAAGATCACCACACGCCAACTTTTCCACAACCCTGGAGGCCGGTTGCAATGTGAGAATGTCACAGAAATGGGTGACGCCCGTCGCTTGGATTCTCACCGCGCGCTCCTATACTGCACTGGAACGTGATCCGAGACTTTGATCTTCTGAGGTTTTATGGGATCTACAGCCGCCACCTCGTCCCATCTCATCGGCGTCCTCGTCGCCGATTCCAATCAAATGCAGTCCCAGCTTCTGGTCAGTGCCCTGCGTCGGCGGCCGGAATTCCAGGTCCTCTCCTGCCCCATGGAAATCGACCAGATCATGATCGCCGCCAGCTCGCTGCAAGTCCACGTCGCGGTGATGAACCTCGATCGCAAAAAAGATGGCCGGCACGACATGACTATGGTCCGACGCCTCCACCTCCTCCATCCCCAAATCGCCAAGATCTTGCTGCTCGATTCTTATGATTCTGACCTGGTGGTGAACGCCTTCCGCTCCGGGGTCAAAGGGCTGTTTTGTTTTGCCGAGCACCCTTTCCGGCTCTTGTGCAAGTGCATCCACAACGTCCATCGTGGCCAGGTTTGGGCCAACGACGAGCAACTGCACTATCTGCTGGACGCGGTAGCCCAGGTACCGTCCCTGCGCGTGGTCGATGCCAGGGGAATGAAACTGCTCACCCCCCGGGAAGAGCAGGTCGTCGCCTTGGTCGCCGATGGACTCAGCAATCGTGACGTCGCCCGTGAGCTTCGCCTCAGCGAACATACCATCAAGAAATACCTCTTCCGCATCTTCGACAAGCTGGGCATCTCCAGCCGCGTCGAACTGGTCCTCTACGCCGTCAGCCACGGCGACCACCGCCAGGCCGAGTGGGTCGCGGGCGTGTGAGCACAGAGCGCCAGGTCTGTGCGGTTTGCCCACGCCTACCTGGGCCAGATCTGTGCCCTTTACTCGGACCTTGTTCTGTTTTCGGAACAAACTTACTTTTCTGCTTGACACCGGACCGGGCAGGAGTACGATTCGCTCGCCAAGGAGTGGGTCCGCTTGACCGTATGGTCGTGCCGATCCGTCCCGCTCTTGGCTTCCCCGAGGTTAGGCCCTGAGAACAGTCGGCGTGGACTAGTACCTCTGCGCCCGCGGGAACGTGTATGCCAGACCTCACCGAACTCATCACCTGGGAAGTCGGGTTCTTCCTGCTCGCCCTCTTCGCCATCGTGGCCGTCCAGATCCTGACCGGTCAGATCAGTACCAAGGGGCTGCTGATGAAGAAGGAAGCAGACCGTTCCTTCAGCCCCGAACGGGTACAGCTTTTGTTGGCCACTCTGGCCGCCGCCTTCGCCTATTTGGCGCAGGTCCTGAAAGACCCCACCCACTTTCCCCAGGTTTCCCAGAACTGGCTCCTGCTGTTTGGTGGCAGCCACGCCTTCTACTTGGGCCGCAGGTTCTATCTTCGCCGGCCCGCTCAACCGAAAGACTCCTGAAAGGAGATTACTGATGACGACGACTCCTTATCTTCAGTTCCTCGAATTGCTCGTCGGTTACCTGGTCTGCGGCATCGTGGCCCTGTTTGCCCTCCTGGTGATCTGGAAGATCGCCAATGGCACCATCGACCTCACCCACTTGCTCGCCGATGACGACGGCTGGGCCAGCACTTCCCGCTTTCAACTCATTATCTTCATCTTTGTTGTGGCCCTCAGTTTTTTCCTGGTGGTGGTTTCCAACGTGAAGATGCGTCAGAACGCTACCAGTCTCACCGATCTGACCGGGTTGCCGGATGTCCCCGGCGGTGTGCTCGCCCTCTTGGGCATCAGCGCCAGCTCCTATCTGGTGAGTCGCGGCATTAGCGCCTCCACCAATGGAGACAATGCGGATTCCAGTACCAAGGATGAAAAAAAGTGAGCGCAATGAGGTGAGTATGGCGACGAAGAAAAAAAAGAAGAATCCACTCCTCTCGGCTGCTACCATGCTGCCCTTGGCCATCGGACTGGCCAGTACCATCCCCTCGGCGCGTCTCGCCCCCAAAACCACCGGCGCAGCGGGCACGGCGCACATGGTCGTCTCCTGCACTCTCCCCTTCGATGACATCAAGGTACACCACCCCCTCGACGATTCCTGCGGGCCGACCGGCAACGAGAAGACCGCGACGACCGCCCAAGCCCTGCAGAACCTGGCCAAGAACAACTTCTGCGCCGCTGGGGCCCCGATTGATATCGACTTCGACGTGCTGCACCAGTTGCAGAAAGACGCCGAGACTGCCTTCGCCGGGCACCATGCTTTGCCGAAAGATCGCTCCGTGCTGCGTGCCTTTCCCACCAAGCTGGGCTCGATCGGCGAAGGCGCTGTCGTGCGGCTGGCGGCCTTCGTGATCGAGGCCCATATTTCCAACAAAAGTGGCGGGGAAAGCGTCAATTGCAAGAAGAGCGGCAACGAGAATAACGACATTCACATCGTGCTGGGCGATAAATCCAACCATGAAACCCACTGCGACAGTGTGACTGCGGAGATCAGTCCCCACTTCCGGCCCGACGTCTGGGACGCCGACGTCCTGAACCAGCACAACGAGCATCTCTACCGTTTCACGGGGCAGCTTTTCTATGACGCCAGCCATGTGCCTTGCTCGGGGGGAACGGGACCGAATCCGCAGCGCTCTTCTTTGTGGGAGATTCACCCGGTCTATGCGGTGGACATCTGCCTCGATCCCGGCAATAAATGCACTGTAGACAAGGATGAGAACTGGGCTCCGCTGTCGGAGCAGGTGCACGCCGAGAGCACCGAAACCCGTCTCCGACTGCCCAATCGAGAGTGGGACGAGCTGCCCGCGGGCGCGCAGCCGGCTGTTCAAAGCCGCGCCCCCGGTGCTGCTTCACGACTGCGGCCCGCACTCTAAAAGATCGAATACCGGGGGATCCAGACAGAAGCGCGGTCGTCGCCTCGCCCCCCGCACGCGGCCCGTAGAGAATTCCGGTTACGCTTTCCATCAGATAGGCCTGCTACTCGGTACCGGCTACTCGCTGCTCGCCCTTGTAAACCCTCACACTCTCTTGGTATCCTTGCCCGCCTCGACTGACTTCCGCCCAATTCTTGCCATTGCCATGGGGTTATATGAAGAAGAACGTCACAATCAACGTCAATGGAGTGGACCACCGCGCCGCGGTTGAGCCGCGTTTGCTGCTCGTGCACTTCCTGCGTGAAGTGGCCGGGCTCACCGGCACCCACGTCGGCTGTGAGACTTCCTTGTGCGGCGCCTGCACCGTTCTGTTGGACGGCCGCGCTGTAAAGTCCTGTACTGTGCTCACCGTCCAGGCCGATGGCCGCAAAGTTACCACCGTGGAAGGCCTCGCCTCCGGCGGCAAGCTGCACCCCATTCAGGAAGGATTCTGGGAGGAGCACGGCCTGCAATGCGGCTTCTGCACCCCCGGCATGATCCTGTGCTCGCATGATCTGCTCGAGCACCATCCCAGCCCCACCGACAGCGAAATCCGCGAAGCCATCAACGGCAACCTCTGCCGCTGCACCGGCTACCAGCACATCGTCGCCGCGGTAAGGACTGCCTCCAGGAAGATGTCCAAGCGCGTCACCGCACGCGCAGGAGCGAGGTGAGCCATGGCCACCAAAGCAAAAGCTAAGACCGCTTCCACCAACGGCAAAGCCGCCCACTGGGTCGGCAAGAAGCTCAAGCGCAAAGAGGACCCGCGCCTCATTCAGGGCATCAGCCATTACACCGACGACTTCAAGCTCGCCGGCATGGTGTACTGCGTGCTGGTGCGCTCTCCCCACGCCCACGCCGAAATCAGAGCCATCCGCACCGACGCCGCCCGCGCCTTGCCCGGAGTGCTCGCCATCTTGACCAGCGAAGACACCTCCGCCATCGGCCCCGTCCCCTGCGCCATGCAGATGCCGGACCTCAAGGTCCCCCGCCATCCCGTGCTCGCTATGGGCCGCGTCCGTTATCTCGGAGAACCCGTCGCCGCCATCGTCGCCGAAGACGCCTACACCGCTGCCGACGCCGCCGAACTCGTCGAAGTGGACTACGAGCCGCTCCCGGTTGTCACCGACATGGAGAAGGCGCTCAGCGCCGACACTCCCTACGTCCACGACGAATTCAAAAGCAACCAGGCTTTCACCCACACCCTGAAGAACGGAGATATCGACGCCGCCTTCAAGAAGGCCGACCACGTGGTCAGCCAGCGCATGATCAACCAGCGCCTTGCTCCCATTGCCATGGAGCCCCGCGCCGTCCTCGCCGAATATCTCCCCGGCGAAAATCGCCTGACGGTATGGTCGTCTACCCAAATTCCGCATCTCCTCAAGACCCAGATCTCAATAATGGTAGGCCTCCCCGAAACCGCTGTGCGCGTCATCGCTCCCGAAGTCGGTGGAGGCTTCGGCAGCAAACTCAACGTCTACGCAGAAGAGGGAATCGTCCCCTGGCTCGCCATGAAGCTGGGCCGCCCCGTGAAGTGGAACGAAACCCGCAGCGAAAATTTCCTCGCCACCATTCACGGCCGCGACACCATCAACTACGTCGAACTGGCCCTGAAGAAAGACGGCGCCATCCTCGGCTTGCGCGCCCGCATCCTCGCCGATCTCGGCGCCTACCATCAGCTCCTCACCCCGCTCATCCCGCAGCTCACCGCGCTCATGCACGCTGGCTGCTACAAAATCCCCGCCATCCAGATCGACGTCGTCGGCGTCTTCACCAACAAAATGTCCACCGACGCCTACCGCGGCGCCGGACGCCCCGAAGCCTGCTACAACGTCGAGCGCATCATGGACATCGGCGCCCGCGAACTGGGCATGGACCCGGTCGCGTTCCGCCTCAAGAATTTTCCACAGCCCAAGGAATTTCCCTACACAACCATTACCGGCCTGACCTACGACTCCGCCAAATATCAGGAGAGCCTCAAGAAAGCCCTCAAGCTCGCCGGATACGACGCCCTGCGCAAGCGCCAGAAGGCCGGATGGAAGATTGGCAAGTACTACGGCATCGGAGTTTCCACCTACGTCGAAATCTGCGCCATCGGCCCCTCCGCCGCCACTCCCGCCGGAGGTTGGGAAAGCGGAACCGTCCGCATCGAGCCCACCGGCAAAGTCACCCTGCTTACCGGAGCCTCCCCCCACGGCCAGGGTGAAGAGACCACCTTCGCCCAACTCATCGCCGACGAACTCGGCATCGATCCCGACGACATCAACGTCGTCCACGGAGACACCCTCGCCGTCCCCTACGGCATCGGCACTTTCGGCAGCCGCGGCACCGCCGTCGGAGGCACCGCCGCCTACCTGGCCACCCAAAAACTCAAAGTCAAAATGGCCACCCTCGCGGCCCACCTCTTGGGTTGCAAGCCATCTGACATCACCATCGGACGCGGTCGCCTCAGCGCCAAGGGAGGCAAGAAGTCCATCTCCTTCGGCGAACTGGTCATGTCTGCCTACACCGCCCGCAACATCCCCGCCGGATTCGAGCCTGGCATGGAAGCCACCCACTTCTTCGAACCCTCGAACTTCACCTTTCCCTTCGGCACCCACATCGCCTCCGTCGAAGTCGACGCTGAAACCGGAGAAGTGAAGATCGAAAAATACGTCGCCGTCGACGACTGCGGCAACGTCATCAACCCCATGCTGGTCGACGGCCAGATCCACGGAGGCATCGCCCAGGGCATGGGCCAGGCCATGTGGGAAGAGCTCATCTACAACGAAGACGGCCAACTCCTCACCGGCTCCCTCATGGACTACGTCATCCCCAAAGCCCACTTCTTCCCTGAATTCACCCTCGACCGCACCGTGACTCCGTCGCCCGTGAATCCCATGGGAGTCAAAGGAGTCGGCGAAGCCGGCACCATCGCCTCCACCCCCTGCATGGTCAACGCCGTCTGCGATGCCCTCTCCCCGCTCGGCGTCCGTCACATCGAGATGCCCCTGAAACCCGAGCGCGTTTGGAAGGCCATCGCTGGAGCTCAAAGCGGGGCTCAAAGTAACGGCCAGGAGCCGCAGTTTCCTCCTGAGTTATCCCGAGCCAAGCGAGGCAGTTCTGCGAAAGCCAGCAAGTCATCCACCCGGAGGCGTCCATGATCCCGGCCAACTTCGATTACGAATCTCCCCGCACCCTGTCCGAAGCCCTCGACCTCCTCGCCTCCCGCGAAGACGCCAAGGTCCTCGCTGGAGGTCACAGCCTCCTCCCCGCCATGAAGCTCCGCCTCGCCCAGCCCTCCATGCTGGTCGACATCGGACGCATCGGAGGCCTCTCCTACATCCGCGAATCCGGAGACCAGATCCTCATCGGCGCCATGACCACCCACGCCGACGTCGCCGCCTCCAAACTCCTGCTCCGTTCTTCACCTTTATTAGCCATGACCGCCACCCAGATCGGAGACACCCAGGTTCGCAACCGCGGCACCATCGGAGGCTCCCTCGCCCAGGCCCATCCCTCCGCCGACTACCCCGCCGCCGTGCTAGCACTCGACGCCGAGTTCGTCGTCCACAGCCGCACAGGAGAGCGCGTCATCCCGGCCACCAAGTTCTTTACCGGAATGTTCTCCACCCAGTTGCGCAACGACGAAATCCTCACCGAAATCCGAGTTCCTAAAACTCTCGGTGAAGGAGTCGCCTACAAGAAGTTCCACCACCCCGCCTCGGGATACGCGGTCGTTGGTATCGCCGTGCGCCTGAAGATGTCAGCCGGAAAGATCGACACCGCCGCCGTCGGCATCACCGGAGTCTCACACATCGCCTACCGCGCCACCAAGGTAGAGAACGCCCTGCGCGGCAAGCCCGCGTCCGCCATCGCCGACGCCGCCACTCACGCCGCCGACGCCGACGACATCCTCGGCGACTACTACGCCTCCACCGAATACCGCCAGCACCTGGCTACGGTCATGACCCGCCGCGCCCTGACGCAAGCCGCAGGAGCCAAGCACTAAGACGAGTCGGTAGTGGCAGGGGAAACATGATTTACCGAGGTCGTCCTTGGTGAGATGGCTTGTAGCTTTTAAGGCGTGCTGCCCGCGCCAGGGCCCAGCACCTTCACCTCGCGCACATTCTGGTTAATGACGAAGATGCGGATATTGTTGTCCTCGGGGTCGCTGGGGAAGAGAAAGAAACCGACCTTCTTGGGGTTGAAGGCCTCGGTGGTTCCCACGACTTTCTCGCCATCATGAAACGTCACTTCCAGTCGCTTGCCGTGCCCCTGTGGGCTCAAGTAATCACGGCGCTGCCGCTGGGGATTGCCCGTGAGGTCCTTCACAAAGAAGATCGCCTTCAGGTCCTTGAACTTTAGGTCTGTGCCCAGATGACGAGGTGACTTCTCGTCAGGAAAGAGACGGCATTGGTCCTTCAGCGCGGAGAAGTCGTAGAGATGTCCTTTCAGGCGCCGCCCGTCGAGACAAGCCACAACTACCTGGTTGGACTTCTCTGGAGGCATCAAGCCACCCCCGCAGCAGCAAGCTTATCACTCTCGCCCCGCGCCGTTCCTGTTTACTCTCTGGTACCGGGTACCCCCCCTCCCCCCTATAGCGGTCTTTGAAAACAAAGGGCTTGGGGAAACGATCTGGGGTTTCAAAGGACTTAGAGGCAAAATCCGTGAAACACAGGACTTAGTATGAGGCAGTACCTAGTACCCAGTACCTAGTACCGAGCGAGGGATCGCTGGTCGTGATGTCAAAGAGCGTCGGGGCCAGATCCGTCCAAAAGAGGGCCTGGTCACGTCCAGCTATATCTTAATGAGAATAGCTTGACTCGATGATTACCCTTTTAGATAATGCTTGTCAAGGACGCAGATCACAGAGGAGTGTGGTGAGCGGGAGAGCCGAGGGTGTTCAGGTATCGCAGCGAGGACTTTGACGCGTGTAACCGGGTTGCCGCTGCCCGCACCCGAGTTTCAATGTTATATCGTATAACGATATAGTCGGTTGATTGGGTGGGCCACCCGCCCGTAGGACATGTAGTCAGACTCGTTCTTAATCACGCCTGTGCTGTCGGTGACCACCGTGGTGGAATGCAGGTGGTCGGCCACGTAATAATAGGGCGGGTTGGAGGTGCCATCGCGCCGCGCCACCCGCTGGCCGTTGAAGAAGATGTATTCAAACTTCAGATTGCCCGCCAGGTCGGTTTCCACCCTGAGTTATCTGGGCCACCCGCCATCGTGCTTTAGTTCGCTGCGCACCCAAAGCATAGGCCAAATCATGGAAAGTCCGACCACCGTAACGAGGATGGTTGCAACCAGGAAAGGCAGTGCGCTGAAATAGTGGCGATCCATTACCGTGACCAGTACGACTGGCAGGCTCAGGATCGTAAGTGCATTGGTCATCCCCACCCGCCAGCTCCAACGTTCGCCCGACCTTATCCCGGAGGCACAATACATGGTTGACAGCCCAAGCGGAATCAACAGAATCCCCACCACCGCGTGATTCAGCAGGAAGGGAGGCCACACGAACCGAAAAGCTCCCGGCGAGAGCAGACGCATAAACAGACTGCGCAACGTCGGAATGACCAGCAGGTGGATTGCGGCTACGACCAGCAACAGAATCCCTTCTACCCTCAGGATGCGGGAAGAAATCACGAGCTTATTCATAGGATGTTCACCCTGCGCTTGGTTCCATGGATCCTGCGCTGGAAGTGATACGAGACCCCCCGTTCGAATGTTCCTTACAGGCGTGTAGATCCTGGGTGGGTAGCCCAGCCTTGGGTTCGGTGATTACAAAACCTCGGGGTACCCCGTCCAGCCAAGCCTCGCTGTTTCACAATGAGGTCCCCGGGGGCTGGCGGGAGCTGCCTGCGGTTTCGCCTGCTCTCGATGTGTGAAAAGATTTTCACCTGGAGCCCACGAGCGGTTTTTGGGGGGACCCATGATTGTGCGGCGTAGGGCGGTCCCCGTCCGAAAGAGATTCTATCGCCGCAGCAGGTTCCGGGCGATGAAGAATACGTTGGCCGGGCGCTCGGCCAGGCGGCGCATGAGGTAGGGGTACCACTCGGTGCCGAACGGGATATAGACGCGCATGCGCCAGCCCTCGCGCACCAGGCTTTGCTGCAGGTCACGGCGGATGCCGTGCAGCATCTGGAATTCAAAGTGGTCGCGGGGAATGCTCTCGCGGGTGGCGAAGGCCTTGGCCTGGTTGATGATCGACTCGTCGTGGGTGGCGAGGCCGTGATAGACATCGCTCTTCATCAGGAGCTTCATCAACTTGACGTAGTTGGCGTCGACTTCGGATTTCTTCTGGAAGGCGATGTCCTCCGGTTCCTTGTAGGCGCCCTTGCAGAGGCGGATGCGGATGCCGTCGGCGAGGAGCTTCTCGATGTCGTCTTCCGCGCGCCGCATGTAGGACTGGATGACTGCGCCCACGCAGCCCCGGTTCCCGGGCATGCGGTGCAAGTGGTGGACAAGATCGAGGGTGCGCTGGGTGTAGGGCGAGCCTTCCATGTCCACGCGGACAAAGTTGCGCGGGGTCATGGCGGCGGCCTTGGTCACGAGACTGGTGACTTGCTCGGTGGCGAGGTTGGGGTCCACGTCCAGGCCCATATGGGTGAGCTTGACGGAGATGTTGGCGTCCAGCTCACGGACGGCGATTTCATCCAGCAGGTGGTGATAAAGCTGGGCGCTGGCGCGGGCCTCGTCGGCGTTGGTGACGTTCTCTCCCAGGTTGTCGATGGAGACGCCCATGCCCATCTGGTTGACGGCGAGAGCGGCGCGCAGCACGTCTTCGGGCTGGGTGCCGGCCACAAAGCGCGAGGACATGCGCTGGCCGATGGCGGAGCGCTCGGCCACTCCGCGCAGGTGGCGGCTCTCCGAGAGATAAATGAAGAGCGCCCTCAGCACGGAATGCCCGCAGCATTAGATGGGATGAGTGTATGAGTGCCTTGCGCGTACATGAAGTTCACAGAAATTTGTATCACAACCGGAGAGGATTGGAGGTATGACCGCCATCACAGGTAGTGGGTCAGTTTGAAATACTTCGCGCCAGATCCCTCGCCCCGCTGGTGAAAGCGCGGGGCTTCGGGATGACGCCCTTTAAAACAAGAGCCCTGACCCACTACCCCATCACAGGCGGTAGTGCCGGGATGCGACAGGGGAATGACGGGATCAGTTGGGGTTGAACCTTATTTCGATGGGTTCGCGGGTCTCATGCGCCGCCGGCTCCCACTTCCACTTGCGGACGGCGGCCTCCGCGGCCTGCACCAACACCGGGTGTCCACCCTTCACGGCGACGGACTTTACGATGCCATTGCTGGCCACCACGGCTTCCACCCTCACGCTGCCTTGCAGGTTCATAGTACGGGCCATGGCGGGATACAGCGGTACCACCTTGTTGACCACTTTGCGCCTGGTTTCAGGTTGTTCCTGCTGGGCCAGTGAGAAATCGGGAGAGACGATCGCTGTCGTGGAGAATGCCAGAAGCGCGATTGCCATCCAGCGTCTCATGGGAAGTTGTTCTACAGTTGCAGCTTAACGAGAATGCCGGGTCCGTCGAAGATAACCGAAGTAACCTGCGGGGAATTGGGAGAGGAGATGCAGCCAGCAACGTCTCTCTGATTCATAACTGCGTGCGCAACTGGCGCAGCCACGGATCGTGGCGCCACAACTTGCGGACGGCTTGGAGCTGGTCCTGGGGCAGCGGTGCACCGTCAGAAGCGCTGGAGTTTTTCTCCGCCTGTTGCGGGTTGCGGGCGCCGGGAATGACGGTCGAGACTGCCGGATTAGCGAGAATGAACTTCAGCGACCACTGACCGAGTGCGGTGGAGTCGCCGGGGGCGATGCCCGCTAATTCCCGCAAGCGCTCGGCGCGGGGCACGAGTTCGCGCATGGTTTCTGGTGGCAGCGTGTGTGAGCGGTGGTCATCTTTGGGGAAGATGGTGTCGGGCTTGAATTTTCCGGCGAGGATGCCGTAGTAAAGCGGCACGCGCGCGATGATGCCGATGTGGTGCTTGCGGGCGAGCGGAAGAACCTGCTCCTCCATTTCGAGGCGAAGAGCGTTGTAGGGGAGCTGAATGACGTGTGCTTTGCCGCGCTCGAGCACGGCCATGGCTTCCTCCGGCAAGTCGACGGAAACGCCGTACCAGCGGATCTTGCCCTGTTTCTGCAGGAGCTCGAGGGTCTCGGGCCAATCGCCGTTTCGGATGTCGTACTCCTCGGGATTGTGCAGCTGGTAGAGATCGATCACATCCTTCTTCAGGCGTTGCAGGCTGGTCTCGCAGGAGCGGATGATGTGCTGGCGGCTCCAGTCTTTCGCTCCCACCCCGTTGCGCACCACGTTACCGACTTTGGAGGCGACCCACACCTTGTCCCAGTGTGCGTCCAGAGCTTTGCCGAGCATGTCTTCGCTGCGGCCGTTGCCGTACACGTCGGCAGTATCGAAGAAATTGACTCCCAGTTCGCGGGCGCGGCGCACGGCAGCGATGGCATCGCGTTCGGGGACCTCGCCCCATCCCCATTGCGTGCCGGCAGCTTCGCTGCTGCCGCCGATGGCCCACGCACCGAAGCTGATTTCGCTGACCTCGAGGCCGGTGCGGCCTAATGTGCGGTAGTTCATAGGAGCAGTTCTCGGTTCCCGGTTCTCCGTTCTTAGTTTAATCCATGGAGGTTTTGGCGCGGGGGCCGGGACTGTGCTAGCATCCGTCGCCCGTAGGAGAATGGCATGGATGGGTTGATGATGAATTACCCGCTGACCCTGGTGCATCTGCTGGAGCGGGCCAACCAGCTTTTTGGCAAGGTGGAAGTAGTTTCCCGGTTGCCTGATCGATCCATTCACCGCTACACCTACGCCGATTTCCACCGGCGCGCGCGGCAACTGGCCAGGGCGCTGCAACGGGCAGGTATCCGGCGCGGAGACCGGGTGGCCACGCTGATGTGGAACCACTACCGGCATCTCGAAGCCTATTTCGGCGTTCCGGCGTGCGGCGCGGTGGTACACACCCTCAACCTGAGATTGCATCCCAACGAGATCGGCTACATCGCGAACCATGCGGGCGACCGCGTGCTCATCGTGGATGACGTGCTGCTTCCCCTTTTCGAGAAGTTCAAGGACCAGGCTCGCTTCGAACGGGTGCTAGTCGTTCCCCACTCGACGGCTACGGTGGGTTACGAGAGCTACGAAGAATTCATCGCGCAGGGTGAAGGAGCATTCGATTACCCCGAACTGGAAGAGAACGAAGCTGCCGCCATGTGTTACACCTCCGGCACCACGGGAAAGCCGAAGGGAGTGCTCTACTCCCACCGCGCACTGGTCTTGCACTCGTTTGCTTTCGCGCTGCCGGACGCGTTTGGGGTGGGACAAAAAGACGTACTGATGGCGCTGGCACCGATGTTCCATGCCAATTCGCATGGGATTCCGTATGTCGGCGTGATGCTGGGGTCGAAGCTGGTCTTACCCGGCCAGCATACCGATGCCGAGAGTCTGCTGGAGTTGTTTCAATCCGAGCAGGTGACCGTGACCACCGCTGTACCGACTGTCTGGCTGCGCATCCTGGAACAGCTGGAGAAGGAACCCGAACGCTGGAAGCTGGCGCCCACTCTGCGCGGCCTGGTGGGTGGCAGTGCGGTGCCGGAGAGCATGCTCCGAGGCTTCGACCGCCAGGGTATCCGCATCCTGCACCTGTGGGGCATGACCGAGACCACACCTGCGGCCACGGTCAGCCGGCTGAAATCCTACATGCGGGAGCTGCCCATTGAACAAAAATATGCGGTGCGTTGCCGCCAGGGCTGGCCGCTGCCTTTCGTGGAGATGCGCGCCATGGGAACTGAAGGCCAAGCGCCGTGGGACGGTGAGACCGTGGGCGAACTGCAAGTACGCGGGCCCTGGGTTGCCGCCAGCTACTACAACATGCCGGAAGAAAGTGGGCGCTGGACGGAAGACGGCTGGTTTCGCACCGGCGATGTGTGCACGATCGACGCGGAAGGCTTCATGAAGATCGTGGATCGCACGAAAGACATGATCAAGTCAGGCGGGGAGTGGATCAGTTCGGTGGACCTGGAGAGCGCGCTCATGGATCATCCGGCCATCAAGGAGGCGGCAGTGGTTGCGGTGTCCCATCCCAAGTGGGACGAGCGGCCCTTGGCGCTGATTGTCTGCAAAGATGGGGAGAAGCTCGGCGCGGATGAGCTGTGCAGCTATCTGGGGCAGAAGTTTTCGAAGTGGCAATTGCCCGAGGCTTTTGTGTTCGTGCAGGAACTGCCGCACACCTCCACCGGGAAGTTGTTGAAGAGCGCATTGCGGGAGCAATACAAAGGGTGGACGTGGGCTGGGGGTGCGTAGAGCACGAAAATCTTAAATCGCAGAGCGCGTGGAGAACTGCCGCAGAGTTCGCGGAGCGGCGCTCCGTCAGAGCACTGGGACTAGCTGCTGACTCCTGACTACCGCCCTTCCTCTTCCAAAAATTTCTCCACTTCCCATGCCGCCATGCACCCGGTGCCGGCGGCGGTGATGGCCTGGCGGTAGCGGCGGTCCTGGACGTCTCCGCAAGCGTAGACGCCGGGCACGCGGGTGAAAACGCAGTTCGTCGTCTTCAGGTATCCGTCCGGGTCGGTATCCAGCTGGCCGTCGAACATCTTGGCATTCGGAATGTGACCGATGCCCAGGAACATGGCGCTGGCGGGCAGGTCCCAGATTTTGCCGGTCTTCACATTGCGCAACTTGAGCCCGGTGACTTCTTTCCTGGAGACGTCGAAAACATCGTCCACCACGGTGTCGGTCAGGAAACGGATTTTCTGGTTGTGGCGGGCGCGGTCGAGCATGATTTTGGAGGCGCGGAACTGGTCGCGGCGGTGAATGAGCGTGACCTTGGTGGCAAAGCGGGTGAGGAAGAGCGCCTCCTCCATGGCGGAATCGCCGCCGCCGATCACGGTAATTTCCTTGCCGGAGAAAAAGAAGCCGTCACAGGTGGCGCAAGAAGACACGCCGTGTCCAATCAGGGCCTGCTCATTGGGCAGTCCCAGCCAGCGCGCTGAGGCGCCACTGGCGATGATGAGCGTGCGGGTATGGACGGTTTCCTTGCCCAGATTGAGTTGGAACGGGCGGGTGCGGAGGTCGGCGCTGACCACATGGCCGTGCTGGTACTCGGCGCCAAAGCGCGCCGCCTGCTTGCGCATGTTCTCGATCAGTTCCGGTCCCTGGATGCCCTCGGGGAAGCCGGGAAAGTTTTCCACCAGGGTAGTGAGGGAAAGCTGGCCTCCGGGCTCGTGGCCCTCCAGCACCAGGGGCTTGAGGTTGGCGCGTGCGGTGTAGAGTGCGGCGGTGTGTCCGGCACAGCCGGAGCCCATTACGACGACGTTGCGAATGTTATCCATAAGTTAAAGAGTCGCAGGTTTTAGATGGCTAATCTCTGATTTGGTTTCACGGTGTCGCCGGCGGCGTCTTGCTCTCTGGCAGCGGAGGCGGGACGCCTCCGCGACAGCCGGCGAGACGCCGGCGCTACATTGGTTTCCCTGGCGCCGGCTTTTTGCTGAGCGGCGTTTTGGGCTTGCTTTTCGCTGTACCGCCAATCCGCGCTAGCTCGTCGGGCACCGTGTGGCGGGCGCCCAGCAGGCCACGATAGTTGGCGACAATGGCGGATGCGGTCTGGAACAGCGGTTCGTAGGCGTGCTGGTCCGGGGCCGGTGCTCCTTCCGTCGCCAAACAGCGGGCCAGCACGATGGAAGACTTGCCAAAGCGTTCCAGCTTGATGCGGCTGGCGGGCGTGTCGGTGGCCAGCATAGTCGCGGGCGTGGTCACGGAGGACGCGCTGTCTTCAATCGCCACCTCCAGCAAGTCCTTGGGATCGCGCACCCGGAGCACCAGGGTCTCAACCATGTTCCTGGAGTCCACGCTGAAGGAATACTGCACGGTCGAGAACAGGGCCTGCACGGAGAATTCGTGGCGGATCCGAACCCAGGTCGCGGTCGCCGAGTCGGGTGCAACCTGAGCCCCCGCACCGGGCTGCAGGAAATCAGGGCTCTCTGCGAGGGTGGAGCGTCCGCGGGCGACCTCAAAATCGGGGCTGAAAAGCGGTTGCTTGGGAACCTTGGCCAGGGCGGAAGCAATTTGCTGCTGCTCTTCCGGCGAAGGGGCGCAGACGTTCAGCACATTCACCTTCACTTGCGGCTGCGCGGGTTGTTGCGCGATCGCCAGTGGCCCCACGCCGAGGCTGATCAGGATTGCCAGGATGTTTCGGAGCACGGAGGGATTTTAACAGGCGGCAGTAGAATTGCTTCATGGCAAACCTGACGCTGATTTACGGAATGCGGCTGCTGCCCTCGGACGAAGTGGCGGAAGTGGGAGACGCGACGCTGAAGCTGAAGAACGGGCGCGAGGCGCGGGTCACCATGCACCTGCTCGAAGGCAGCAAGGAAGAGATCGAGAAACAGTTGAAGACCAGCTTGGACGCTTTCTTTGACTTTTATCCGGAGATCTGAGGGCAGACCTCGGACGTCGGACCTCAGACCTCAGACGTCAGGCAACACACTTAAGAAGTCCGAAGTCTGAGGTCTGACGTCCGAGGCCCGTCCCTCTATAATCGAGTCTGGCCATGATGCAACTGTCCTACCGCAATCTGCGAATCTGGCTCGGGGTTCGAGACCTCCTGCCCACTACGCGTGTGGCGCGGAGTGCCTGGTACCTCCTGGGACTGGATGTGTTTCTGGTCGTGCTGCAGAAGCTGCTCGGGCTGTTCAAGGTCTCCTATGGGCAGGGCCTGGGCGGGTGGGTCACCTTCTTAAGCTTCGTCGTTGGTTTTCTGTTCCTCATCCTGGTTTATCGCTGGCTGAAGGCCAAACTGCTGTGGCGGCTGCGCAACCGGCTGATCGTCACCTATGTGTTCATCGGCGTGATCCCGGCGGTGCTGATGGTCGCCATGGCCGCGGCTTCGCTTTACCTGTTTTCCGGACAGTTTGCCAACTTTGTTGTGATCTCGGAGCTCAACTCGCAGCTGCGGAGCATGCAGGCGGTAAATGCGGCGGTCGCCAACGAACTAGCGGCACGGCTGGAACGGGGAGAACCGCCGGTGGCCGAGTCGCTGGAAGGACTGCGCCGGCGTGACCCCGCCTGGACCCACCACCAGGTGTGCGCCTGGCTGGACGGCAAGCCACTTCCCATGTGCGGCAGCACGCCCCCCTACCCGCTGCCCGCTGCACTGGCTGCTGAGTTTCACCAGATCGTTCGCGACCGGGGAAACCTGTATCTGCGTGCGGCGACCACGCTGCCGGTGCACGGCCAGAAGTTGACGGTCATCTCCAGCGGGCCTCTGGACAAGCATCTGATTGAAAAGATCGCGACTGATTTGGGTGAGATCACGCTGTACGTCTCCGGGTTTGAACTGCCAAAGCAAGGTGAAGGGGCGAACCCGCCAGCCAACGCCTCGAAGGCGCTGATTGCGGCGGGAACCTCCAAGAACGACGGAATCGTCCTGCGCCAGGGCCAACAGGGCATGGTGGTGGAGGGCGGCAATGAAACCCTTCGCCCTACGTTCACCGCGGGTACGCTGCCCGCAGCGACGGGAAGCTTCGACCGGGAGATCACCTTCGGGGCTCCCTTGCCGGTGGTGGATTGGGCCAGCGGCGAGCAAAAGAACGCCGGAGCGCTGCTGCGGGTGCAGACGCGACCTTCCATACTCTATGCCCGGCTGTTTGCTGCGCTGGGCGATTTCGCCAAGGGGGTGGAGGTCATTCTGCTGGCCCTGGCCATCATTCTGGGTGTGGTTCTCCTGCCCCTGGCGCTGCTGATTGGGGTGCGCCTGACGCGTACGGTCACGGGTGCCGTGGCCCAGCTCTATGACGCGACCAAGCACATCAACCGCGGCGATTTCAGCCACCGCATTCCGGTCAAGTCCAGCGACCAGTTGGCGACCCTGGCGAACTCGTTCAACTCCATGACGGCGTCGATCGAGAAGCTGATCGAAGAGCAGAAGGAAAAGCAGCGGCTGCAGAACGAGCTGGCGATTGCGCAGGAAGTGCAGGCGCAGCTTTTTCCCAAGCAGATTACACAACTGGCGTCACTGGAGGTACACGGCTTCTGCCGGCCGGCGCGCACGGTGAGCGGCGACTACTATGACTTCCTGACCGTGGATTCCGACAAACTGCTGCTGGCGGTGGGTGACATCAGCGGGAAAGGGATTTCGGCGGCGCTGTTGATGGCGACCATCCACTCCGCGGTACGCGCTTACAGCCTGGAGGGCACTCCGATCTTGCGCGAACCAGTGGCGGTGGGTGCGGCGGCAGGATCGGGGCTGATGCTGGCTTCCGGGTTACACGGTGGAGAGGTGTCGCCGGGTACGCTGCTGGCCCTGCTGAATCATCAGCTGTACGAGAGCACGCCTGCGGAAAAGTACGCGACCTTATTTCTGGGAATCTACGACGGGCGGGTGCACCAGCTGACCTACAGCAATGGTGGCCACTTGCCACCCATTGTCATGACCGAAGAGGGGACCGTGCGCAGGCTGGAAGCGGGCGGGACGGTGGTGGGCCTGTTTGATGGCATGAGCTACGAAGAGGGCAGTGTCCAACTTCGACGCGGCGAGATTTTCCTGGCTTTCAGTGACGGTGTGACCGAGCCGGAAAATGAGTTTGGCGAATTCGGCGAGCAGCGATTGATCGAGCTGGTGCGGGAGAACCGGGAACTGCCGCTGCCGCGGATCAGCGAAATCGTGACCGCTGCCGTCGATGACTGGATCGGGGCGAACGAGCAGCCGGACGATGTGACGTTGGTCTTGGCGCGGGTAAGGTGAATCAGCGACTAGCGACTAGCAATTAGCAATTAGCGATCACCCATCGGAGATCATCGCACCACCATCATGCGGTCCCCCGGATTCGTATCTTGGGGTTCGCCGATGCGGGCCCGAATTGGGTCCGAAGTGGAAGAAACAGGTGCTGAGAGCTAATGGCTAGTTGCTAATTGCTGTCTTTCGAAATCGGGGCAGCCACTCGCCAGTTGGGGACCGGGTCCTCTGCTCAAAAACCCAGTACACAACCGCAACCGGTATGGCTGCCCCGAGGCCCCGCGCACCCGCAATGAAGAAGCAGGCACGCCCGCGCGGAGCAAACTTGGCTTAATCAGGGTGAGTAAGGGAATCAGGAAGAAAGACGATTAGCAGAGCAGAGTGCAAAGCAGGGAGAGCCGGGACTGGGAAGCGGTGGGAGTGGGCACAACGCTGCGCTCCATCCGTGCTTCCCGGGTTTGAGTGGGAAGCGACCATCCAACGGAAACCACGACAATTGCCGAGCGGACCGGCGGCGACGTCAGACGCGCCTTGGTCGCGATGGGGGCGGTCCCGCCATGGAAAGTAAACTCCGGCAGCTCCACCTGAGGCAGGATGAGGATCAGCGCAAACAGCGCCAATTCGAAGACGAGGAGCACCCATTTCCAGCGCTTCATGGGACCCAAACTTTCCATCGAAAAAAAGATTAGGTGATTCCGGAGTGGCCTGTCAAGAGACCGAGGTCTCTAGTCCCGGCGCATCAGGGTCGCGCGTTTTCCTGCCCGCGGTAGCCAAGTTTTGGCCGGCGGAATCGCAGAGCGCCGGACTGATCCACCTCAAGGACTCGTGATGGGAATCGTTTCTAAGTGGATTCGCGAACCAAGGAGTTTCCAGGCTTAACTAAAAGCTATCTCGTAAATGGCCGTTCGGGGTAGTTGGTGTAAACGCCTGTGGGTGTTGAAAAACTCCCTCCCGAGAAATTCACCGAAATAAAATCGCGTCAGGATGCCCTATAAACGATTTCCTCGGGTCGCCTGGACATTTTCTATCCCCCAATTTCGGCTGTTTTGGAGGAAAAGTGAGTTTTTCAACACCCACGCCTGTTTTCATCAACTAACAAGAGTCAAGAGCAACGGGCAGTTGTGTTTTGCCAGTTGCAAACCTAAGGGGTCACCCGGAATACCGTTCCGCACCCGTAGACACCGCCATAGGCAGCCGTGCCGTAGAGGTTGCCTGCTGCGTCTCGGATCAGCCCGCTATAAGGCAACGCTCCGTCCCCAGCGCCTTTGAAGCTATACAGAACGGTTTGGTTACCACTTGGGTCCAGCTTGAATACTGTTCCTAAGCCGAAAGCACCGCCATCGCTAGTGGTTCCGTAGAAATTACCCTCCGACCAGAGCAACGCACCATAGGGAAATTTTCCGTCCTGCCCGCCTGTGAAGCTGTACAGGACGGTTTCATTACCACTGGGATCCAGCTTAAATATCGTTCCCCAGCCGTAAGCGCCGCCCCCGCTAGTCGTACCGTAGAGGTTGCCAATTGCATCTCGGATCAATTCGGTTATGGGCGCTGCACCGTCACTGCCGCCCGAGAAGCTGTACAGCACCGTTTCATTACCACTGGGGTCCAGCTTGAACACAGTTCCGAAACCATAAGCGCCACCGTAGCCGGTGGTGCCGTACAGGTTACCCGTGACATCCGAGATCAAACCGGCGAATGGGCCGACGCCGTCAGTACCTTTGAAGTTGTACAGCGTCGTTTTGTTACTACTTGAATCTAGCTTGAACACCGTTCCGTATTCATTCGTGCCGCCGTTCGAAGTGGTGCCGTACAGGTTTCCGTTCGAGTCCCGAATCAACACGCCGTCGGGGTTCCACCCGTCCGCACCGCCACGGAAGTTGTATAGCACCGTGTACTTACCGGTCGCGTCCACCTCGAACACAGTTCCCAAACCGCCGTATGTAGTGCCGTAAAGGTTCCCGGCTGCGTCTCGGATCAGAGCGTTGAGAGGCGCTTCTCCGTCCGCACCGCCTTCGAAGCTGTGGAGAACGGTTTGGTTACCACGTGGGTCCAGCTTGAACACCGTTCCGTAGCGGTTGCCGCAAAGGTTACCGGCGGTCGTGCCGTAAAGGTTGCCTAGCTTGTCCCGTACCATACCACCGATGGGAGCCGCCCCATCCCTGCCACCCTTAAATGAGTAGAGCAAGATGAACCGTGTGTGCTCCTGCGCTTGCGCCCGTGGAATAGTCGCCAGTAGTGACAGAAACAGCATCGCTAATGTCAGCGCGCCGGTGGTCGCCCGCTGGCAGCTTCTGGAAATTGAGTCCCGATGTTGCTCCGTGCTCGTCATGCTGGCCCTCCTGTCTGGTGTTGCGTTCGTCGGGGAACCGTTATTCGGTTACTTTCAATTTTCCGCCGTGCCGTGCGAGGCGAACATGAGAATCACGAAAAAGGGGCGGGGTGATTCCCAAACTGGTACTTGGCGCAAAATCGCGATTACACTCATTGACATATTTGGGTCGGAAATCGTGCGCCGCTCTAGTCCTGCCGCGTGTCTAAGCCTCTATTCCCTTGTTCCTCATGAGTTGTCCATATCGTTGATCGTACAACTCTTTCACTTCGAAGGCGGGTTTTAGCGCCTGCCACACTTCGTGTATGCGCTCGTTGATTCTCGCCCCGTCAAAGCGAAAGTATGCTTGTATTTCGGTCACTATGCAAAGCAACATCGCAGCTGCACGGGTGATGTGCATAAAAAGAAGTCGTGGGTGATGAGTTTCGAACTCATCTCTCTGCTCGTGCTGAAGGGAATCGGAGACAAAGTACACTGCGACGGGCGTCACCCCTTCGGAACCGCCGTGTGCCATAGCCGAATACTCGCGCCATGGCCCATACATAAGACTCCTCAGAAAATTCTGATGCGGCGTGAATGTCCCTCCCGGTTGTTGACGGTTGATGTACTGCCCAAGGGTAGGCCAAGGCGGCTGAGCCAGAACTTCCGCCATCTTTAAGCCATGCTTTCGAATCTCGAAATCAAAGAAATCGCGCCCCTTCTTAATCCACAGATCCCAATCCGGGCGTCCACCGTATCTCGCTTCATCTTCATTCAGAGCGGCGAGCATTTTCTTGAACCCACTCATTTTGTACCAAGGGCCGTTCGCTCCGGGATTCTGCAAAATTGCAGTGATGTTGTACAGACAATCAATCATGTTGCGTATCAGCGGAAGAATCACGACGCTGTACGCAGGCCGCCAGTAGCAGTCCTTTTCACGCCGTTCATCAGCGTTGAGGTAGAAAAACAGATCGTACGTGTGCATGGCCTGTCGTGTGAGGATGTGAAGGTCGAACGACACGAAGGCTGGCACTCCAGGAAGCAGACCGGGTGCTTCTCTCTTTACCTTCTGTGCCACGGCTTCCGCCAGCTGTATAAGCTGCTTCTGAAAGGTACCGGCGTCGATATGAACAAGTGGCGTGTTCATTCGAACATTGTAGAAGGAAATTAAGACCGATTCAGCTGTTGAAACATCCCCATTTCACTGATTGACCCGTGGTCACCGCCGATTTGCGGCATCGGCGGCCCTGGCTCCCGTCGGTGAGTGCTAACAGGCTCTATCGACCGCTCAGGACGTTCCCGAACGATAGTAGTCTACAATTGACCTTTTTTTTTGGCGCGCCACTCGAATAGCCTGAGGGCTTCCTCGTCAGAGACGTAGTACCCGGCATACTCCAATGCCTGCCTAAGTTCCTTAGGCTTCAATTTCTTTGTCTCGTGAGTACGAATCTTTCGGATGAGTTCCAGAAGTTCGACATTCGCTCTGCCCTTGCCAACATCGGGAGGTTTCCTTTCCTTTAGCATTTTGCCGAACCATTCCAGAGTGGCACCTGCAGCCCAGCACATCTGGTCGACGCTCAGATCCTCGGTGCCAAACTGGTGCAGAGCTAAGCCTGAAAACACATCCTGTACAAACGTCAACCCGAATGCTGCGACCACTGGGAATTTTTTTCGAAAGTCTTCGTCGTTGAATATCTGTTGAATCATTTCAACATTCTCGAAGATTCGAGCTGTATTTTCAGGGAGCCTGTGTTCGCCGGGTGTGAAATTCTCACCCATGGGCATGCCGGCTGATTTGAGACTCTCCAGCAGCTCAGCGGAAATAGCTATTTTTCGGCCCTGCGCAAAACCGGGGAAGAGTTTAGGCAATACATCGTTCACAAAGTTCCTGGCCTCTTCGGGATCCTTGATCTCCCTGTTTGCCCATCTCGCGTAGCGAACTCCGGCTAGAAATTGGAGGCATTCATTGTCTAGTTTCTTGGCCCATGCAGCAGCCGGTTGTTTTTGTTTCATAAAGTTCTCGCGAGTTGAAACGGATTTCGATAGTTCAGGTGTATAGCATAGCGGTCCGTGGACAGTAATTCAGAAACGGGCAAGCGGGGTGCGGTCCGAAACAATTCCGGGGTACCGGTTGACCACTCCGGTCCGGGGCTGAGAGTAGGACCAGGAACCCCAATTACGTCCGGCCGAAAACCGGGGGCTTGCCCACCACATTTTGACGGGGTTGGTGTTGATGTTGGGGTTGATGTTGATCTTGGGGTTGCCGTTTCTCAGCATAAAAGTGGTCGGGGGTCTGGGGGCGGAGCCCCCAGCGGCGCGAGCGAAGCGAGCGCCGTGCTGCGGAGCGCAGCGACGCAGCGGGGTTCTTCTCTTGACGTAATACAGAGTAATCGTTACACAAACGTTCACAACGAGTTACAGAAACGCGGGCGCAAACGGTACTGCGGTTCTCGCACATTCAGGGGACTGCTGGAGAACGGGACTGAGAAGGCGGTTCGGGGCGACTGCAAGACGTGGGATTGCGCTTATTGCGGCCCACGTAAAGCTTGGCGCTACAAGCAGGCGATCTGCACAGTCGCCGAGCGGAATCATCTGAATAGGCTGTTAACACTCACTCTTGATCCCCGGAAAATCGAAGGTGACCCGGTCCGTTATCTGCGCCGGGTGTTCAATAAATTCCGCGTCTATCTGCTGCGGAAGCATGGCTCCTCGATCAAGTACATCGCAATCCTGGAATTCCACAAGAGCGGCGTTCCCCACCTACACGTTCTGCTCGACCGTTTCATCGCACAACGCTGGATTTCAGTGGCGTGGAGTTCTCTGGGTGGGGGCAGCATCGTGGACATCCGGTACGTCGATGTTCACCGCGTCTCCCATTACCTGGCGAAGTATCTGACGAAAGATCTGCTGATGTCGGCTCCCGCCGGGTCACGCCGCGTCACGACAGCCAGGTCCATTCACCTGCTCGAAAAGAACGCCAGTCTCACGGTCTGGGTCATGGATCGGCGCAGCATTTTCCTACTCTTCGCTGCTCTATCCAATGTTGCTCAGGAGGTTCAGCTGGATGGTGAAGGATTCCTGATGTCATTTGTATTCCCGGCTGGAATTGAAACCCCGCCCTGGTCGAAAGGGCGGCCATTCATAACGTTAACGTTGGGGAGGATCAAGAATGCCGGTTTTGCCGTGCTTTTTGTGTGGTAAGGAACTCGATCAAAGAACCGATAAAAATCGGAAATCGTATTTCGTCTGCGATGGGTGCGGGATGCAAATCTTTGTGCGCCGCGCCCAGGGAATGGAAAATCTGGATCGTCTTATTCGTGAATTGAAAAAACGCGAGATTCCTTTCCGCGAACATGCGCACACTCTTTTTGAAATTCGCGCAATTCTGCAGGAATTAGACGGGATCGAACACGAAGAAGAAAAGATCGCGGACTCCATCGGTATTTTCTTCAGTCCCAGCAAAGAAAAACAACACGCAAAAGAACTTCTGGAAAAACGCAGTCAAACTCTACTCGATCAGCTAGAACGCATTGCCGGGTGAAATTGTGCGTGAGCGGCCAACATTATCGGGGGCAGTTCAACGCGGGGAGGGCATCGAAGGTGCCCCCGGCATGGAACAGCTTCGCGACGCGCCCGAGGGAAGACTTGACCCGGAATCGATCGCGGCGCTCATAAGGTTTTTCAAGTTGCTCGATCAGTGGGACAGAGAGGCAGGGCACAATGCAGAAATCATGT
>JBGPJK010000024.1:0-26261 GCA_041485425.1 Terriglobia bacterium | reverse complement strand
CGTCGCCGTTGAAGTCGCCTCTGGCAACCCCCAGCGGAGCGGTGCCCACCGCGAAGTCCGTTTTGAGCAGCGTGCCCGGCGTGCCACCCGGGGTGACATGGAAAAGAGCGAGGTTGGAAATGCCCCCGCCAGGAGTGGGGTTGGTGACGGTAATGGAAGCGGTGCCCGCAGTCGCGATGTTGGATGCAGATACGGTGGCGGTCAGGGTTGAAGCACTGACAAAGGTGGTGGCCAGCGCGGCCCCATTCCAATTCACCGTGGCGCCGGAAATGAACCCTGTGCCGTTCACCGTGAGGGTAAAGCTGGCTCCTCCCGGAGCAGCCTTGGTCGGCACTAGAGGATTGTTGATCCATGGCGTGGCATTGGCCGCGCCGTTACCCGTCAACAGTAAAGTCTGCGGGCTGGTTGCGGCCTCGGAATCAAAGATGAACAAGTCTCCGGCTCGCGCGCCCGGGTTGGTGGGGGTGAAGGTGATGTTGATCGTGCAACTGGCTCCGGCTCCCAAGCTGCTGCCACAGGTGGTGCTCTGAATCGCGAAGTCGGAATCGGTCTGCTGCAAGGTGCCCAAGGTGGTGATGGCAGGCCCGCCGCCAGGGTTGGGATTGGTGAAGGTCAGAGTGGTAGCGCCAGTGTTGGTCATGGTCACCGTTTTCGGCGCACTGGTGGTGCCCAGACTGAGGGTGGGGAAGATCAGGGAGGCAGGAGACAGAGTGACGGCTGAGCCGATGCCGGTCAAGTTCAGCACCTGCGGACTACTGCCGTCGGTGTCGGTGACAGCGACGGTACCGTAGCGCACCCCGGCCACAGTGGGTCGGAAAGTGACGGTGATAGCGCAACTGGCGCCCGAGCTAAGGCTGCTCCCGCAGGTATTGGTCTGGGTGTAGTCCCCTGAGGCCACTATGCTCGAAATAGTGAGGGTTGAACTGTTCAGGTTCTTGAGGGTGGATGTGAGCACCTTGGTGGTAGAAACCTGGAGGGTGCCGAAGCTTAACGGGCTCGGCGTGAGGCTAACGTTGCTGCCAACCCCGCTCAGAGCGACGACCTGGTTGCCCGAGGGATCAGTATCGGTGATGGTGAGTGTGCCCGCCCTGGGACCGGTGGCGGTGGGTTTGAAGGTCACGCTGACCGTGCAAGTGTGGACCTTGGGTGCGGGGGGCGGAAGAGGCGGAGAGCAGGTGTTGGTTTGGGTAAAGTCCGCGCCGGTGATGGCAACCTTGGTGACGTTCAGGGTCACCAAGCTGAAGTTGGAGACCGTCACCGCCTTCACCGCACTGGAAGTGTTGACCGCCTGCGGTGGGAAGCTGAGAGTGCTTTGCGAGGCCGGAGAGCAGGAGCGCGTGGCCAAGGTCAGCGTGGGCAGCGGGGTCTGGTTGAAGTCAAACGAATCCAGCATGTCCCCCACTCGCGGGTCGGCATCGCGCTCGTGAATCGCGGGCAGGCCGAGAATTGCTTCCGCAAACTTGAGCAATGACGAATGCTCGTACGTCGTGCTGGAGACGTGCGCGGGCAGAGCGTACGGCGAAATGATGACGAGAGGAACGCGAGGCCCGGGGCCGAACTGGTCGAAGGTCGGCGGGGCAACGTGGTCATAGAAGCCACCGCTGTCATCCCAGAGCAGGAAGACGGCGGTGTGCAACCAATCCCCGGCCATGATGGCGTTGAGTTGCTGCACATCCCAGTTTTCACCATTGCACATGCTATTCGGGGGGTGTTCGCTGACGTTATCGTTGGTCACGAACCAGGTTACGGCCGGCAGGTTTCCCGAGGCCGCATCGGTGGCGAACTGGCTGGAATCCTTGATGTGCGCGCCCCATTCCGTTGGGTTGTTGCGGATGTGATTGATCTCCTCCAACGGGTTGTACGAACTGCCGGCTGGCGTGTAGTACGACCAGGAGACTCCGGCGGCATCGAGGCTGTCGACCAGCGAGATGAAATCGAAGCAGGGGAAGGGGCTGATAATGTTACCGTTCTCGGCGACGACGTTCACCGAGGATCCGGGATCGGATTGGCAGCCCGATTCGCCGGTCAGGCTGCTGGTCTGCAAGTGTGCCTGTCCGATGATTCCATTCGAAGTGGCCGCGACCGTATAGACATGGTTGGGATTACTGGTAGCGTGGATGGAGGAGAAGTAGTGATCGGCCAGGGTGAAGGTGCTGGCGTAGGTGAAGTAATTGGGAATGTCCTGCTGCTGGTACTGCGAGTAGCAGAGGTAGTCACCATTCAGGTTGCAGGCGAAGGTAACATCCCCCACGGTGACGTCCCACTTGTCCATGCGGCCACCATCGAGGGCCACGATATTGCAGTTCCAGGTGTGGCAGAGATCGCGTGGCATGACATCGGGAGTGCGCTGCAACTGGAGAATCTGCCCGGTGGAAATGGGGCCGCTGGTGGCGCCGTTGGCCCCGGGGAAGGCCCCGAAGATATTGTCGAAGGACCGGTTCTCCTTAATCATGAAGACGATGTGGTTGATGGGGAAGGTCTGCGGCTTTATGGCAGCGCTGCCCTGCTGCGCCCAAGCGGCCCGGCCAAAGACACCCAATGCCATGGCAACGCACATGGCCAGCAGGCCGATGCGGAGAACGGATTGGGCAACCCGAGAGCGAAAGAAATGGACTGGAGCCGAACACTTCATAACAACATCTCCCATGCGTCGTTTTGACATGACTTGATCTGGTTTATTGGTTTCGGGAAGTTTGGGCTGGAGAGGGATGGTGTGAAATAGAGGAGAGGAATGCCGCGATACCTTGTCCGACTCGCAACGTGCCTGCCTCATTCATGTGAACCTGGTCCAAGAAATATTTCTGGATCTCAGTTGCTGGTGACTGCTGGTCGACCAGCGCCTGGTTGCTGCGGAGCAACGCGATTCCATGTGTTTCGGCAAAGTCGCCGAACTGGATCTGGAACGGACCCTTGGTGTCATACACACCGGTGCGGCCATCAAAACCGGTAAACAGAAGGAACACGGGTTTCACCTGCCGGGCAGTGAGGTCATCATAAAAATCCTGGAGTGATTTCTGGTAACGGACCTCAACATCTTCTTTGGAAAGCGTTTTGAAATTGGTGCCCGGGACCATGTACTTCTTCATCTTGTCGTAGGAATGGCGGGCCCAGTTCTCGACGATGAGGTTGTACAGCGCAATGCTGCGCACGTGGTTCTTGAAACGCACGGCCGCAGCGAACTTGTCTTTGGTTTTGGCGTCGCTGTCGACCAGGTGCCCCAGGCCGCCTTCATTGAAGCTATAGCCGACGATGACCAGATCGGGATGGACGCCCAGGTTCCAAAGATAAAGGAACTTCTCCCGCATGAAAGGTATGGGATACCCGTCGACACCGCCGTTGACCACGGCGAAGCGGCCGGGATAGGCACGGTCGAGAGCGCTTTGCAGTTCCGCGGGGTAGGTATGATTGTCGTCCACGCCGTACCCATAGGTGACTGAGTCCCCCAGGCAGAGGACGATCCGTTTGCCGGTGGTGTCGACGGCTGCGCCGCGGAGGCCGAGATCGTTGATCTGGGAGTGGGTCAGGGAAATTTTCTCGACGTATTGCTGGTTCGGCACGGGGGTATAAAGCAGATCTCCCTGGCGCTCGTATAGAAGCGCACGGTGATAGCTGGCGCAGCGCAGACCGAACTCGGCCACGACCAGCAGCAGCGCCATCAGCAGCATGGAACGGAAATAGGGAGAAAACAAGGAGGATCCGAAGGGCTTGGGGACGGCTTTGTCTTCCGAGAGGGAGCGCGCCACGTAATCGATGTGCCCGCAGGTCCGGCGCAGCGCCACCACCGCGTAGCCGATGTAAATAGTGGCCAGTGCGGGAATGAAATTCAGCCAGTCGTAATGAATGTTGGGGATGTAGACGCGATTGAAAACGACCAACAGGATGGACAGTACAAGCAGAACGAACGGCACGCGCGAGGCGTTCGGGTGGCGTAGGGGCGCGATGGTTGTCTGGTCCGCGGACTTTAGTTCGGTATCAAGCATGCGAGAATCCGGTCTTTTTCACGCGTTGGTGCCGGTGAGTTGCGCTTCCGTGTCTTTTCGCGGCACGGTTTTCCAACTGGGGAAACCCATGCGCGCCAAGGTTTCTCCGGCGTATCGCTCGATGAGTTCGAGCTGGGGCTCGGTGAATTTTTCGCGCCAACCCATGATGGCACCCTTGCGCACAAAGCGGCCTTCCTCACCGGTACTCTTGTGCAGTTTCTGGGAGCGCTCTTCGCGGGCGCGCATTTTTTCCACTGTGTTATCGGCGATGGCCTCGGCGATCGCTGCAGGCTGCACCTGCAGGCCGAGGTAGTCCACGATGAGTTCCAGCGTCGATTGGGTATTGCGCCGCATGTCGGCGAACTTGACGGCGAGCAAATCGCCGCGCTTGGCCAGAGGGGAATCGAGCCATTGCGGGATGTGCTCTTGCCAGGGACCGAATCCGTTGATGGTACCCTCCAGAAATGCCTTGATGTAGCCGTCGAAATTTCCCCACCAGACCAGGCCAAGTTCGTTCTCGCGGGAGTACTGCGAGAGCAGCACGTCTCTGACATCGCGGATCAGATAAATGGCACGTTTGTAGGTGGGGCAGTAGAGCTCGTGGGTCTTGATCAGGCGGCCTTCGCCGGGCAGCAAGGGAAGGGCATCCTTATGAATGCCGATTTCTGCGATGACACGGTTCACGTTATCGAAGCCGGCGGACTTGCCGGTCAGGATCTTGGTTAAAAGGAAGCGCAACCAGGTGTTGCCCGAGCGGGGATAGGAGGCGACCATCACGTCGTTGCGATCGATGCCGCGATGGCGCATCCAGATGATGGGAGCGCGCAGGAACGTCTTGGAAGCTTTGTGCCGAATTCTGCGATAGGTGGAAGGCATGAAGAGTGCTCCGGAACCTACTTGCGAGTTCGCTTCAGCAGGCGCCCGTACCCCACAGGACCGCGGGCAGGGTCGCCAGCAAAATCTTGATATCGAGCCAGAGATTAAAGTTGAGCAGATAGTCGAGGTCATGCGGCATCATGCCGATGACGCTGGTGTTGTTTTCACGATCGCGAATCTGCCACAGGCCGGTGATTCCGGGGCGCATCATGCAGCGGACACGGCGCACCTTGGGATAGGGCTGCATCATGTGCAATACCAGGGGACGGGGGCCGACCAGGCTCATGTCGCCTTTGAGCACGTTGAATAGCTGGGGCAGTTCGTCGATGCTAGTCTTGCGGATGAAAGAGCCAATCGCGGTCAGGCGCGGATCTTTCTTCAACTTGAGGAGAATCCCGTTCTTCTCCATCTCCTTTACTTCGGTGATGTTCATGACCTTGTGCTGATCGGTGCGCATGGAACGGAACTTCAGACAGATGAAGTGACCCTGGTTCAGCGCCCAGCGCTTGGCGCTGTACGTGACGGGGCCGGACGAGGTCAGGCGCACCGCCAGCGAGGTCAGCAGGAATACGGGCGCGAGCAGAATGATCAGGAAGAAGCTGCCAACAATGTCGATCCCCCGCTTGATCGCCAACTGAACACGAACCGAGGTGCTGTGCTCGAACTTGTACTTCAGTTCAGTCTCGACCCGGTCGAGGTCTTGCATGAACCAGCGGTAGCGGTCGCTTTGAATGACCGAAGCCGCCGAGTAGAAATACTCCGAACTGGAGTTGGCAGGGGCATTTTCTGCTGACGTTTTCATTGATTCAATTGCCATGATCCCTTGGTTCCCATCTGACAAGTTTGTGAAACGGGCCCATACTTGGTCGCTGGTCCTCATCCTCTGGGAAGGAGGCCGCGACCTTGAGCCTCACGTGCGCAAAACCAAGCTGCGTAACCGTCTGCAGCCAGTAACTAGCTTCAGGGGAGGACGATTGGCCCTGAGGGGCCGCACTTCAATCGGCACAGGCGGCATGCATTGGTTCTTCCGCGAGCAGTTGGCGCGCCAGCATCATGGCTCGTCCAATCGCCTGGTCCATGTCGTAATAGCGGTATTCTCCGAGGCGTCCACAAACCAGCAATCCGGGGATCGCTTCCGCCCGCGCTCGATACCGCTGGTAAAGCTCCTGGTTCTCCTTGTCCGGGAAGGGATATTCCTGGTGGTTGGTGTCTTCCGGACTGTACGTGTACTCGCGCGTAAGCACCGTGCCCTTGATGTTCGGAATCTCCTCGGGCGGCATCATGTGCTTCCATTCCAGGGTGCGGATGTACGGGCCGTTGGAGGAGTCCGGGTTGTTGACCTGACCGCAGGGCTGAACCAGGTCGTGTCCTGGAAGATGGGAGTGCTCACGTCGCTGGCCGCGGTAACGCAGCCGGCCCATGTCGTAGCCGAAATATTCGTCGATGGGGCCGGTGAAGACCAGCAGCTTGCGTGCCTTGATCAATTCCTTGTGCTTCAGATAATCGAAGTGGAGCACGACGGGAATGCCGGCGAGGATGCTCTTGGTAAATTCCGCGTAGCCTTCGCGGGGAATGCCCTGGTATTTGTGGCGCATGAGGCGAGGCTCGTCGTCTTCGCGCACATCAAAGCGGCGGGCGAGATCGGCGGAGAGTTCGGTGGCCTTTACGCCCCACTGCTTCTCGCTGTAGCCCTTAACGAACTTTCGGTAGACCAGTTCGGGCATCATGGCCAGCGAGGCTTCTTCGAAGTTGGCCGGGGTGCCGGTGAACGACGGCTTCCAATCCTTGCCCACGGTGCGGCGGATGTAACTGGCGGCGATGGGCCAGTTTTCGATCTGGCCATCAACGTAGGATTTTACGACGGCCTCGTACTTATAAAAGGAGGCGAAGCGGTTGACGAATTCCCAGATCTCCTCCGAGCCGGTGCGGAAGTAGTGTGGCCCGTAGGTGTGAATGCGGACGCCGCTGGGATGCTTGTGATCGTGGACGTTGCCGCCGAGGTGGGCGCGGCGTTCGAGGACGATCACATCGCGCCCGGCGTCAACCAGGAAGCGGGAGATGGTTCCGCCGGTCAGACCCGAGCCTACGATCACGTAGTCGGCTCGCAGCGAAGGTCCAAGGCTTGTGACCCGAGGATCGGCCGGAGGGTGGAGACCGAGTTCGGGCTCGGTCCGCAGAACGCCAACCGGTTTCAACGTGGTGTCTGTGCTCATTTGCCCAATCAGGGCAGGGAAGCGACCCTGCTCGACTGCAGTTTCGAACAACGACAAATTAAGAGGAGGTGCTTCGAACTTCAGTTCAGCGACGACTTCTCCACGATGTAGTTGTCGAGGACAAGACAGTCCATCTCGCTCTTCACGAAAGTATTGAACGCGTTGGCCGGCGTGGTGACGATGGGCTCACCGCGCAGGTTGAACGACGTGTTCAGCAGTACCGGAACGCCGGTTGCCTGGCCAAAACGTTCGATCAGTTTGTAATAACGGGGACTCTGATCTTTGAACACCGTCTGCAGACGGCCGGTTCCGTCCACGTGAGTGATGGCGGGCAGGATACTGTGTGCCTCCGGCCTGACCGGTACGACGTACAGCATGTAACGTGCCGGGTAGTGACTGGTGGCGTGCGGCAACTCGAAATATTTCTCGGCGCATTCCGCCAGGACGGAAGGCGCAAACGGACGATAGGGCTCGCGGAACTTGATTTTAGCGTTGACGATGTCCTTCATTTCCGGATTGCGCGGATCGGCGATGATGCTGCGGTTGCCGAGCGCGCGCGGTCCCCACTCAAAGCGTCCCTGATACCAGCCAATGACCTTGCCGTTCACCAGCCGTTCCACGACCTGGTCGAACATGTGATCTTCGTTCTCCACCAGCTTGTAAGGAATGTTGTTTGCCGTGAGGAAGGAACTGATCTCGGATGCTCCGTAGTGGCGGCCCCAGTAGGCGTGGTCCATGCGGAAGTTGCGCGGCTTGCCGAGCAGCGTGTTATAGGCCCACAGAGCAGCCCCGAGCGCGCCGCCGCCGTCGCCGGCAGCCGGCTGCACGAAGACTTGCTCGAACGGTGTTTCGCGAATGATGCGGCTGTTGGCTACGCTGTTCAGCCCGACGCCACCTGCGATGCACAGGTTCTTCAGCCCGGTTTCTTTCTGGAGGTTGCGGGCCATGCCGAGAATCAGTTCTTCCGTCACCTTCTGAATGCTGGCGGCGATGTCGGCGTAGTGCTGGTTGAGATTCGAGATCTCCTTGATATTGGCTGGCGGTTCGCCGAAATACTTGGGGAAGCCGGTGGCCTCGGTAAAGAAGTGCAGCTTGGTCGAACGCGGTTCTCCGAACAACTGCTCGAACTTCTTGCTGTACGTCCTCTCGGTGGAATGGTGGAACTCGAAGTAGTCCATGTCCAGCGCGAAGGAACCGTCGCTGTTCTGGTGGACCAGCTTCCAAACCTTGTCCACGTACTTGGGCTGGCCATAAGGCGCCATGCCCATGACTTTGTATTCGCCCTCGTTCACCTCGAAGCCAAGGAAGGCGGTGAAGGCGCTGTAGAGCAGGCCGATGGAGTGCGGGAAATCCATCTGCTTGGTCAGCTTGATACTGTTGCCGCGGCCGATGCCGTAGGTCGCGGTCACCCACTCACCGACACCGTCCACGGTGAGGATCGCGGACTCGTCGAAGGGAGAGCACAGATAGGCGCTGGCGGCATGGGAAAGGTGATGCTCGGAAAACAGCACCTTCTCTTTCTTCACGCCCAGTTCGCTCTGCAGAGTGCTGGCGACCCAGAGCTTGTCAAGCACCCAGGTAATCATGGACTCGCGGAAGACCTTCCACGACTTGGGGTAGGTGCCGAGGACGCTGGCCAAGATGCGGTCCAGCTTGCGGAAAGGTTTCTCGAAGAAGACGACGTAGTCGAGATCGGGGCCACTGATCTTGCCGGCTTCCAGGCAATACTGGATGGCTTGCTTAGGGAAGCCGTAATCGTGCTTCTTGCGGGAGAAACGTTCTTCTTCCGACGCGGCGATCAGTTGTCCGTCACGCAGCAGCACGGCGGCCGCGTCATGGTAGTAACAGGAGATTCCCAGGATATCCACGATTCACTGCCTCTTGGCCCACTGCATGTCCATCACTTCGTCGGGGTGGTTGAGCCACTCGGTGGGGCGCTTTTTGATTCTCAGTGGGTCCGCAAACAGGCGCACCATGAGTCCGAATGGCAGCAGCACAACAGCGTACATTACGGTCAAGATGACCCGGGCCTGGAAGGTTCCAATCTTCTTGGCCAGACGGGTCCATGCCGCCCAAAAATTCTTCAGTCCTTGCCACACAGGATTTGCCATTACCTTCCTCTAGAACAGGGTGTAGATAAACGGAGCGATGACGGAGCTTTGCGCCAGCACCAGCACCACGCCCAGAACCAGGATGATGGTGATGATGGGCAGCATCCACCAGCGCTTGTTGTTCCAGAAGAACGAGAGCAATTCCCCCGCAATTCCGAAGCGACGAACCGCAACGTCAACAAAACCCATAAGCCCTCTCCTTAGATTAATCTCTTGTGAAAGCTGAGACCGCACCCACAAGCTCGGTGTTATCCGGACACAGGGAACACAGAGCAACGAACCAACTATCCATACAGCAACTCGGAACTGGGTGAAACGCCGTCCGTATCAAACGAGCGCAGCCCTAACAGCTGGAGCATCAGCAAAGTTACGTACGCCGGATTCAGGTACACGTAGCGGCGCCACAAACGGCGTGGCTCCATGCACAACCGAAAAAACCATTCCATGCCCATGTCCTGGATCCAGCGAGGGGCCTGCCTTACTTCGCCCGCGATGAACGGGAATGCCGCACCCACGGCCAGCGCGGGCATGGGCAGCAGGTCGTGGAACTCGTAAACGAAAACCTCCTGCCGCGGGCATCCCAGACCGACGAATACCATGGTGGCGCCGGAGTCCTTGATTCTGTCCGCCAGTTCGATCTTTTCCTGGGGGTTGAGCCGCCGAAACTTCGATGGTTCCATGCCGGCGATGATCAGGTTGGGGAACCGCTTTCGCAAATTCTCCCGCATGGCGTCGAGGATGGAAGGGGTTGCGCCGTAGAAGAAAACCGGCAGACCTTCTTTGGCCGCTTGCTCACATAAATACAGAGTGAGGTTGGGACCGTAGCAGCGGTCCCGCAGCGGCGCGCGATAAAGCAAGTTCAGGGCCCAACGCACCGGCTGACCGTCCGGCAGCACAATGTCGAGATTGTTCAGGCGATGCTTGTGTTCCTTGTCCAGCGCTCCGGTCATCAGGCCGTGGACCGCGAGCGCCGAAATCGATGCGGAGCGGCGTTCGCGCGCAGCGCGGATCACGTAAGCGATCGCACCCTCGTAGTCGATGACGTCCACCAGGATGCCGACAACGTTCTTCTTTTCCGCATGGATCAAGCGATCTTCCTCCAGCGTTCCCGGTTCATGTCGTAGATTTCCTGCAGGATGGCGGGCACGTCGTAATGCGGCTTCCAGGAGGGGTAGTGCTCCTGGAAACGCGACACATCACTGATCCACCAGATGTGATCGCCCTGGCGATTCTGTTCCACATATTCCCAGCGCAGTTGCTTGCCACTGATCTTCTGGCAGAGGTCGATAGCTTCAATCATGGAGCAGTTGCTGTAGCGCGCACCGCCCATGTTGTAAACCTGCGCCGAGCCCGGGTTCTGGAAGAAGGCATCGAAGGCGCGGATCAAGTCGTTGCTGTGGATGTTGTCGCGGACCTGCTTGCGCTTGTAACCGAAGATGGTGTAGGGCGTGCCGATGACGGCACACTTCATCAAGTAGGCAAGAAAACCGTGCAACTGGGTGCCGGAGTGATTGGGTCCGGTCAGGCAGCCGCCGCGGAAGCAGGCGGTGCGCATGCCGAAGTAGCGACCGTATTCCTGCACCAGCACATCGGCGGCAACCTTGGAGGCGCCGAAGAGGCTGTGCATGGTGTGGTCGATCGACATGGTTTCCGGAATGCCTTTCACGTAAGCATGGCTGGGGTCGATCTCCCAGCGGGTGTCGAGTTCCACCAGCGGCAGCCGATTCGGGGTGTCGCCGTAGACCTTGTTGGTAGAAACGAAAATGAAGCTGGCCTCGGGAGCCAACTGGCGCGTGGCTTCGAGCAGAGACAGGGTGCCGTTGGCATTGACGGTGAAATCGACGAACGGCTTGCGGGCTGCCCAGTCATGCGATGGCTGCGCCGCGGTGTGCACGATGAGCTTGATGTCTTTGCGGTACTGCTCAAAAATCCGGAAAATCTCATCCTGGTCGCGAATATCGGTGTCGTAGTGGGTGTAGGAGGGGATTTCGCGCTTGAGGCGATCCCTTTGCCAGGCGGTGGATGCTTCCTCGCCGAAGAATTCCTTGCGCATGCCGTTGTCGATGCCGACAACATCCATGCCCTTGTCCGCAAAGTAGGCTACGGTCTCCGACCCAACCAGCCCAGCTGACCCGGAAATGATGGCAACACTCATGGTTCGTTGGTTCCTGCGACCCTCGGATTTACTCCAAAAACGCGGAAAGGCTTATCCGCGAGATAAGCTGAACCCCACTTCAGCGCCCGGCCAGAGCAAACAACGCTTCAGCCGCCATAGCCCGATGACGGCCCGCCATCGGCAACGGATAGTTCTTGCGGCCATGTACCTGGCCTTGGAGCCTCTCCGGGCTTTTTCCCCTATTTCCTTCATATGGAGCACTTTGCATGCCAGATCGCCAGCAGTCGCTGTCTGATTTTGGAGTCTAATCCTTTTGTTTTCAACAGCGTGCTGCATGGGCCCCGGCAGCAACTAATACCCCGGTAGGACGGGTGGGAAAGCTTGTGCCCTCCCCGGGACAAGATTTTGGTAATAGTCGCTAAGGGCGATCCTGAGTCTGGCTGCTCGGTGATTGCCCGGATTTTGTTTCAGTTACGGCGGCGAAGTTCTACGGCCTCCGTGCCACGGCCTCTTTCAGCGCATCGAGGACGCCGTAGTATGCCGGTTTCTTCTGGTGGTCGTCGTCGAACAAATCGGGTTTGGCGTCGGCGATCTGGTTTGCCTTCCGGTGTACCAGCCAGGTGTCTTTGTCGGAGAGATCCCAAATCGTCAGGCCTTTGCAGTTGGAGTCTGCCAGGCAAGTGGCGGTTACGTCGTGATAGATCTTCTTCTGGGTTTCCAGGGGATTCTGTACTGCGCCCGACGGGCCCTGGTAAACATCCATCTCGCTGATGTAGACGGTGACGCCCAACTCGCGGGCGCGCCGCAGAAAGTCGCGGAATTGGTCCAAGTAATCGGGATCGAGTTGCTGCGCTTCCAGGTGCATCTCGGTGCCGACGGCGTCGATGGGGACGCCTTGGGCCTTAAGCCGCTTCACTATGGCGAAGAACTTGTCGGCTCTTTCTTTGTCGATGCCCTGGTGGCCGAAGGTCTCGTTGAGGACCAGAGGGACGTCGGTGGCTTCGCGGGCAAAGCGAAAGGCTTTGGCGATGTATTCGTCGTCGCCCATGAGGAGTTGCCAGGGGTTGTTGCGTCCGGTTAAGGGCTCATTGACCACGCCCCACGCGTAAAAGGCGTCTCCGCCATGGCGCACGACGGTCTGGATGTGTTTCTTCATGATGTCATCCAGCTGGCCGGGACTGAAGGCATGCTTGGGGCCGCCGCGCATCATTTTGTCGTGCATCCACTGGGGCAGGGAGTCGGGCCTATAAATCAGGGCCGCACCCCAGATTTTCATGTCATGTTCTTTGGCAAACTTGATGGTGCGGTCCATCTTGGAGAAATCAAACTGCCCCTCTCCCCGCGGTTGAGTGGCACCCATCATCCCCATGGTCAGGGTGGTATTGAACTCACGCGCCAGGATGCGCCGCCCCTCATCGTCCTGGTCCCAGGATACGGGCCGAATGCCGGCGCCGACGCGAAACCCGAGCTGATCGGCGTAGTGCCGCAGGGTCTCGCCGGCGTCGGATTTTTTCTTGTCCGCGGCGGGCGAAGGTACAACCAGCAAAGTAAAGAGCATGAGAGCCAGCAGGACGGTCTTCATGTCGAAATCAAACACCCGCGCTGGCCGAGAGTTGTGCCGGGGCGTATTCCTCCTCGTAGCCTTTGGACTTCTTGAGTTTGCGGCGCAGGAACTCGGCGGCTCCCAGGGCAGCAAAGAAGTGGAGGGGCGGGTGCAGGCTGAGGTCGGTCATGAAGAACATGCGAGACGAGACCACGGCCAACACGGCCATGCCTTCGTAGGCCAACTGGCGGTCGCCCATATCGAGCTTGCGACTGATGGTGCACTTGACCAGGATCCACCACGCCATGGTCATGAGGATGAGCACCGGAATAAGCCCCCAGGCGCCGGTGCCTACGATGATCTCCACCCAGTCGCTGTGGATGGTGGCGGTTTGGGTGTAACCGATCTTAGCCAGCACCCCGAACCGGGCAGCAGCCCACATGCCTAACCCGGTGAAGGGATACATGGCGAATTTTTCGAGGGCGACTTCCCACCATTCCAGGCGGCTGCTGAAGGACTCGAGCTGGTTGTCGCTTTGACCGCGCTTCAGGTAGTCCCAAAGGTACTCGTAGAAGCCGGTGACGATGATCATGAAACAACTTGAGAGTACGATGGTGGCGCCCTGGCCGACGCGGCTGGAGAGCAGATAGATGAGGAACACCGCGATGCAGAATCCGCCGACCGCGGAGCGGGTCTGGCCGAAGATCATGGTGACGAAGCCGAAGAGGAAGACGAACCAGTACCAGGCGACGTTTTTCCGCTTGCGGTTCATGGGCAGCAGCCGGCACAGCCCAACTACCGACACACAAGCTGCATATTCGGCGAGCTGGTTGGAAGAAACGTCGGGAAATACTCCCTGGAGCCAGACGCCCAGTCCGCCAATTCCCGCGATTCCGTACTGGCCGCCTTTCATGAGCGCGTCGCTCGAATCCCACACACATCCGAACCAGATGTTGAGGAGCATGACGCCGTACAAGACCCAGGTCCAGTCCATGAACAACTTGTAGTCTTTGGTCCTGCGGACCATGTAGAGGACGACGCCGAGCATGCAGACGTCAACGCCGTACTCGACTGCCTTGTAAAAGGTCCATTCCCAATACACCGACCAGATGGTGGAGAGCAAGGCCATCAGATCGAACCAGATGAGCAGGCCGACAATTCCGGTGAAGACGGAGCGGAGCCACTCGACTTTTCGCAGGAACATCTGGCACAACAAGGTGGCGCCCACGCCGCCGACAAGCGCGATGCGGAACATGGCGGCGTTGTCCACGGGCGCTTCGATGCCTTCGGCGGCGGTGCGCTTGCGGAACACCAGCCCGCTGATGAAAATGATCGCCCACAGCCAGTGGTACCACTTGAGGCTGCGGACCATCTCGATGGCGGCGGGGTAAGCCTGGCGGAGGGTCTTGTAGAAGTAGATGACGCCCAACGCACCGGTCGCTAGGAGCGCGAGAAGGACGTATTCCTTGTAGCTGCTATAGCTGTGCAAGTGCTTGGCCAGGAGATCTGCCAATTCGAGAATGGCCAGAAATCCCAGCGCGCCTATGGCTGCAAACAGCAGTACCTGCCAGGGCGAAGAGCCCGATGAGGTGCCCTGCCCCGACCCATTTCCGAATTCTTGGTTGCTGATTTCCACTGCGAGTACTCCTGACTACCTAGCGGCTGACCTGCTCTTCGATGATGGTGCGGCCGGCCGCTGCCCCGAGGGCAGAAGGCGATTGTAGCTGCGCCGCATCGCTATTGCGCCCGCCGGTCGGATATCCCATCTGGGCGAGGACCTTTCCGGCGGTTTGCTCGATTCTTTCCACCTGCGCCGGGGTGAGGCGGTTGCGCCACCCACCCACCGAACCGCTGCGGATAAAGCGGCTTTCTTCGGACGCCGTGGGCTTGGGAGCCGTGTCCGAAAGTTGCGGGGAGCGTTGCTCTTTCTCCTGCATTTTTTTCACCGTGTTGTTGGCGATGGCCGCGCGCACCACTTGTGGATCTACCATCACACCCAGGAAATCCAATACGCAGTTCACCACCTGCTCGGTGTTGCGGCGCAACTCCTCGAACCTGATCAACAGGAAGTTCGGGGTGCTGGCCAGGGGTGAGTTAACCCAGCCGGGCACGTGCTCATGCCAAGGGCTGAAGGGGTTGACCTCTCCGCTCAGGAAGCGGCGCAGGAAATCTTCGAAGTCATCGGGCACCCATCCCAGGGCTTTCTGATAGGCGAACTCGGAAAGCACCACATCGCGGACATCCCGCACCAGGTAAATGGCCTTCTGGTACTGCTTGCGATAGGCCTCGTGGGTCTTGATGAGACGGCCTTCGCCGGGAAGCAATGGAATCGCGGGCTGGTGCAGTCCGACCTCGGCAATGATGTGGTTGACTTCGTCGAAACCGGAGGTCTGTCCGCTGACCAGGATGTCAAAGAGCACAAAACGCAGCCAGGTGTTGCCGGAGCGAGGATAGGAGGCGATGAAAGCATCGTTGCGATGCAAGCCCCAATGCCGGACCCGGGTCAGGGGCCCACGCAGTCCCGACTTCGCAACCTGGTACCAGACTCGCTTTGCGTTGATCAAAGTCAATGGCGTCTGCGTCAGTACCGCCACCAACTCGCCAGATAGGCGACCGTGCCCCCGACGGAACGGCGGAGCCGCCGGAAAAAAGATGGTGGAGCGATGTTCAACCCCGGTTTGGGTTGCGGTGCGCGAAACGATGCCGATGAACCGGCTGGTTGTTCAGTGCTGGGTTGTTCCCCTGCCATGTTGCGAGTCCCCCGAGTCTAGACTTCCTGCCGGGTGCGAGCCAAAGCCGGTTGCAGGCGCGCCCGGATCGAATGGATAAACTTGCGGTCTTCCGCATCCAGCCCCAAAAAAATCAGTGTTCCCGCGAACACTGCGCAGGTCAGAATGGTGTTGATGCCGACCGTGATCAGAGCCGTGCCGATGTGCAGGTTACGAAGGAATAATAGCGGAAGCCCAGCCAGCACGGTGGCGAGCGCACCTTTCAGGTAACGTTTGTCATAGGGGACCATGCCCAGGGCATAGCGGGCAAAAACGATGGCTAAGACGAACATTCCGCTGAGGGCTATGCCGGTCGCGACGGCCGCTCCGGTCATGCCGTAACGCGGGACCAGCGCCAGTCCGAGAACGACGGCAACCACGAACATGCTGCCGGAAATCTGGAACATGCGTTTCTGAAATCCGGCCATGACGAGCAGATATCCAACCGGTCCGGTTCCAGCATTGATCACCTGGGCGAAAGTCAGAATCAACAGCACCGGCCAACCCGCTACGTATGCCTTTCCAAACAGCACGCCCATGATGAGCTTCGGGGCAAAACAGGTGACGAGGAAAGGCGGCAGGCTCAGGTACAGGCCCCACTTGGTGCTCACCCGATACAGTTCTTCCAGGCGTCCCAGCTCACCATGGTGATAGAGGTCGGCGGCCATGGGAGAGAAGATCGCGGCGAAGCCGCCCAGGATGAGAGAGAAGGTCACCGAGAGCTGGGAAGCGGCGGAATAAATACCAACCTCGGCGGCGGGCCGGTAGAACCCTACGAACAGGCGATCCACCCAGATCAAGAGCACACCAAACACACCGGTCAGCGAAGCGGGCAGGGAGAACGCGAGCAGCTCCTTGCCGGGGTAAATGGCCTTGACCCTGGGGCTGACGACATCGCGGAACAGGCGATGCACGTACTGCAGTCCCACCACCGTGGCAATGACGAAGGAGAGAACGCAGGCCAGCACCGCACCGCCCAGCCGCCACCCGATCAGGTAGAAAGCTACGAACATCATCAAGTCGGTAATCGGCTGGCTCATGTCTTCGGTGACGGTGCCGAACTTCATGCGATGGGAAATGCGCGTGGCGGCGGCGGCCACGGTGACACAGGTCATCAAGGGAAAGGCGAGGGCGAACCAGCGAATGATGGGAGTCGCCTCCGGCTTGTCAAAAAGTCTACTTCCGATCCAAGGTGCACCGAAGTAAAACACAGTCGCAAACAACATGCCTGCCGCGAACGACAGCGCGAGCGACTGCAGGATGACGCCTTTCAGCCGGGGAGCGTCCTTTTTCCAGTAACGGGCGCCGTAGCGGATGACACCGATGTTCAGCCCCAGCGGGGTGATGAGAGTCACGATTCGGGAAATCGTCCAGCCAATGGCGTACAGTCCGAAGCCGAGTGGCCCCAGCAGACGGGCCATCGCAATGTCACCCAGCAGGCGAACGCCGCGCCCGGCGATTTTGCCGCCGAGGGCAACGCCGGCGCCGGCCGCGAGCTTGTTGAGATCGCCTTCGTGAGCGGGGCGGTCTGCCACCGCCGCAACCGCGCCTGGTTCCTGGGGCGATTTCACCGGGGGGATCGGGTTTACTGGCCAGGCAGCTTCCGCGCTCACATTGCCTCCAGGCATCGCGCCAACATCGAAGGTTCCAGGAAGGTCTGGTAAACGGATGCCGCCGCCCGCGCCAGGCCGCCCTTTTTCTTTCTCTTTTGCAGCGCCTGCGGCAGGTGGTAGTAGAAGACCCGGGCCGAGGCCACGCCGCTGACGAAGGCTTGAAGCTCCGCCGCGATCGGCCCGTAGCCAGCCCAGAAGGACTTCTCCAGCGACACGATGAAGCGTTTCGAGATCAAAGGGTTGAGCAACTGCGAACGCAGATCGAAGACCAGGCTTAGCAGATCCTGGCACATGTTTACGGCCGCAAAATTCTCGAAATCCACAATGAACAGCTGACGTTCCACGTCGTTCCAGAGAAGGTTGGCCATCATGAAATCGCCGTGGCTGAGCACAACCGGAACCTTCAGTACCGGCTTGCCAATTTCAGCAAAGCTGGATTGCAAAACTTGCAGCGCCGTGGTTGCGTGCAAGTGGGAGGACTGCCCTTCCTGGAGTATCCGACTTCTCAAACCTTCCACCATCTGACTGAGATCGAGGTCCTCACTCCGTTGAGCCGAGCGGTCGTGCACTCTGCGCAGCCAGACACCGGCTGCGAACAGCGCGGAACGGGCAGATTGTTTTGGCACGAAGAAACGCTGGCGCTTCACCATGTCGTCGAGAACTTCGCCAGCGGCGCCGTGCCAAACGATGGTTTTCCTGGCCAGCGACTTTCCCATGGGGATGGGGACGTTCTCAGGTCCGGCGAGCCGGCGGAGCTGGAAAGTCGTGTTCCATTCGATGTGGATTTGTTCGGCTGTCGAACGAGAAATCCGGGGTACCCTGTCGCCCCAAGGTTGATGGATGCGGGGCATGACCCGATATGGCTCATCGAGCAGCGTCTTGGCGAAGAACGGTTTTCCCAGGGAACTGCCCCAGCAACGAATGGAGCGCTCGCCGGGACTGAGCTCGCAGCGTTCCATCGCGATGTATCGCGAGTGCACGTCCAGAGCCGCCGCCACGTTTCCGCGCATGGTTGCGATTTGGGTCGGGGTGAGTGTCATGCGGCCTGCAACTCCGGAGTGATTTCCGCGGGCTGGCGCAGCCTGCGACGCAGCAGTACGAAACCCGCGATCATGGCGGTTGCACTGGTAAGAGCGCTAGCTAGTACCGCGCCACGCAGTCCAAATGCCCGAGTAGCCGGAATACCGGCGACCACGGCTACCAGGGTGGAAGCGCCATAAGCGACAAAAACCAGGGATGGCGACTGAACCGCGCGCAACGGTATGGCTTGCGCCGTGGCTCCGATTCGCAGCACCATGGCCAGCGCCACCCAAGGAACCAGGCTGGCGACGCCGAGGTACTTCCCGCCGTAGAGCAAGCGAAGGACCGGCTCGCGGAGCACGATGAGCAGCGCGAAGTATGCTGCCGTTCCGCCCATGTACAGAAGGGTAAGGCGTTGAGTCAGTTTACTAACGCCGATCCGGCCCTGGCCGTGGTGGATGCGCGAAGCATACGGGAGTGAGAGCAGGGAAAGGGCGGCGAAACCCTGTCCGATGGGCGAAGCCAGGTTGGCCAACGCCTTCATCTCTCCAGTGGCCGCCAAACCGTAAAAGCCGGTCAGCGAGAAGTAGAAAATCGCGCCCGTCGCCCAACTCGCCCCGGAACTCGCCAACGCCCAGCGACCGTAGGTCCAGTGCCGATGGGCGACTTCGCGGGTGGTGGGAGATCCGGGAGCTGACTTCAAGACAGGCTTGAGTCGCGCGATGAGCGCGGGAGCTGTGATCAGGCCACCCGCGGCCATTAGCAGAAATGCCACCACTGGCGAAAGCAGGTGCAGGCGATAGCAAATGAGCAGCCCGGTCAGGAGGACAACGCAATACACCGCGGCGCCGGAAACGGCTGATCCGGGCGCGAGATTGATATAGAAGGCGCGGCGTGCAACCCAGAACAACAGCACGCAAGGGCCCGCCACCGCGACGCCTCCGATCGCAACCGCGAGCGTGTCGGCTCCCGCGAATTCGTGGATCAGCCATGCCGCGCTACCCACCACCAGCATCGTCCCCAGCGTTACCCAGAGGTGTACGCGAAGGATTGTGCCCAAATACTCCTGCACGCAGTTCTTGTAAACCGAAGCCCCGAAAACGCTCATCGGTTCGAGAATGAATGACGAGTAAAAGAGCGCGAGCAGCAGAAAGACTTCAAACGCGAGCGCATAGGCTCCGTATTGGGCAGGCACCAACTGGCGGGCGAGCAGGAGCGCAACCAGGAAGTTCGAAGCCGCGATCAGTCCCTGGTCGGCCAGCGCCAGCACACCCTTGCCCGCCCAAGAGGTCGCGGATATCCGCCGACTCGACACTCGGTCGGTGGACGAGCAAGACGCGATTTGTGTGATGGCAGTGCTCATTGCCGGCTCACGACCGGTGTTGAATTGCTGCAGATCATCCAGGAAGGACAGGGATGAATGGGGGAACGAGGAACCAATATTCAGATTGCGTTTGCGGGTGCGGCGTGCCAGTCGGAGTACTGGCACCTTTCACCTCGCGGATCGCGACGAACTCAGTTCACGGCAGCACGGATCTTGGAGGCGGCCTTCTCAGCCTTGGTGAGCGTGGCCGTCTGCTTGCGCCTGGGAACGCGTTTCATCGTAGCCAGGACGGGGAGGTGATGGCCCGCGCTATCACGGCCCATGGAGTGGTATTCGAAACCCGCATGGCGGGCGTCGGCAGGGTCGTAGAGATTGCGTCCATCGACCAGGACTGGCACTTCCATGAGATCGCGCACGCGGTGGAGGTCGAGTTCTTTGAATTCGCTCCATTCCGTGAGCAACAGTAAAGCGTGTGCGCCAGCAGCAGCTTCGTAGGCGGTGCGGCAGTAGGTCACGCGGCCCGGTTCTTCCGGCAGAACTTTGTGCGCATTCGGCATGGCCTCGGGGTCATACAGACGAACGGAAGCGCCCTCCTTCAGAAGAGCGTCGATGATCTTGAGGGCCGGAGCTTCGCGAATATCGTCGGTGCGGGGTTTGAAGGCCAGCCCCAGCACGCCGATGGTTTTGCCTTGCGGCACCCACAGCGCCTTGCGCACCTTCTTGAGGAAAATATCGATACGTTTGAGGTTGATGCGCTCCACTTCCTTCAACAGCGAACAGTCGGCTCCATGTTCTTCACCGAGATACTTGAAAGCTCGCAGGTCCTTGGGGAAGCAGTAGCCACCGAACCCGATGCCGGCGGAAAGAAATCCGGTGCCGATGCGGGGATCCAATCCGATACCGCGCGCCACGTTGACCACGTCGGCACCCACGGCCTCGCAGATATCCGACACCATGTTGATGAAGGAAATCTTGGTGGAGAGAAATGCGTTGGCGGCGTGCTTGATGAGCTCGGAAGTTGTGATATTGGTAACTACGATGGGGCACTTCAGCGGGCGATAGATGGTCTCCAGCAGTTCGCGGGCGCGCTCCGACTCAACGCCAATCACAATTCTGTCTGGCTTGAAGAAATTCTCGACCGCCCGGCCTTCCTGGAGAAATTCGGGATTGGAAGCAACATCAAAGTGGGGCAGCACAGAGGGAATGCGGGTCCGCTTGCCTTGCTTGGCATTGCCGTTACCATTGCCCTTTCCGTGGCCGTTGCCATTGCTGGCGCCGTTGGGGCGGGGCTCCACGCGGGCATAGCGGGCAATCGTCTTTTTCACCCACTGCGCGGTAATTGCCGGAACCGTGCTCTTCTCAACGATCAGCTTGTACCCGTTCAGATTGCGAGCAACGAGGCGGGCAATGCTCTCGACCTGGGTGAGGTCGGCCTTACCGTCGTCACCCTGGGGAGTGCCGACACAGACGAAAAGAACCGTAGCCGAAGCGATGGCGCCATCCACATCATCGGTCAGGGCAAAGAGGCCGGATTCGAGGTGCTTCTTCAGGAGGGGTTCGAGGTCAGGTTCATAAAACCAGGATTTGCCACTTTTCAGGGTGGCGATGGTCTCCGGGTTCGAGTCCGCTCCGATTACTTCCCAGCCGAGTTCGGCGAGTCCAAGCGCGGTGGGGAGTCCCACGTGGCCCATACCCAAAACTGCAATTTTCGTCTTCTCGACACTCGTCTTTGCAATCCGACCCAAGTCAGCCATTCGCAGGATCCTCCAAGTGCTCGGTATTTTGGCTAGAGAGACACATGCCCCAAGAGACAAGCAGACATGTGATTCGCAGAGGGGGAAAAAGAAACCAATTCCTTAAATTCTTTCCAATTCATAGCCGGTCACGCGGACCAGGATGGAGCGCTGGATCAGGTCGATGGAGACCACCAGGCTCTGATCGGTGTTTTTGGCGATCAGGACGCCCTCCACGCCATCCAGAGCGCCTCCCCGGATGCGGACGCGCTGGTTAACTTCCAGGAACGGATAAAGCTCAAACGGGACGTTGCGGTCGAGAATGGCGCGGATATCCTCAATCTGCTTGTTGGGGATGGGGGTTCCGCGTCCCTGACTGCCTACGAAGCCAGCAACGCCTGGGGTGCGCAGCACTGAAATACGCGCCTCCGGGGCGGCGGTGGTGTGAACGAAGACATAACCCGGAAAGAGCGGAAGCTGCACTTCTTTGCGCCGGTCGCTCCAACGATGGAGACGAGTGACCAGTGGAAGAAAGGCACTGATGCCCTTTTCGTGGATTTCTTCGGCGACCTTCTTCTCGTGCCGCGACCGGGTTTGGATTGCGTACCAGCTTAACGTCTCCAATGCGTCCATCCGTTAGATCTGGCCTAGGTGGGCCATAGCTCTGCCCCGTCAGTCCCAGGTGGTTGTCCCCGGTGCCTGTCAACAGTCTGTTCTGGTTGTCTTACTTAATCCCCCAAGGCAGGCCCCCAATCGAGCGAGGGAAACCTGGAGCGTTGGGGAGGTTCTGTTGTTTAATGCCCGCTCTCTGTCAGCTACTGCTGCTGATTAAGAAACTCGCTCTGCATTCCCGCTCTCTACAGCCGGTCGTAGAGATTCTGAGGAATGGGGAAGGTCCGCTTGTTGAGCACCGCCCCCAGAAGGCGGACGTGCGCGATCTCGCAACTTTCCTTGGCCTTCAAGGCCGCTTCGCGCTTGGTCGTATTGGACTGCAGGACCAGAATGATTCCATCGGATAACCGGCCCAGGGTGATGGCATCGGCGTACAGGTTCGTGGGCGGAGTGTCGATGATCACGTAGTCGAATTCCGCGCGCAGGTCCGCCATGCGCGCCCGCAGCCCCTCCGAACTAAGCGGGGCGGCCGGAGACTGTGGGGCCAGCGAGCCACAGGTAAGAACCCACAGGTTGCTGCCGGAGATCTGCCGGGCGAAATTTCGCATGGCTCCCGGTTGCGCGATGGACTCGACCAGTCCGAAATGGTTTTCGATATCGAAGGAGCGGTGAAGCGAGGGGGTGCGGAGATTCGCGTCCACCAAACAGATGGAAGCGGTGGTCTGCGAGGCCAGCGTGAGCGCGGCACTGGCCGCGATCCAACTGCATCCATCCCCATGCCCAACCCCCGAGAACACGACCACGTGCGGTGCTTCCGGACTGGTAGAGCGGAACACGCGTTGCACCAGCTTGAGAACTTCTTCTTCGCCCACGCGTACCGATTTGGCGGCGGGGCGTTCGGTTTTCAGCGGCGGCGCCAGCTGGGGGCGCGCCGGTGAAGCGGGTGTTAACTGCTGTTCCTTCTCGATCTGCTGCAGGGCCTCGAAAGTTCTACTCAAGATCGTGTCCTCGCTTCCTAGTTCACAGAGCCGTGATGACTTGGGTTAATGATCATTCTTGGGAACCGAACTGGTTGACCCGACCGGCACTTCGAAGCCGTTCTCGGGGATGGATGCGAATACCGGAACTTCCAGGAAGTCCCGAACCTCATCCGGAGTGCGGAAGGAAGGATCGAGATAATCTGCAATCAGAGCTGCGCCGGCGGCGATGAACGCACCGAACAGCAGAGCCAGGAAGATCAGCAGCAGAGGAGAGTACAGGATTTGCTCCGGATTGGTGGGCGGTTCGGCGATGATGACGTTGAGAACCCGACGCTCATCGAGCATGTCCTGAATGCGCGCTTGCTCGCGCTTGCCGAGGTAGAGCAGGTAATTGACCTCGGCGGCTGACACTTCGCGGGACAGGTCATTCTGGGTGATGCCCTTCTGGTCGTAGGTAACTGCCTGATCGTGGTAAGTCTTCACGATGGAGCTGTCGGCGGAGGCCTGTGCGGAGTAAGTGGCCAAGTCCGCCTGCGCCGAAGCGATCTGACTGTCTGCCCATTCGTAGACGGGGTTCTGGTCGGTGGTGTCGTCCGTCAGTGGCAGCTTCTCTTCCTTGGCGATGGCTTCCTTGGTCTGCACAATCTTGGTGTCGACTTCCTGGACCAGGCGGTAGCTGGGGTCATACTTGGACATCAGATCGGTGCGCTGCAGTTCCAGGGAGTTCAAGGTCTGCTTCAAATTGGAGAGCAGAGCGGCATTATCAACTTTGCGGAGTTGGGTCTGCTGGCGTTGCGGCAACGATGTTTTCAGAGAACGCAGTTCGCTGAGGCGCTGTTGGGTGGCTTTGAGGTTCTTCTCGGCGGTGTGCAGGTCCGCTTCGAACTGGCTGCCTTTATCCACCGCAAGAGTCACCTGGCTGGTAGCGGCGACTGCATCCTGGGTCTTGGCAAAATTCAGCATGGCGGCTTCCGCGTCCGCCAGCTTCTTGCGCGCGTCTTCGGTCTGCTGCGCGAAGAAGTCGAACACCCTGGGCAGGCGATTCACCGCCAGGTGTTTTTCCATGTAGTACTTGGTCAAGTTGTTGGTGACGCACTCCGACTGGACCGGGTCGTTGGAGGTGTACTGGATCTGCATCAAGCCAGTGCTGCTGATCACGTTGGGCGACACGGCCGAGGCCAGCTTGGAGAGCGCCTTGGGGTAGCGCGACTCGTTGTAGCCGGGGATGAGGCCGGTGAGTTTAATCAGGTAGGGGGTGTAGAACTTGGGCTCGCCATAGAGCAGCATGGGGCAGTGGTCCACCACCTTGCGCAGCAAGTCCTCGCTCTGCAAGATCTGCGACTCGTTGGTGATATCGATGGTGGTGGCGGAGGCGTCAGTGGGCAACTGCGGCCGCGGGGATGAGTCCGGCGTCACCGCGGGCTCGACGCGGTCATGCTTGACCAGGATCTCGAAGTCGGACTCCCAGATCAGTCCGTACATGTAGATGACCAGCAGACCGCCCAGCGTGCTCCACAGAAACGCCGTGCGCAGCAGTTGCCGGTGCCGAAACCCGATAGCCAGAAATTGTTTCAAAGTCGAGGAGATCGATTTCGACGCCTCAAAACCGTTACCGTTGCCATTTTTTTGCATAATGCGTCTCCTGAATGCTGATCGAGTCACTACCTCGGGCTTATTGAAAGGGGCCGAAGTTCACTCGGAACTGATTCCACGGAATGAGCGGCTGAATCGAGAGGAGCTTGGCTACGCCGCTCTTGGGAACCCACAACATGTCGCCGGGCTGCAGATGGAGGTCTTCAGCCAGGTTGCCTGATTTCAGCATTTGTTTGATATCGAGCTTCTGAGAGGAAACCCATTGATCCGAAACACGGCGGAACAGGTATACCTCCGAGTGCTTGGCGCTGCTGGTAAAGCCGCCGGCAATGCCGATCGCCTGGACCGCGCTGGTGTCACCGTACAGTTGGAACTTGCCCGGGTTTTTCACTTCACCCTGTGCGATGAAATAGGGGTTCAGGAAAGTCTGCAGTAAGACGGTGATCACGGGCTCATGCAAGAGCTTGGAGTACGCCACCTTGAGTGCGTCCGTTATTTCCGGGGTGGTCATGCCCTCCACGTGCATGTCCGGCAGCTGTTTCAAGTTGATGAAACCGTCGGGCTGCACCGTTACCGTTTCGTTGTATTCCGGAGTGAAGGGAAAATCGATGACGAGGACATCGTTCCTGGTCAGCTTATAGCGGGGATCGCGCTGCTTCAGCACCGGCGCTTCCACCTGCTGTTGCTTGCCGCTGATGTCAGGCGAAACGCTCGCCATAGACTCGGCCTTGGCGGGCGACGCGGCAGGGTCGTCCATTTTGGCGGTCTTGTTCTGGCCAGCCGCGTAAGCGGCTCCGGCAAAGGCCAGCAGAACCAGAATCGAAATTCGTAATAGCCTGCTACTCATCAGAATCTCTCCTCGTGCGACAGAAAACCTGGCAACGCAAATAGCGGTGGCAGCCCCCGCATTCCGCAGAGCGTGTCCTGCAGACTTAAATGAATTCTGCTGACGGATCTCCCCACGTGCTTCTTGTTGGGACTCCCCAACATTCGCTGCTTCGGCGCTCCACTGCTCCGAAGCCAAGGCGCAAACTACGCCGAATCCCCACGGGCCGCCTCAGCGGCCAACCGCGTCCACGAGCCTAAAAGTCCGGTAACCATTTTTCGAACCGGCTGCCTGTAGGCTCTTGACGCACAATAGCTAAAGCAACCACGGTGCCAACCGCTGTCCGCCAAATGCCGGTTGGCAAAGAACTTGCAAACCGTTGCTAACATTGACGGTCTCACCGCTTCCAGGGACCAAAACGATTGCCAGGATGTCGCCGACAGGAGACTAATGTTCAAAGTTTTGCATACCATGGAAACGATTCTTTTCGACTTTCCCCCACCATCCTTAGCTGGGAGATCCACGTCGCTCAGCCATTCTGGAAACCGGCCCGCAAGCCTCGGCCATCCAATTGAGGCAAAGAGCTTAACCCCGCCGGCGGGGTGCCGTCTATCGTGGAAGAAAGTTCCTTTTCGGCAGGGAGAAGAAAGTCTACAGCACGAAGGTGTGGGTTAACCAACATATAAACAGATAAGCCAATGCGGGGGAATCAAACTTGACCATGCGCCGAGAGACCCATATAGATTGAAGTGCCCCTATTAGCGTGGCGCGGCGGTCGACGTCGCACGTAGAGATTGGCCACGGCCCGGAGTGGAGTTTCGGGCATGACCGTCGGGCACATGCGCCGTCGCGCGGCGCAACAAAAGGTGGCGCAGCGGGTTGTAAGTATTTTCAGCAAAAAATCCACCCAGTTCAAGAAATCGAGGTAAGAGGCCCTTGAAGCGATGGCATCG
>JBGPJK010000023.1:0-26862 GCA_041485425.1 Terriglobia bacterium | reverse complement strand
GTAAATTACTTTCTTTTTCTTCATTGTTTCGCCCTTTTGAGCGCGCGAGCCATTTCTTGTGCTTTGGCAATGTCTTTGGTTTGGGAGGCCTTTACGCCGCCAGCCAGCAAAACGTAGATGGTCGATCCCGTTCGCGTGTAATAAACCCGCTACCCCGCTCCGACATGAATACGCATCTCGGAAACGCCTTTGCCTACAGGTTCGCAATCGCCGAAATTTCCAAATGGCGCGCTACCAAGGCGCGCCAGGATTCTGGCCTTTGCTTTTTGGTCGGCCAGATGGGATAGCCACGCATCGAAATCGGACGACCGAAGCAAGGTATTCAAGGCTCTTCATTGTATCCGAGTGGATACTTTCCTGCAAGCGGGCGGGGATCATCCCGATTGACAGGGCTGCTCGAACTGGCATAATGACAAGCGAAAAGTGGGGTGACCTTTGGGAACCGTAGCTCTGCGCTGTGGTGTTGCGCTCTTCTGTCTATTGCCGATTTGCGGGTTAGCGCAGCCGGGTCCGATTGTGGCAAACCAGAACCGTACGCCCGCCGGCACGCTGCAGGGCGGCGTTCTCAACGTTCAACTCGAGATCCGGAACGGTGCCTGGCATCCGGAGGCCGAGGACGGACCGCAATTATTCGTGCAGGCATTCGGCGAGCCGGGTCACCCGGCGCAGATTCCGGGACCGCTGCTGCGCGTGCCGCAGGGCACCACGGTTCACGTCACGGTTACGAACCAACTGAAGGCCCCAGCCAAGGTATACGGGCTGCAAACCCGCCCCGGCGACGCGAAAGATGAACTCCAAGTGCCTGCCGGCGAAAGCCGCGAGCGAACGTTTCTGGCCGGCGCTCCTGGAACCTACTACTACTGGGCGCGCACGACGGTGCCGCGCGGCTTCGGCCCGCTGCCGGTGCTTCGGCAGCCAGTCTTCGAAGACGCCCACCTGAACGGTGCCTTCATCATCGACCCGGCCGGCGACGTGGTCGCCGATCGTGTGTTCGTGATCAATGCGCTCCTCGTTGCCAGCGACGTCGTTCACGAACGTTTCGAGGTGGTCACGATCAATGGCAAGTCTTATCCGTTCACCGAGCCGCTGGAATACACGGCTGGCGACGCGGTCCGCTGGCGGGTGATCAATCCCAGCTTTTCTGAGCATCCCATGCACCTGCATGGAGCCTTCTACAAGCTTTTGAGTCTGGGCGACTCGGAATCGGACACCCAGTTCGTGGGTAACGACCGCCAGTCGGTAGTTACGCACGATGTCGAGCCTGGAGGCACCATGATGATGGAGTGGTCGCCGGTGAATGTTGGCCGCTGGCTGTTTCATTGCCACTTTCAATTCCACTTTTCGACGGACGAACGCGTGCCCGTGTTCACGCCCGCCGTATCCAGCCAATACGAGCCCGCCGAGCCGACCCTGGCCGCGCACCAGCACGGTGGTAGCGGCATGCAGGGCATGCCCGACATGGCCGGCCTGGTGCTCATTATCAATGTGAGAGCGCGCGCCGGCGCGCCGGTTGTGGCGCCTCCAGTGGGGGCCGTGAAGAAGATCGACCTGGTGATCGAACCCAATGGGGCAGGGAAAGCCAATGAACCGACATTCGCCTGTTCGGTGCGCGAGGGAAAGAAGATTGTGGTTTCAAACGACCGTGCGGTGGGCCCACCGATCGTGGTTTTGCGAGGCGAGCCAACCGAAATCACGGTGGTTAATCACCTGAATTCGGCGACTAGCATTCACTGGCATGGCCTGGAACTGGAGAGCTACTACGACGGCGTGGTCGGCGGCGGCGTGGGCGATCAGGTGACTCCCGCCATCGCACCGGGTGCGAGCTTCGTGGCGCGCTTCACTCCCAGCCGTGCCGGGACGTTCATCTATCACACGCACGCCGCGGATCCGAAGCAGCTCAGCGGCGGCGTGTACGGCGGCCTGATCGTGCTGGAACCCGGCCAGAGTTTCGATCCCGAGCACGACAAGCTGCTGGTGATCGGCACGCGGGACACGTTCTTTGACGCCCGGCGCATCACCATCAACGGGGTGGAAACGCCCGAACCGATCACCCTGGCGCAAGGGGCAAGCTACCGGCTGCGCCTGATCAACATGGCCCCGAACCTGCCGGCAAACTTCCGCCTGGGCAGCCAGGAGCATCCGGCGACCTGGCGCGCCATCGCTAAGGACGGCGCCACCGTCCCCGCGCGGCTGGCGGGGGAGTCCAACGCGGTGCTGCACATCGCTTCGGGCGAGACCTACGATTTCGAGTTTCGCGCCGAATCGCCGGGAGAGGTGCCGCTCGAGATCGTCAACGTGGTCAGCCACGCAAAGCTGGTCAGCAAGATCGTGGTGCGCTGAAAGAGCGCGACACGAGAAAAGCTTTTCGCGTTGTCTCCAAGAAACCCATTGAGGATTTGTCGTACATCCACCGCAGCTTTTCGCGGAGACGGGACTGCCCGGTTCCACCTCCGCGGGCCCTGTGACCTTCACTCCGGGCAAGGCCCGAGGACTTGCAGTGTCTCAATTCGCATGGCAGGTTCACCAGGCAGAATTGCAGCATCGAACCTCGGGCCAGGAGCGCTTTGGGTTTGTGGCGGCCTGTCGTGCACCGCTTTGCCACCCTTTACCGAAGGGCTGCAACTAATTCCGGATGATGACCTCCGGATCAAGCACCTTCCCAGTGGCATGGTCCTTGATCGAATATTTGTAGTGCGTGTGCGTCGTCGAGGCTTCTCTGATGCATCCGTTGCAGACCTGAGCAGTATCGCTGACAACTGATCCGGAACGGGCGCTGCCTTTTGCGAGCACATGAAATGCCTTTTCCTGAAACGGAGACTGGTTGAAGGTCACAGTAACTTCGCTGTCTGAATTCCACTGCACCTCTTGGTCAATTTTCCTCAGTTTTACCGCTTCGGGGATCGCTGTGATGACACCACCGACGACCTTTACTTCTACGCCGACCCAAACGGTTGATGGTACTCGTACTGGAGTTGCCATAATTCACCTCGTGAGTAGGATTCACTGATTATGCCTAAATGACTTGAACCAGGTTCTACTGGGACCGCTTACCTGCGTGTGCGGGGTTCTTCTCCCGCAGAAGTTCTTGAAATGGTTTACTGGAATGCAAGTTGTCGAAATTGGGGCTGTTGCGGATCTGTTCCGGTTGCAGGCCGGCGTCGAGCGCTTGGCGCAGCCAGGCTATGGCCTTGCTCTGATCGCCGAGCTGGTTGGCGACCAACGCGCCGTTGAACCTGACTTCGGGACTGCCGGGGGCCAAGGCGAGTGCGCGGTTCAGACGAGCCCACGCCGCCTGCTCCTCGTGAAGCATGGCGTGATAAACCGCGAGATAGCTCAGCAAAACTGCGTTGCGCGGGTTGACGCGCAACCGCTCCTCTCCTAACGTGATCGCTTTGCGGTAGGCGGCAACTGATTCCTGGCGGCGTCCCGGAACCCAGTAATACGCGTCGCCCAGGTTGCCCCACAAGTAGCGTTCGCGCTCATCCATCTTCACGGCCTGTTCATACGCGAGGGCAGCTTCGGGGAAGCGCCGCAGGTAGAAGTACACCGTACCGAGCTCGGAGTAGGCGTCCTGGGTCGGCCGGATGCTGATGGAACGCTCGCACAAGGGAATCACGTCAGCGTAGCGCGCCAGCGCAATGTAGGTTCCGATCAGGTTGTTGTAGCCGCGGAAGTTGTCCGGGGCCAGTTCGGTGACCTGGACAAACATCTTGGCGGCCTCCTCGTAGCGCCCCTGGCGATACAGGAACCCACCCAGCCAGTTGTACCCGGCCCAGTAATCCGGGCGCACCCGGACGGCGCTGCGATAGGTTTGCTCGGCTTCGGCCATTTTGCCCATGTGCTCATAAGCGAAGGCCAGCCCCCGATAAGCGATGTCGCTGGTGGCATCGGCCTGCGCCGCCCGCTGGAATTCGGCCGCCGCCTCCTCGTACTTGCCGGTGCCGTTGTACACCGTGCCCAGGCAGGTGTAGCCGTAGCCGCCGGCGCTGGCCCGCTGACAAGCGTCCAGTGCCTTGGCCACCCACTCGCGGTCGTGAGTGACCTCGTATTTCTGCCAGTAGCTTTCACCCAGGCCGGCGTAGGCCAGGGCAAACTCGGGATCGCGTTCCAAGGCGCGGTGAAAGAGTTCGATCGCGCTCTCCACATTCTCGGGCTTCTGGTATTCCTGCAGATAGCCGCGGCCCCGGAGATAGAAGTCATACGCAGCGGGCTGGCTGGTGCCATGCGTCGCGAGTGCACTTCGCTCCTGGGCGTTCAGCTCCAGGTCCAAAGCATGAAGCGCGCTGTCCACCACGCGGTCCTCCAACACAAAAGGATCGGCGGCATCGGCCGTAATCGTGTCGGCCCGCAGCACCCGCTGGGTGCGCGCATCCACCAGGTTGTAGACCACGCGCGCCCTCGACCCGGATTGATGGAAGCTGCCCTCCAGCACCAGGTTCACTCCCAGTTCGGAGCGCGCCTGCGCGACCGAAGCTTTGGACAATGTCCCGATCTCGCTGGGTGACACCACCTGGAGGGGATACCGGTCGGTGAGTTGAGTCAGCTTGGCGGTTAGTGTTTGGGTCAGGCCTTGGGAGAAAGCGCGCGCCTCAGGATCGTCCGTGGCAGGAACAAACGGCAGCACCGCCAGGTGCTTCTTATCGGGCAGCGGAGGCTTGCTTGGCCAGGGGATCGTCGAGAGCGCCAGCACCACCAACAGCAAGGCGATGCCGGGACGAGTTGCACCCTGCAACCGTCGTCGCATCTGCGGGTGGCTCAGCCATACCGACGGATGGCTCACGTCCCCTTGCAGCACGCGCAGGTCCACCAGCAGATCGGCAGCGCTGGCGTAGCGCGCCTGCGGATCTTTGGCCAGCATCCTGCCGACAATCCGCTCCAATCCCTCCGGCACGTCGCCCACCAGCTCTCCCATGGGTGAGGGGTGATGATGCAGGATGTGGTCAGCGGTGGCGATGAGCTTCTTGGTCTCGAAGGGATGCTGCCCGGTCAGCATCTCGTAGAACACCACCCCCAGGGAGAAGATGTCCGCTCGGCCATCCACCTCCTGTTCCAGCAGGACTTCCGGAGCCATGTAGCCCGGCGTACCCGCGCAGCCCACGCTCTGGCTCTCCGCGCTGGCCGTCATTGCTATCGGGTCTGCAACCGGGAGCCGTTGCGCCAGGCCAAAGTCGAGGATTTTGACGTGGTCCGCCCCAGTGAGCATGATGTTGTCCGGCTTGAGGTCACGATGAACGAGGCCCTTCTGTTGCGCTTCGGTGAGCGCTTCGGCACACTGCACGGCTACGTGGAAAAAGACATCCAACGTCAGGCGGCCCGCGCCCTGCAAACGCCGCCGCAGGGTGACGCCTTCGACGTACTCCATCACGAGGAAGAGTTCGTCTTGCTCTTCGACGACGTCGTAAACGCTGGCGATGTGCTCTGAACTGAGGACGGAGGCGCGTTGGGCTTCTCTGAGGATGTGGCGCCGGGCCTCGGGGTCACTGCGCAGCTTGCGGCTTACACGCTTGAGGGCTACCGGACGCTGCAGCTTGGTGTCCTCAGCGTAGTAGACCTCTCCCATGCCGCCGGCGCCCAGCTTGGAGCGGATCACGAACCGGCCAACCCGGCTGCCCGCCAAGTCCTCGGGGGGAGGGAACGGTATCGGTGCTCTGCGGGCGCTGCTCATGGTTAGATACCCGCGTCGTCGGATCGCATGAAACCATGATCTGAAGTAACTGGAACCCTACGGCCCAACTCGGCAGCGTCGTCAAGTGTGCTGACACACGTAGCCGGGGATGGACCTCAGGCAAAGACCTGCTCCACTAGGGCCGATTTCACATTCATTCTCTCCCAGGTCAGCAAGGGCAAGTGGGACAGCCCCAAAATAAGGGGCGGAACTTTCCCGGAATGGGAAAAAGAGGGATGGTTCCGTAGAATAAGGACGCCGTTTTCTAGCCTTCGCCAGGGTTCCACCAATGAAAAATTTCTTCCACGCGTTTGAATTGCTGCAGCAGAGGACACAACTGGGAAAACTGTACCTGGAATTTCTGCGCGTCCCGGCGATGAGCGCGGGGTTCTATGTGGTGCCAGCCGGGGGCACCGATCCACAAAAGCCCCATAAAGAAGATGAAGTGTATTACGTGGTCCGGGGCCGCGCCCGCATGCGGGTGGGATCGGAAGACCAGGCGGTGAGCGAAGGCAGTGTGATTTTCGTGGCGGCCAACGTGGAGCACCGCTTCCACGACATCGAGGAAGAGTTGGTCGTGCTGGTTTTCTTCGCGCCGGCGGAGACTTCCTGATTGTTTGAAAGGGCGCGGCTTTCAGCCGCGCCGCACCGGCTAAGTCGCCGTCGCTTCTTTACCCGGGATCCAGTAGATCTCCTCTTTTAACACTTCCTTGGTAAAGCCAATGCGTTTCAGGATGCCCTTGCCGTGTTCGATCATCTCCGGGTGGCCGCACAGGTATCCCACGGCGTTGGAGCCGTTCAGGCCCCACATGTCGGCATACTTGCGAATGAGATCGTCAACCCGGCCGACTTCGCCCTTCCATTTTTCGTCGTCCCAAGGACGGCTGATGGTGGGCACATATTTCAGCCAGGGCACTTCCTTCGCGAACTTCTGGATCTCCTCGAGGTAGCCGAACTCCCACGAGCGGCTGGCGCCATTCAGCAGGAACAGCTTGTGCTCTCCGGCAAACTTGCCTTCCTTCCAATCTTTGTAGAGGGTGCGGATGTAGCTGACGAAGGGCGCAACTCCGGTGACGGTACACACCAGAAAGTGGTTGGTGCGCCCGCTCTTGGTATCGAGGGTAAAGCGTCCCTTGGGGACCTTGCGCATGAGCAGTTCGTCGCCCAGTTGCAGCTTGTAAAGCAGTGGGGTCAGTTCGCCCTCGGGGACGAGTTCAAAGAAGAACTCGATTTCGTTCTCGTAGGGCGAGGAGACGATGGAGTAAGGCCGCTCCGAGCGCTTGTCCGGCCCTTCTACTCCCAGGGTCGCGTACTGTCCTGGTGCGAACTTGAGCTCGCCTCCAGCCTGGATGCGGATCATCCACAGGTCAGGGGCGAAGTCCATGCGTTTCGTGATCCTGGCGCGGTAAAACTTCTCATCGGCAGTGGCCATGCTTCACCTCGCAGTTCGGTAACGCCCAAATCAGGCCTAGTTTACAGGAGTTCGGGCCGGGAGTGCTGTGTCCGGAGCGTCAATCCGCCTTCGCATCCCCTTTTCGGGAACCGGAAGGCCGAGTCTTGCGTAGTAACAACTATGTTGCTCGTTGACAGTTCCTGTTAGGGGGCTATATCGTTTCTTTTCCGTAATTCAACCGCTTTGCATCCAGCGACGGTCGGTAATCCGTTGCGCATTCGCGGCATCTCTGAAGGAGAAATCATGTTTCGAAAGCTGTGTTTGAGTGTGGCTATCGCGGTTGTCCTGGCGCCGGCCGTCCTGGCCCAAACGGTGGACGAGATCATCGCCAAGAACATTGAAGCGCGCGGCGGGCTGGCCAAGATCAAGGCGGTGCAATCCATCCGCGCAACCGGCAAGATGGAGTTCGGTCCCATGGAAGCTCCCGGCGTCTACGTCCAGAAGCGGCCGGACATGGCGCGCCTGGATTTTACGGTGCAGGGCCTTACCGCAACGCAAGCCTACGATGGCAAGTCGGGCTGGGCCATTATGCCTTTCACCGGCAAGAAGGACCCGGAGCCCATGACCGCGGACGACACCAAGGAGATGCAAGAAGAGGCCGACATCGATGGGCCCCTGGTGGATTACAAGGCCAAAGGCAACCAGGTGGAACTGGTGGGCAAGGAAAAGATCGAAGGAACCGACGCCTATAAGCTGAAGGTTACGCTCAAGAACGGCGACGTCAAGTACTCGTATCTCGATGCTGACAGCGGCCTGGAAATCAAGCAAGAATCGAAGCGCATGGTCCGCGATACCGAGCAGGAGACCGAGACTTCCTTCAGCGACTACCGCGAAGTAAACGGCCTGATGTTCGCCTTCGCCACGCAAAGCAGTATCAAGGGCAGCCCGCAAACGCAGAAGCTGACCATCGAAAAGATCGAGGTGAATGTTCCGGTCGACGATGCCAGCTTCAAGATGCCCGCGGCCGCGCCCAAGCCTGCGGCTACGCCGGAGGCCGGCAAACCGGCAGACAAGCCGGCAGACAAGAAGGAACCGCCGAAGAAGTAGCAACTGAATTTCACCGCTCTGCGGGACTCCGTCCGGTCCCGCAGATGCCGGGGTGTTCGGTATCGATGCCCCTGAGGGTGCAGCACGACATCTGACAAAATGCGATTCTTCATCGCAGTCGAACAATCCGCTTCCCGCCATCACAATTTCATTTCATTGCGAGGTCAAGTATGTTGGACCGTCTTTCTGCCCTGATCGCTATTTGCGTCGTCATCGTTTTGTGCCTCTCAGTTCCGGTGCTGGCGCAGGACGTGGCGATTGATTCCGACACCTTCAGCGGCCTCCTGGCCCGCCCCATCGGTCCCGCGGTCATGGGCGGACGCATCGCCGACATCGCCGCCGTCCACGAAGGCCAGCGCCTCACCGTTTACGTTGGCGCGGCCAGTGGTGGCGTATGGAAGTCGCTCGACGGCGGCACCACCTTCAAGCCCGTGTTTGATAAGCAGCCGACCCAGTCCATCGGCTCGATTGCCATTGATCCCTCGAATCCGCAGACCGTCTGGGTCGGGACCGGGGAAAGCTGGGTGCGCAACAGCGTCTCGGTCGGCACTGGTCTTTATCGCACCCGCGACGGCGGCGACAACTGGGACCTGGTGGGCCTCGCCGACTCTGAACACATCAGCCGCGTGCTCGTTAGTCCCAAGGACGGCAATGTCGTCTACGCTTGCGCTCTCGGGCACCTGTGGAACTCGAACGAAGAGCGCGGCGTCTTCAAGACCACCGACAGCGGCAAGACCTGGAAGAAGATCCTCTATGTGTACGACAAGACCGGGTGCGCCGAGATGGCGATGGACCCGCAGGAACCCAACACGCTCTATGCCGCCATGTGGCAGGTACGGCGTGAGCCCTGGAACTTCAATTCGGGCGGGCCGGGAAGCGGCCTGTTCAAGAGCACGGACGCTGGCGCCACCTGGCATCCCATCCGCAAAGGTTTTCCCGACGGCGATCTGGGTCGCATCGGCGTGGCGGTCGCGGCTTCCAAGCCCAGCCGCCTGTACGCGGTCGTCGAAGCCAAGAATCACACCGCGCTGTTTCGCTCGGAGGATTCCGGCGGCACTTGGACGGAGGTGAACAACTCCTTCAACGTCAGCGGGCGGCCGTTCTATTTCGCCCGCCTCTCCGTCGATCCCAACAACCCCGACCGCGTCTACAAACCGGGCTTCGGACTCACCGTGAGCGACGACGCCGGCAAGAGTTTCAGCGCCGTCTTCTCCACCAGCGAGGACTTTGGCGGAGGTGTACACGGCGACCATCACGCCCTGTGGATCAATCCCCGGAATTCCGAAGAGATGTTCGACGGCACGGACGGCGGCGTCTACAAGTCCCTCGACCGCGGCAACCACTGGCGCTACCTGCAAGCCCTGCCGGTGTCGCAGTTCTATCACGTCAGTTACGACATGGAGCGCCCCTACAACGTGTACGGCGGGCTGCAGGATAACGGCACCTGGATGGGCCCCTCGCGAGCGGTGGGCGGGATCGCCAATCGCCACTGGCGCAACATCGGCTTTGGCGACGGCTTCTGGGCTTTCAGCGACCCGTCCGATCCGGACATCGCCTACGTGGAGTACCAGGGCGGCCACATCTCCCGCTTGCGCAAATCCACCGAGGAGCAGAAGGAAATCAAGCCCCTGCCGCGCGCCAACGAACCTGACTTCCGTTTCAACTGGAATGCGCCGATTCACATGAGCCCTAACCAATCCGGGACCATCTACGTGGGCGCGCAGTTCCTGTTTCGCTCGCGGGACAAGGGTGAATCCTGGGATCGCATCTCGCCCGATCTGACCACGAACGATCCGGAGAAGCAACATCAGGAGAAGTCGGGCGGCCTCACCATCGACAATTCCGACGCGGAGCGCTACGAGACCATCTACACGATCAGCGAGTCGCCGAAAAATGGCGACGTGATCTGGGCCGGCACCGACGATGGCAACGTGCAAATCACCCGCGATGGCGGCAAGAACTGGACCAATGTCGTAAAGAACATTCCTGGTCTGCCGGCCAACACCTGGGTTTCTACGATTGAGGCGGGACACTTCGATGCGGCCACGGCCTACGCTAGCTTCGACGGCCACGCCACCGGAGACATGAAAACCTACGTTTACAAGACCACCGACTACGGCCAGAGCTGGACGGCGGTCTCCACGCCGGAGTTGAAGGGCTACGCGCACGTGGTCCGCGAGGACCTGGTAAGTCCCAACCTGCTGTTCGTGGGAACGGAGTTCGGCCTCTTCCTTAGCGTGGACGGCGGCAAGCACTGGGCGCAATTCACCGGCAAACTTCCCAACGTCGCGGTACGTGACATTGCGATCCAGCCGCGCGAGTCTGACCTGCTGCTGGCCACTCACGGTCGCGGCATTTACATCCTGGATGATCTGACCCCGTTGCGCGCGATCACGCCGGAAATTTTGGCCCAGGATGCCGTGCTGCTACCGTCGCGGCCCGCGGAACTGATTCTTCCCGCCTTCGAGCAGCGCTTCGATGGCGACGCCGAATTTGTGGGCCGCTCGCTTCCCGAGACCGCGCCCATCGTTTACTACCAGAAGAAACGCAACATCTTCGGAACGCTGAAGATCGAAATCTACGATGCGCAGGGCACCTTGACCAACACCCTGCAGGGCGATCCGCGGCGGGGGGTGAATCGCGTGGGTTGGGCCGAGCGCCTGAAGCCGCCGAAGGTGCCGCCGGCCGCTTCGCTGGTGGAGCAGCCGTTCGCGTTCTTCGGCCCTCAGGTGGAGCCCGGCACCTACACCGTAAAGCTCATGAAGGGCAAGCAGACCTACACCGGCAAGATCGACCTGGTACCCGATCCCCGCTCCAAGGCAACCACCGCCGATCTCGACCTGCAGCATAAGACCGTCATGCAGCTCTACGACATGCTGGCGCAGTTGACCTACGTGGTCGACGCCACGGTCGATCTCCGCGATCAGGTTCGCCAGCGCGCCACCCAGGCCGGCAACGACCGCAAGCTGAAAGCGCAACTGGATAAGCTGGCCACCCAACTGGAGGACTTCCGCTCCACGCTGGTCTCGGTGAAAGAAGGCGGCATGATCACCGGCGAGCACAAGCTCCGCGAGAATTTGGGTGAGCTGTATGGGGGAGTGAACGGCTACGAAGGAAAACCCACGCAATCGCAGATGGAGCGAACCGCCGTTTTGAAGAAGCAGTTGGACGACGCGGCTGCGAAATTCCAGGACATGGGCGCCAAAGATGTCCCCGCGGCAAACACCGCGCTGGCCAAGTCCAAGCTGGAGGCGGTGAAAGTGCTCTCCAAAGACGACTGGAGCAAGAAGCAGCAATAACGACTTACCGCAGAGTACGCGAAGAAGTTCCGCGGAGGCCGCCGAGAGTTGCTTTTTCGGCGCTCTCCGCGAAACCTCCGCGGCCTCTGCGGTTTAAGATTTTCTCCTTGCCGAAGAGAAGAAGAACTACTCGGCCAGTTATCGCGGCGTACCGTTACCTGCCGACCACCAGCACCACAAACGAATCCGGCAGAATCGGGGGCCGGGGATGCGGATTATCTGCGGTCGGCGCCGGCCGTGGTCCGAACTTCGCCGTCACCGTGAACACGTTGTGGGTTTTCGGATCAAGTGTCATGGTGCGCGCGCCTTCCTGGGTCGTCACCGTCTCCGCCACGCTGAACTTGTCCGGAGATTCCTCGCGGATCACGGTCAACTTGCCGTCATGACACGAGGCGAATGCCAGGTGAGTTTCATCATCGTAGGCGGTAGCGTCCACGCCGTCGCAGATCGGCAGGGTGCTGACGATCTTGCCGCTGTCGGCATCCACAATCGCCATCAGTTTGTCGCACCCGGAGAACAGGCGCCGGTTCTTGCGGTCCATGGCCAGGCCGCTCGGCTCTTGGCACGGCGCCAGCGGCCAGCGCGCCTTCACCACCAGCTTCTCGGGGTCAAGCGAAACCAGCTCGCTCTTATCTTCAATATTCACGAAGACTCCACCTTTGCCATCGCTCACCGCAAATTCCGGTTTCCCGTCGAGCTTGATGGTGCCCACCACCTCACCCTTGGCGGCGTCCAGCGCCGTGGCATCGTGGCTGCGCCCGTTGAACGTGAAAACCCGCTTGCTCGCCGGGTCGTAAAGAATCGCATCCGGGTTGTCCCCGACCTTCACCTTGTTCAGGGTCTTCAGCGTGCTCATGTCGAAGATGCTCACCATGCCTTCGCGGCCGTTGCTGACAAACCCGCGTCCCGCGGCGGTGTCCAGCGCGATGCCGTGGACGCCCGGGGTATCCGCGATATCGCCCACCGGCTTGCCCGACTCCGCATCGATCACGATCACGTGCGTCGCACGCGAAATGTAGAGATGGTGCGAATTGGCGTCCAGCGTCAGATAGTCCCAGCCACCCTCCCCACCCAATGTGTATGTCTTAACCACGTGATAGCCGGGACCGGCGGCCATCGCAACCGCCGCCAGCAAGAGGGTAATCACCAGTACACGTCCTGCAGTGAAATACGAATACTTCATTGTGTTTTCCTCATTCAAAGAGCTAATCGCTCAAATGCTCCCGGGTAACGTCCGAATCACCCGGAGGTAACTTTACCGCATTTCGGCACTCAACCTAAACTTCTGGTATGCACAATTGGGAGGGCAATCCCGGCTCCAACCCCACGCCCGATTACGGCACGCTGGGGCCCGGCTCGGACCTGCAAACCCGCGGGCCTGGAGATCCGCAGGCCCGAAGGGTGCGCGTGATTGCTGTCCTGGTGGCCGGCGCCCTGATGGGATTGCTGTTTGTGGGAACGAGCAGCGCCCGTGCCGCATGGTCGCAGATCGCGCAGTTGCTCAGCCTGCAAGGAAAGCCGCAGCCGGCCTCTCCCGCAATTCTGTCCGAACATGAAATCGAGCGCCTCGACCAGCAGGGCGCGCAAAAGCAAGCCGAGCTTCTGCTGGAGCGCGCCATCAATCATTACGAGGGCGCCAATGATCAGATCGCGGCTCGCGTGGATGGTTGGCGCGGAAACCTCAAACTCACCTCACAGTTGAATTCGCAGATCACGACCGGAATGAATTCCAACGACCTGCGCGTGCGCGCAGCCGCCATCGAGGTGGACCTGGCCGCCCTGGGCCAAGCCAAGAGTCCGGAAAATGTCGACCGGTTGGCGCAACAGGCGGAGTCCGGCTCGCAGCAACAGCGCGTCTGGGCGCTCTGGACCCTTGGTCTACTGGGAAACCGCGGAGTGGAGCCGGAACGGGTGAGCCAGGTGCTGATCGGACAGCTGCGCGATTCCAATCCCGAGATTCGGCACTGGGCGGTGGAAGGCCTGGCGTACCTCGGCACCGATGACACCATCGCTCCCCTGCTGCAAACCTTCCACGATGATCCCTCGCCCCTGGTGCGCGAGCGCGCCGCCTGCAGCCTGGCGCAATCCGGCATGCTCAACGAACAGCAGCGCCGCAGCGTCGTCCCCAAATTGCTGGACTACGCGGAAGATACCTCTCTCGACGCCCAGACCCACACCTGGGTCTACCACGCCCTGCGCGACATCACCGGCCAGAACCTGCCCAGCGATCCCGCCGCCTGGCGAAACTGGTACAGCACCACGCAAAACTGACCTCCTCGCCAGCTGCCCTCACCCCCCACTCAACGCCCCTCGCCATGGGGTCTTTCAGCCTACTTGACAGCCTGATAGACACGCCTCATTCTGCAACATCTACTACGACCCGTAGTTCTCGGGTCGCGGCTAGTGTTTTCTTGCGAAACCCCAACTTCCCTGGAGGCCAATCTTGTCTCATGCAACCGCCGTCCTACTCCGCTTGAAGAATCAGAAGTCCAACCTGTTCCTGCCTGTCGTACTCGTTGTTTTGGCATTGTCCATGACAACCCAAGCCCAGGTGCCCCTGAACAAAATCAGCACTGACCCATTCACCAACTCCGACAGCCAGCACGCTACGGAAGTCGAAGCCGACACCTTCTCGTCCGGCAACACCATCGTGACTACCTTCCAGCAGGGGCGGTTCTTCACCGGTGGCGGCTGCTCTGACATTGGCTGGGCCACATCGTTGGATGGCGGCCAGACCTGGCAGCACGGCTCCCTGCCTGGCATCACCAGCATCGAAGGCAGCGGCCCCTACGATCGCGTGTCCGATCCTGCCGTGGTTTTCGACGCGGCACACGGCACGTGGCTCATCGCCACCCTGCCGCTCTCGGAGAGCGGGAATCCGCTCCCGCCCATGCTGATCAGCCGTTCCAGCGACGGAATCAACTGGAACAACCCGGTGAAAGTGGCCGGGACCTTCAGCAAGCCCGACAAGACCTGGGTCGCTTGTGACAACAACACCAGTAGTCCGTTCTTTGGGCACTGCTACGCGGAGTTTGACGATAACGGCAGCGGCGACGTCATCTACGTCAGCACCTCCACCAATGGCGGTTTGACCTGGAGCAACCCGGTGCAGCCGAAAGGTGGCCCCATCGGCCTGGGTGGGCAGGCCCTGGCCCGGCCCAACGGCCGGGTGATCATTACCAGCAGCGACGCTTTCCTGAGTTCGGAGATCGCCTACGGTTCCAAGGACGGCGGCATCACCTGGGGCCCGGCGACGACCATCGCTTTTCCCGTGACCCATGCCATTGCGGGAGGCCTGCGCGACCTGAATCTTCCTTCCTCGGCCATCGACTCCACCGGCCGCGCCTTCGTGGCCTTCCACGACTGCAGTTTCCGCGCCGGCTGCTCGGCGAACGACATCGTCATCAGTGCATCGCGGGACGGCAAAATCTGGTCGCCGATTCATCGGGTACCCATCGATCCCACCACCAGCACGGTGGACCACTTCATTCCCGGTCTGGAGATTGAACCCGGGACGGGCGGAACCAGTGCGCACCTCGGCATCACCTATTACTTCTACCCCAAGGCGAACTGCTCCACCTCCACCTGTCAGCTCATGGAAGGGTTTATTTCCTCCCCGGACAGCGGCCGCACCTGGACCGCTCCCATCACCCTGGCGGGTCCCATCCAGTTGAGTTGGCTGGCCGATACAGACCAGGGATTCATGGTCGGCGACTATCAGTCGCTCTCCTATGTCAGTGGCCTGGCCCATCCGGCGATCGCCTCCGCCAGCGCGAATTCCGGCAACGTGTTCAATGAAGCCATGTTCAGCCCGGTTACAGGCTTGACCGAAGGATTGGCGTTATTCAACTCGGATGAGGACAAGCCCGTGCCCAACGCGCATTCCGATCACCCACCGCGTACCACGCCCGCCCACGGGCGCTGAGGAAGCTGGTACGTAGGAATAAGAATCGGCGTCATCCTGAACCCCGCGTAAGCGGGGTGAAGGACCTCGCGCGCGTCGGCATGCTTTCCGCTGCACGCGAAGGTCAGCGCGCGCAGGGTCCAGTTCTGACGCCAGAAAACTCGGTACTCGGTGCTCTTCACTCGGCCATTTTTGCCACGTGCACATCAAAACCGGTCTTGGGCAGCAAGGACGTCAACTCGAACGCCTTGAAGCCGTCACCGGTGATCTCGGTGTGGCGGTAGAGGCCGGGCTCGCTCTCCACCATTTGGCGTCGGCCTTCCATGTTTTCGAGAAACTCCTGCGCGGACTTCAGGCTCGCTTCCCCGTTCTTCGCCCGCGTCACCACGGCTTCCGCCGCATACGAGCGCACCAGCTTGGGCCAATATTTTTCCAGCAGACTGGTGCTGGCGAACATGTCGGCCCAGATGATTTCCCCATTCACCGCTACTACTACGCCCACCGCGTTGCGATCGCGCAGTTGCTTGATGACGCTCTCGTAGTTGCGCTGAATGGGTGCGGCCACCGCGTCCACTTTGCGTTCCACCTCCGCGTTCTGCATCACGCCGGCGTACGAACTGGTGCCAGCCACTTCGCGCGCTGCCGGAGCCGGCACCGCTTCCGCCATCGCCGTCTGCGACTTCCTCACCTCCGACCAGACTTTGCTCTGATCTTTGTCAGCCATGGCGCGGGCGCGGACTGCGGGTTGCGCCATGGCGCTGTTGAACGAGCCAAATTTCGCTGAAGTCCCGGTCCAGCGCCCCGGCTCCACGCAGAAAACACCCAAATCGATGGGATCGCTCTCGGCCGGCACCAGTCGATCCTTGCCGATCACGCGGTCCTGTTTCCCACCGGTCACGATTTCACCCGCCAGCAGGATCAGTGGCCGCTTGGAGTTGTTCACCAATACCAACTGGTTCACCTGCGCTCCGCCCTCGCGAATCGGACGCTCATTCTGTCCGGGGTGCCGCGGACGGACCAGCGGTGAAATGTTGCCTGACTCGGTCACGATCACTTCGCCGGAGCGCAGACCTTCATCCAGCGTGAGGAATTCCCTGGTGTCGTGCGCATCCGCGCTCACCACCGGGAACACGGTCAGGTTGCCCTGGTGGATCGGCGCCAGCACCTTGTAGCCCGAAGTGGAGGAAGCCTCCCCGGCTTCGACCGTCCCCCACGTGAGTAATCCAACCCCCGCCATCGTCATACCCGCCAAAACCGGAACCAGCAGCTTGCTGATCATGTGCCTCCTCCTCCGGTGTTCGGGGACACCCCGGGCTGCGGGTTATGAGCCCGTTTCCCAGGGCGCCCTCTTAGCACCCACTGTGAGGGGAACGGCAAGAATCGGCCCGCTTGCGTCTAAAATGTTGATAGCATCGAGGCTGGGTGCGCGCGCCACGTTGATGAAAGATGGTATCCAATCCGTAGCAGAGCTGCCCGCAGGCCTGGAGTCCTGTGTGGCGGAACTCTATGCCAGAAGCGGCGGGGAGAAATACAGCCTCAGTTCGTCAGAGTTCACCGGCATCCTGCTGGAAGTGCGCAAGAAATACCTGACGCCGGATGCTACCACCAACGCGATTCGCGAACTCTATGTCAGCTTGCGAGTGGAGGACCTGGCGCTGGCCCGCGCCTGCGCCGCCGGCAACGAACGCGCCTGGGAAGCCTTCATGGCGCGCTTTCGTGAAAAGCTCTACGACATCGCGGGCTACATCGCCAAAGAGAGCTCGGCAGCGCGCGAACTCGCGGATTCGCTGTACGCCGATCTTTTTGGCACCACCACCCGCGACGGGAAGCGCGTCTGCAAACTGTCCTCCTACACCGGGCGCGGCTCGCTGGAAGGCTGGCTGCGCACCGTCATGGCGCAAGAGTACGTCAACCGCTATCGCCGCCAGCGCCGGCTGGTCAGCCTCGACGAAGAGAGTGAGGAAGGAAAGCAGTTCGTGGCTCCGGACCCGGGACCTCGGAGCGAGGTCGATCCCAGAGTGGAGGCGGCCACCGACGAGGTACTGGCCAGCCTGGCGGCGGACGACCGCTTTGTGCTGGCGGCGTATCATCTGGACGGCCGCACGCTGGCAGAAATCGCCGCCATGCTCGGCGTGCATGAGTCCACCATCAGCCGCAAACTCGTTAAACTGGCCAAGTCTTTGCGCAAGCAGATTTTGGCCGCCCTGGGACGGCGGGGCATGAGCCGCCGTCAGGCGCAGGAGGCGATGGAAGTGGATGTGCGTGACCTGCGGGTGAATATTCGAACCCGCCTGGCGCAAGAAAGGGAAGGCCCGGCGTTCCCAGACAAGAAGGTGGAAGCCCAAACGGGAGAGGGGTCAGGATAAGGCCCAGGGCGTAAGCCACGGGTAAGAATAGGTAACAACAGAAGCCCCATAGGGGCGAAAGAATAGTAATGGAGCAACTCCCCAAGATCGTGACGCAGCGCCTGCAAGCAACGGCGAAGGCCGGGCCGCACCTTGACCCCAACCTGCTCACTGCATTGGCCGAGCAGTCGCTGACCGAGCGCGAGCGCGTCCAGGTCCTGGAACACATGGCGCACTGTGCCGATTGTCGTGAAATCGTGGCGCTGTCATTACCTGAGTTCGAAATGGCGCATGCTGCCGCAGCCGCGCCCGCGAAGGCCGGATGGCTCAGTTGGCCAGTGCTACGCTGGGGCGCAGCAGTAGCCTGCGTGCTGGTGGTAGGCGCCGCAGTCACCCTCCGTCACCAAAGGCGAGCGAACCCCTCGCCCATGATCGCGCCAACCCAGAGCGCCGCTCCTGCCACCGAAGACCAGCTTTCCGCGAGCGCCGCAACAAAATCGAGTCTTGAAGTCCAGTCGCCGTCTCCAGCCAAGCCCGACGCGGCGGTGGCCCCCGCCCTGTCCAAGCAACTCGGCAGGTCGGAGTTCGCGAAGTCGCGATCTGCGGCCGCTGCTTCCGCATCCGGGCGGGCGGACACTCGGCCCCAGTCCGCGCCCTCGTCGCAAGTGGCTGTCGCCGCGACTCCCCTGCGCGAGAAGGCGCCAGAGTTAGAGGCAAAAGAGGAACGCCCCAACGAGCCGGTGGGAGTATTCGCTGCGAAATCCTCTGAGCAGTTGGCGGACAAGGCTGCACCCGCCCTCGAAGTTGCAGAAGCCATGCCCGGCAAAGCCAAAGACGCGGCCCCAAAAGTGCCAGCCTCTGGCGCCGGCATGGTAGGTGGCGCGGTGGTGGCGAATCGAAAAGCCGCCCGTCTCGCTCCGGTGGAGAACGAGGTGAAGTCCAGTTATGCCGCCAACACCGTTCTCCCGCGTTGGACGTTATCTTCCGACGGCGCCCTGCAGCGCTCGCTGGATGCTGGCAAGACCTGGCAAATCATCCCCGTCCCTGGCAACGCTACCTTCCGCGCCCTGGCGGCGGTCGGGGCTGAGATCTGGGTGGGAGGCGCCAGCGGTGCGCTCTACCACTCGTCCGATGCCGGCGAACATTGGGTGCAAGTGAAACCAGTCGCAGACGGCAAGGCCCTCACCGCCGGCATTATCAGCGTCGAATTCAGCGATGCTCGTCACGGCAAGCTGGCCACGACCGGGGACGAAACCTGGACCACCACGGATGGTGGCCAGAGCTGGCAGAGCAAGTGAGTGTCTCACTGTCCTCAAAACGGGCATGGATTTTCGCCGATTCGCACCGGCGGAGGAGAGCCAAATGAAAACCTACCTGAGAATCATCAATCCAGTTGTGGCTCTTTTGGTCTTGTTGCTTTGCCTGTGGGCCGCCACTTTTGACGATGGCAATTTCAAACCTCTGGGGGTCCTCAAGGGCGGCATCCCAACCTACTTCCTGGCCAAGGGTTTGTTCTGTAGTTCGGCGCTGTTCCTGGTTGGAAAAATTCTTTCAGCCATGACTGGCAGAGAAAAATAACAAATTGATGGCAAGAACCTTTTCCGCATTTCTGCTGCTGGCTTTGGCCTGTACGCTGGCCGGCGCCCAGGTCCAATCCGGCGAACCGCTTCGTCCCGAATGGTGCCGCGAGCTGCCGCGCCCGGAGTACGCCAAGCTGGAACGCGTAAACCTGAACGACGACTGGTTCGAGGTGTACCGCATCCGCCCCGGCGTCTTCGCCATCTACGAGCCGCACCAGTTCGAAGAAGTCATCTCCTACCTGGTTCTGGGCAGCAGGCGTGCCTTGCTGTTCGATACCGGCATGGGCATCGCGAAGATCAGCGACATCGCGGCCCGCCTGACCAAGCTGCCGGTCACGGTGCTCAACTCGCACACCCATTTCGATCATGTCGGCGGCAACGCAGAATTTTCCGACATCTTCGAGGAAGACACTCCCTTCACGCGGGACAATGAAAAAGGTCAATCCAACATCTACAGTCGCGACGCGCTGGCGCCCGACCGCGTGTGCGGGCATCTGCCCGCGGGAATCCAGGCGGGCTCTTATTCGATTCGTCCCTTTCACGTTTCCCACCGGGTGAAGGACGGGGAGCGCATTCAGCTGGGCAACCGGGAACTCGAGGTCATCTTCCCGCCCGGCCACACGCCAGACTCGCTCTGCCTGCTGGACCGAAAGAACAAACTGCTGTTCACCGGCGACACCTTCTATCCCGGCCCAATTTATCTCTTCACCCCTGAGACTGACTTCGCCGCCTACGCCAGGTCCGTGGCCCGGCTGGCCAAGCTCGCGCCCAAAGTGGAACTGCTTCTGCCCGCCCACAACCTGCCAGTTGCGACCGCGGACTACCTCAAGCGCCTTTCGGAGGCGGTGCAAGAAGTGCGATCCGGCGCGGTAAAACCGCTGGTAACCGAAGGCCACCGCGAGTATTCCTTCCAGGGATTTTCTCTTTTGCTGGCAACAAATTAGCTGCAACCGTCCCCACAACGGTGAAGCCTGAACCCATTACTTTCGAGACCGTGGCCAGGTTACCCATGCAAGAGGCAGGGGTTACCGAAGTGACGTTTACAGCTATGTGGGGCCGTCATACTATCCAGTCGTGGTTTGGCAGGCCTGGGGGAGGGCTGCCGAGGCGTCCTGAACTGAAAAGTTTAGGGCGCTTTTTAATTTCAGGTCTCGGGTCGCGAGTGACAGGTCTCAGGTCCCGCCAGGATCCACGAGCGACCTTGCCCCCTGCCACCTGTCTTGCGACCTCTGCCGCTACACGGCATCTAATCGAAGTGCTACGATGGTAGGCTCATCTTCCGGGAAGCACTCCTACTGATTGGCCGATCCGGGAACGCCGCCTGCAAGGAACGCGGCGCCGAGCGAGTGAACTGGAGAAAACTATGGCAGGCAACGCGATTTTTGAGGTGACCGACTCGAACTTCGACCAGGACGTGCTCAAGTCGGACCAACCCGTGCTGGTGGATTTCTGGGCGACCTGGTGTGGCCCCTGCCGCGCGATTGCGCCCATCGTGGAGCAACTGGCAAACGAGTATCAGGGCAAAGTGAAGGTCGGCAAAATGGACGTGGACAGCAACAGCGCCACCCCCATGCGCTACAACGTGCGCGGCATCCCCACCCTGCTGGTGTTCAAGGGCGGCCAGGTGAAAGAACAGATCGTCGGCTACGTCCCCAAAGAGCAGATCCAGAAAGCGCTCGACAAGCATTTGGGATAGTAGTGAGCAGAGAATAAGAAACGCCCGGGACCAGCCCCGGGCGTCTGTGTCTGTGGGTTTCGATGGAGGACGGGTGTCCTCGCCCGTCCAGACTCTCATCTACTCAAAACGTTTCCGTCTTTGCAGAGCTGCAACTTTATCGCCAAGCCGCTGTGCGGCATTTCTTCGCGCACCATCTCCTTCGTTTGAGCCTGCACGCGGATGGTAGGGGAGATGTAGGGCGATGTAGGTAAACCTTCCTTTGCTACTCTCTTGAACGACTCGACCCAACCGTCTTGCAACCTTAGCTTTCAGGCTGCGATTGTGATACTTCCGTGAGCTGTACACCTGCGAGAATCCCTGCACGAGCACGACACCGTGGGGGTAGGCGCCGTCAAGAAAACGATTCCACACCTTGAGAATGTTCGACGCCGGATCTTCACGTCGAAGTTCCACTTCGATGAGGACCGGCCGCATGCCAGTCCGTTTCAGAGGTCTGCCCCCGACGTCAACCGCCTCCCTTGAGCCGCCACCGATTCGCCGTTCGGCTCGCCAGGTGTACGTGCCCAAGACTTGCTTAAGCTTCTTACAAAGATCCTGATTGAAACGGGCTGGGAGGCTCATCAGATCCGCTCCTGCTAATACTTCCGCAAAACCCCGATCACCCGTCCCTGCACCTCCACCGAAGCCGCCGGCAGGATGATCGGCTGCATGGTCGCATTCGAGGGCTGCAGGCGAATGTTGTCTCCGTCGCGATAGAAACGCTTGAGGGTCGCATCACTGCCCCGGATCAGCGCCACCACGATATCCCCGTTGTGCGCCGTCTTGCTTTTCTCCACCAGCACGTAATCGCCGTCGAGGATCGCTTCGTCCTGCATGGAGTCGCCGCGCACCTCGAGCACGAACACTTCTTTGGAGCGCACGAAGTCGGCCAGCGAAATCGTCTCCGGATTCTCCACCGCCTCAATCGGCTGGCCGGCCGCGATCCGCCCCAGCAGAGGCAACACCATCCCGGTGTTCACCGACATGGCCTGCTTCAGGCGTCCTTTGGGGGGCAGCAGGTCAATGGAGCGGCTGCGGTTGTAGTCGCGGGTAAGCAGTCCTTTTTTCTCCAGATTGGAGACGTGCTTGTGCACCGTGGCCAGCGAACTCAGCCCCATGCCTTCTGCAATTTCCTCGAAAGAAGGGGAATAACCCTTCTCCGCCACGAAGCGCGAGATGAAGTCGTACAACTGCCGCTGTCGTCGTGTGATCGCCATGCTTCGATTCTGGGCGAAGTAAAAGCGAATGTCAAGGGTTTCGGTAATTATCCCTTGACAGTAGGTAGTCCGACGCTGTACTTTGACAATCGCCTCGGGGGATCGCCACGAGTTATCTTTGGTGATCCGAGGGAATCACTAGTGCGCTTGCCCGATGACATCTTGGAGTGTGTGGCGTTTCTCGCCTTGCAGCAGGACGGCGACGAAGCCTCACAGCGGCAGCTTGTAGGTACTGGGTTCTTCCTGTCTGTGCCAGGATCGCTTCCGGGCGTTAACTACATCTACCTAATTACCGCAAAGCATTGTGTTTCCGAAGCCCTTGAACTGGGCGAACTGTATGTCCGCCTCAACACGCGAGACGGGGGATTGGGATTCGTCAAACTGGAAGGAAAATGGCTGTACTCCGATATTCCGGGCTGCGACTTGGCGGTTCTTCCGTTCGCACCCAACAGTTTGCTCTACAAGTACAAGCATATTTCGGACACAATGCTCGCCCAGCAAGATGTGATCGAACGACACAAGGTCGGAATCGGAGAAGAAGTCGCCATTGCTGGATTGTTTACACGCAGGGCTGGAAAGGGCCGAAACATACCTATCGTCAGGTGTGGCAGCATTGCAGCGATGCCCGCTGAGCCTCTGCCAGAAAAGGACGGGCCTGACTTCCACGCATATCTAGTAGAGGTCCGCTCGATTGGAGGCTTGAGCGGTTCTCCTGTTTTTGCCTATCTCGGCCCTGCCAGAGTTGGCCCCGACTTCACGCTGAACCTCACACAGACATTCCTGTTTCTGATTGGCGTCATGCGTGGTCATTGGGAGCATGAGGAAGCGAAGGTAAAAGGGCCTAGCGCGTTTTCGGATGGTGCAAAAAGATTTTCTGAGGAACTTGATCTTGTAAACTGGGGAATAGCGGCTGTGACACCATCCACAGAACTCGCGGGAATAATCTACGGAGATTACCTTATGAAGGGCAGAGAGCGGAAAGACAAAGAACTAGCCGAAGCCGATTCGCCTGTGAACGATTCCGCCATCGTTCGCAATGACAAGACGTTCACCAAAGAAGACTTTGATGCTGCGCTGAAGAAGGCAAGCCGGAAGATCGTTCCGAAGCGATGACGCGATGTACCGCACAGGCAACCCCCATCCACGATTGAAGCATTGTGCTTTTGTCGAATACGACGACGATGGGCGAGAAGTGTGGACTAGCGTCTATTGGGATACTGCGGCTTACACCAACACACTCGGGACATCCTGGAGGCTGGTGAAGCGTATGCCTACTGGTGCTGATTTGATGTTTCCGCCTTTTTTCGTTTCAAGAGACGTGCAACCCAGTTCCAAATGACCCACAGTAAACCGACGAAAAGCAGTGACCATCCTAAGCTCAAAAGGAACAGCACCGCTGCGACAGACGCGGTCGGTGCAGGTCTGGCAGACAGGAATGCGTCCACCAAGGCCCACAAGACAAGTAGGCTGAATACAATGCGGCGCAACACGGCGGGACGGATTATACGCCGCCCAGACTCAGCGGAGGTTACACCAATACTATCGGGGGATAGAGGGTACACGATCAGCGCCCAGACGCGGGCTTTGGTCGATGACGTCCTAGCAGGACTCGAAGGGCTGGTAGATAAGGCTTTTGACCGAGCAGTGCGGCCTCTACTGCCCGGAACTCGCCGACGGCTACGTGCTCTGCTCGCAAAATCCACTTTTGGCGTTCAGCCTCAAGAAAGGGGCCGAGTTCAGCGTGCTCACTCGAAAGCCCAGCAATGACAGCTTTCGCTGCTCGTGCCTCAATGCGACAAGTTTTGTAGAGTTTGATGAGTTGCAGTAACAGATCGCGCTCTAGAGTTATAACTTCTCCCTCGATTGCCATGAACGTTACTCCTGCACCACGTTCGTTCATGCCCAGTAAAGCCGAGTCAGAACGGCTCAACCGTGACCGGAGCACGATACGCCACCACATCTCGCTTCTCAACCTGTTTCAAGAAGCTCATGAACATTGGCTGCATATCGAAGCGCCGATTGTACCGGAAGCTGTACTCGTTGAGGTAGGACTGTAGGTAGCCCTTGCCAACAGAATGATAGACACCACGCAACCCGTTCTTAAGGAGGCTCCAGAAGCCCTCGACAGTGTTGGTATGGGTTTCTCCAAGCACGTAAACCTTGGAACTGTGATGAATCCGCTTGTGGTCATATCCCATGTTGGGCATGTGCCCGATGCCGTGATAGGCACTAAGTTCATCCGTAAACACTGTGCTCTTGGGAAGCACGTGCTCACGAACCATGCCGAGCAGCGTAGAACCCTTTACGTCGTCAGCAACAAGAGCCTTGATTCGCCCCTTGCGCTCTACGATGCCGACCACCGCAGTCTTTACTTTGTCGCCACCCAGCGGGCGTCCGGTTCCAGCCTTGCGACGACCACCCACGTAGGCTTCGTCAATTTCGACGCCTTTGCCCTTGCCACCGAGAGGACCGCCATCTTCTTCCAGCATCGAGCGAATCTGCTTGAACATGCGCCACGCGGTCTTGTAGGTGACGCCGGTCTCGCGCTCAATCTGTTTTGCCGAAATGCCGCAGCGGGTCTGCGCCATGAGATAGATGGCGTAAAACCACGTTGTCAGCGGCGTGGGCGACTTGTGGAAGATCGTCCCGGCGGTCGGGTGAACATGGTGCCCGCAATAGTCGCAGGAATAAGACGGGCGGCTCACTACGCGGTGATGCTTGGTCACGCGCTGGCACTTATCGCAAAAGATGCCATCCGGATACAGGTAACTCCGGAGCCACTCCAGACACGTGACATCATCAGGGAATTTGATGTCAAAATCCTTCTTGGTGAATCGCCTCATCTTTGGCTTACGGTTCATAGGGTTTACCTACTGCCAGGGACAACACTAGCAGAATGCGTACCTACTGTCAAGGGATAATTACCAGGGTTTCGTGGTGTATTGTCGCGAAAGGGTCGGGCCGGGCCACCGTGGTCAGTGCCGGGGCGAAGGCCGGGCTACCCGCCGGGGTTCCTACTTCTTAGACAGGTCGAGCATCCGCATAAGGTAGCTGGCCACGAATAGCAGCTCGAGACCCTCCGTCTCATGAATGTCGGGCAGCTTGTGTTTTTCGTGAGTGTAAGCATTCCTGATCCAGCTCACTCCGCCAGCTAGCATCCCTGCTAGGCCTTGTTCGAATGCCTCTTTGGCCTTGGCATTACGCCCGAGCTTCTTGTACGGCCGTTTCAGCACCTTTTGGTTGAAGAGTTGATAGACCAAGTCTTTTCCGGCTGCATTCTTGACGGAAGCCTTGCGCGACCTATCTCGAATCTCGTTCAGGCGGTTCTCGTACCGTTCGAACGCCGCAGCGACAGCTTCCTTCAGTTTGTCCTCGTTGAAATAATGTGCGTAATCCCTAAAATCAGGATGCAATAACGCGATCGCAGATATGACTATGTTGGTGGAAAATGCTCCCGGCTGCCGGGTGGGCGAAGGCTGACGGGCTATTTGAAGCCGCACTTTGTCCCTCCAGACCTTCCACTCTCCCAATACACGATCATGTCCGTGGGCTGAGCCTTCCGTCAAGCTTCGAGTTGCGGTGGCGCTCACCGGAGCGCCGCCTCTCGACTGTATGAATCTCTTGATGGTAGCAGCCGAATACGTGACTTCGCGTTGCTGGAGGCTTTGGAACGCAGTCAATATCTCCGTGAACTCCCCGTCTGTAGGAACTTGCTCCGATTCCGAGTATGACAGCCGGTAAGACTCTAGGCGAGCTGCCATACAACGTTCGATGTGCTCTACATGAAGCTTAATCATGGCTCCGATCTCGGTGCCGCCTAGCGGATGTTGGCCGCTGAGTTTTGCTATTCGACGAAGGAATTCGGCTCTCGCATCATTCATGATGCGCAGCGAGTCCATGTAAGCTCGGTCGTACAGTGAGTCCGCGTAGTTCTTTATATGTGTATCCATTTGGCGCAGATTGTACTCCGCTCTCTAGCTAGGAATGACCGGGACTGGTAGCTCACGTTTCCGCGATGGCCCAAAGCCACGCGTGGTTAGCAGGCGGGTGGCCCTGCCTTCGATGCGCAACTATAAGTCAAGAAAAACCGGGCAGTTACCGTCCGGGCGAGAGGCTTACCTCAGGGGCTAAAGCCCGATTCTTTGCGAAACCTTGATCGGCACGGCTGAAGCCGTGCCCTTCCCGGCCGGAGGGTGAACCCTAATCACATGCGCAAGGGTTGAGGGCGATTTTACGGGGCGCATGACCTGCGGTTCGTGGGATCCCTGGGCTTGACTCGGGATGACAATCGGCGGATTCCAGAAATGGGTTGAAACGGTTTCAGCCGTGCCTACGGCACGGTGTCCAGGGGGGCGCGCACCCGCCACTGAAGTGGCGGGCTACTTTCGGAGGTCCCTGCGGGACCCTGGATTGCTCTGCGTGCCGTAAAGCCGTTGAGGAAGGTGTCGGCAAAGCCAAATGGCCTTAGCACCTGCGCGTGGTGTGCCTATGCCGACGATCTGGTAGTGCGCGCAGGGTCCTTCGCTCCGCTCAGGATGGACGCCGGTTTTCAACTAGAAAGAAAGGTGTGCCTACACCGGCGATCTGGTAGTGCGCGCAAGGTCCCTCGCTTCGCTCAGGATGACGCCGGTTTTC
>JBGPJK010000022.1:0-27027 GCA_041485425.1 Terriglobia bacterium | reverse complement strand
CTTTTGAAAAGCACGCAGTGGTGACGACTCCCCCCCTGTCTTGCAACCAGATCCCACTCACTTTGCCGCGTAGTAGCCGGCCTTGGCATGCACACGGAGGAACGCCAGCTTGGTAGAAATCCTCAGCTTGATCTTGATTTTGTGCCATTTTCCATCGTGCGGCGTACTCTGCGGGCGGTAAGCGAGCACGTACTGGTGGCGAAGTCCGACGCTGATTCTCCTGACCACAGGCGCCAAGTCGTTAGGGTTGTCGAGGGTAAACGCTTGCCCGCCGGTGACCTCGGCAATATCGCTCAACAGCTCCGGCCCCAGCCGTTCCTCCTCGGTGGGGAAATACCGATCATAGGTTCCCACCGCGTAAATGATTACATCGGCCTCTTTGATCGAGGATTTAACTTCTGTCGCCGTGTAGCGGCTGTGATTGTCGCCACCATCCGAGATGATCAGCAGCGCCTTCCTCGGGTATTTGGCCTCCCGCATCTTGGTGATGCCCATGTAGATGGCATCAAGCAGGGAGGTTTGGCCCTTGACCTCTGCCGGCACCAGCTTGCTCTCGAGTTCCTCGGGAAAAGGCGTGAAATCGGTCACCAAGCGAGGCTCGTCCGAGAACATGATCATGAAGAATTCGTCTTGCGGATTGGCATCGTCGCAGAACTGGGTCACGGCTTCTCGCGCCCGGTCCATCTTGTCCTTCATGCTGCCGCTGGTATCCATGAGGATGCCGATCGAGACCGGCGCATCTTCGCTGGAGAAGTGCTCGATGGATTGTGGCTTCTTGCCCTCAAAAACCTGGAAATTGTCCTGCTTCAGGCCGACCACCAACCGGTTCAGCCCGTCCGTGATGGTCACCGGGACCAGGGCCAGATCTACGTTCTTCCGGATCGGCCGGGTATAAGTATTGAGAGCAGGGTCCATCGCAGTGGCCGCGGTTGCTACGACTGCGGGGCTTTGGCGCGGCGTGATGTGGACTTGGTTGATGTCGTTCTGAGCCCATGCCCAACCCGCGAAGGTCAAAACCCAGAGAAAAGCCAGGCCACGGAAGGAAATCGCGTTGCAAGAAGCCGGCATACCGCACCGCCCCAATTCCAATCGGCAGTCAGCCGGCTTTCTTCAAAAAGTCTGCTGCATCGCCTGCTTGCTTTGTAGGACGGGTCCGTAATCCGGACAAGCTAACTTTGGGGAGGAAGGAAACCAAAGTAACGTGAGGCCTGGACAGCGTGAAGGGTCTGGCCTCTATTCACACCGTTACCCCCAAATTGTCATTCCGAGGTGGCTTTTAGCCCGCGAGGAATCCCTACCCCCGGGCCGATTCACGCAGGCAGGGATGCTTCGACTGCGGCTGAGCTTCGCGGGGCAAAGCTCAGTCTTCGCTCAGCATGACAGAGCACCTGCTCAAGATGACTTATACTTCTTGCTGCTGAATCTTGGTCCGTAAATTTGGGTTATCCAATCTTCGTGTTGCTTCGTGTCCCTTGTGGTTAATCTTTCTTGAGTCTTCACCACAAAGGGCACAAAGGTACACCAAGGAGCGGCAAGACTATGCCCACTGCCCTTATCACCGGCGCCTCCGGAGGCATCGGCTACGAACTGGCCAAGCTGTTTGCCCACGACCATCACAACCTGGTGCTGGTTGCTCGCAGCGGCCCGAAGCTCACCCAATTCGCTGACGAACTGCAGCGCCAGTTCGGCGTCTCAGTCAAGACCGTGCCCCTCGATCTATCCGCGTCGCCCGCCCCAAAATTTCTTTTCGACCAACTGCAGCGCGAGGGCGTCGCCGTTGACATCCTGGTGAACAACGCTGCCTACGGCAAGTACGGCGAGTTTGCCGAGATCCCGCTGGAAGAGACTCTCGGCCAGATCCAGCTCAACATCACCGCACTCACCCATCTGACGAAGTTATTCCTCGGTCCCATGGTGGAAAGGCGCGCGGGCAGGATTTTGAACGTAGCCTCGACTGCCGGATTTCAGGCGGGTCCGCTGATGGCCGTGTACTACGCGACGAAAGCCTACGTAATCTCGTTCTCGGAAGGGTTGGCGAATGAATTGAAGGGTACGGGTGTGACCGTGACTTGCCTCTGCCCCGGGGCCACCGACACCGGCTTTCAGAAGCGCGCCGAAACCGAGAATTCGGTCCTGTTCAAAAGGCTCCGCCCCATGGACGCCAAGACCGTCGCCCTCGACGGCTATCGCGCGCTGAGGTCGGGCAAGACCCTGGCGATCTCCGGCCTGCACAACTGGCTGCTGGCCGAGTCGCTGCGCTTCGCGCCACGCAAGCTGGTGACGGCCATTTCGCGCAAGATGCTGGATAAGGTGGAGTAGCGCCGGCGTCCCGTCGGCCACCAGAAATTTTTCCCCGCTGAATTCCCGGCACCGCATTGCTGCCCGAGGAAATGCGCGGACAGGAAGCCTCCCGAGGCGAGGACGGAAAAACCGCGCCGTGTCGGGGATCCCGGAGAAGGAATCCCGCCTCCCCCGACAGACGCAGCAAGCTGCGTTTCTACAGCGCGGGGGTCGTAGTGTTGGCTGAGGTCTAACGTTCGAGGCCCGAGGTTCGCTCACTCCCACTCGATCGTGCCCGGAGGCTTGGAGGTGATGTCGTAGACCACGCGGTTTACGCCTTTCACCTCGTTGACGATGCGGTTGGAAATCGTCTTCAGCAGTTCGTGCGGCAGGGGAACCCAGTCGGCGGTCATGCCGTCTTCCGAGTGCACCGCGCGGACGGCGCAGGTGTAGGCGTAAGTGCGCTGGTCGCCCATGACGCCGACGGACATGACGGGCAGCAGCACCGCGAAAGATTGCCAGATCCTGGTGTACAGGCCGGCATGCTTGATCTCGGTGAGGACGATGTCGTCGCAGTCGCGCAGGATGGCGAGGCGTTCGGGCGTAACCTCCCCGAGGATGCGAACCGCGAGCCCCGGACCGGGAAATGGCTGCCGCTGCAGGATTTCTTCCGGCATGTCCAGGTCGCGGCCGATCTTGCGGACTTCATCTTTGAATAAGTCCTTGAGCGGTTCGATGAGCTTGAGCTTCATCTTCTCCGGCAAGCCGCCCACGTTGTGGTGGGTTTTAATGGTCTGCGAAGGCCCTCGTACCGAGCGCGACTCGATCACGTCGGGATAGAGCGTGCCCTGCACCAGCCATTCGACGCTTCCCGCTTGCTGTTCGATGCGGTGAGCTTCCTGGTCGAAGACCGCAATGAACTCGTTGCCGATGATCTTGCGTTTCTTCTCGGGATCGGTCACACCGGCCAGCTTGCTCAGAAAACGCTCGGTGGCATCCACGGCGACCACGTGCAAGCCCAGCTTGTCACGCAGGTTCTGCTGCACTTTTTCAAACTCATTCTTGCGCAGTAGCCCGTTATTGACGAACACGCAGGTCAGGCGCGAAGCTTGGCCGTCGCGCATGGCCCGATCGACGAGGGTTGCAGCCACCGCAGAATCAACGCCGCCAGAAAGCGCGCAGATGGCGCGACCATTCCCCACGGTCTGCCGGACGCCGGCGATGGTCGCATCAATGAAGTGCTGCGGCGTCCACGTGGGCTTGGCTCCGCAGATGACCAGCGCGAAATTGCGCAGGATCGCGGTGCCCGACTGGGTATGGTGCACTTCCGGATGGAACTGTACCGCCCACATTTTTCTCTCGGGGTTTTCAATCGCCGCAACCGCATGGGGCGAACTGGCCATGAGGTGAAAACCGGACGGCAACTCCACCGCCTCATCGCCATGCGACATCCACACCGAAAGCTTGGTCGGCACGCCGTCAAACAGGCGCGAGTTCCCGGTGACTTCGACGTTGGCATGGCCGTACTCGCGCTTGTCGGCGGCGCGTACCTTGCCGCCCAGCGCGTGCACCATGAACTGCAGGCCGTAGCAGATACCGAGTACGGGCAGACCCAGGCTGAAGACTTGCCGGTCGCATGCGGGAGCATCCTTGTCGTACACCGAGCAGGGGCCGCCGGACAGGACTATCCCGACCGGCGAGCAGCTGCGGATTTCTGCCAGGCTGGCGGTGCAGGGCAAAACAACCGAAAAGACGTTTTGTTCACGGATGCGGCGGGCGATGAGTTGGGAATATTGCGCGCCGAAGTCGAGGACGACGATGGATTGGGTTTCCACGGATGAGTTTCTCAAAACGGAAGGATCGTGTAAAGAGGAAAGGCGGCAATCAGCATTCAGTCCTGCGGAGTCTTGGAGGGAGGAACATCAGCGGTGAGATCGCTGATAATCAGCTCGTCTTTGTCGATGGTCGTCGCGGGCTGAAGGCTAAGTGCTGATGGCTGAGTGCTGGCTTCTCCGGGAACGTCGCTCAGGATGAGTTCGTCCTGATCAATGCGGCTTGCCGGCGGAAGGTTGGGAGTTGTGTGCCGACTGCCGGGTGACGGCAGTGGAGCCATCGGCACTACCGCGGGCGGCGCCTCTGGAAGCTCCACGATCGCTACATAAGCCGCCAGGCGTCCCACGTAAAGAAAATCCACCACGGCAAAATACAGCAGCGTTACCAGCAGCACGCCAGCCAAGACCGCGCCGGGTGGCAGCACTCCCAGGAACGCCAGGGGAAACGCAACCACGGAACTGGCAATGAAGAAGGCCACCAGGTGGGTGAGGCCAAACCAGGTTCCCGCCGCAAACACCGATCCGGCGCGGGCCTGGCAAAGGTCCACCGCGCTGGTAATCGCACCGAAGGTGTCGCATCCATCGCTGGCAACGAACACCGCTGCCAGCGAGAGAAACCAGTTCACCGCGGACCAAGCCAACCACACCAGCATGGCGAGCATCATGAAGATCAGCAGGGTGGTTCCGGGCGAAGCATCTTTGCCCGGGGACGCGGCCGCGGCCAGCAGCAATGCGCCCATGCAGCCCACGACGGCGGCCAGCGTCACCCCCACACGGAAAAAGTTCAGACCGAGGAGCGAGCGCACCCGCAATGACACCGCCTGGGGACGGCCTTCGCCCGTGGGGCGCGCTCCCAGGGTGGCAGCGTACTCTCGAAAGTATCGCAAGAGCGCCTTGAGCGTGGCGGCACGTCCGAACGAAGCCAGGATGATCCACGCAAATGCCATGGCTGCGGCCAGCACAATGGTGACCTCAACCACGCGCGGCGCGCTGCCTCGGAAAATGTGCGCGATTGCCTGTGAGATCAAGAACGGCTGCCGGGTTCGCAGCAGCAGCAGATCACCGGCAGTGACGGGCAAGGTGTCGAGGTATTCCACGAAGGAAAACGCCAGCAGCGACGCCGCGGCCACACCAAAGCTAAAGCGCCAGGCAACTTCCGCCAGACCCAGCGAGGGCTGGCGAAACATGACCCGAAAGCCTTCCAGAGTGGGCGAGCGTGGCTGCATACACGGCTAGGATAACTCAACTCGCCGCGCGCGGCAGCGCTTAAGCCGACCGAGAGGGACTTCCGACAGGGCAAAGGAACGAGGGCGCCGAGCGATGAGCCGACGCCCTGGATTTGAATTCCTTCAGAAGGTGTAGATCAGGTCAAACTGGTAACGGTTGAGGTTCGGCTCCTGCTGACCCGCGGTGGTGATGGTCTTGCCGACGGAAGCAGCATTGTTCTGCAGGCCCGTGTTGAGCGTGCGTCCATGCCACCAGGTGAAGGCCGCCACGGTGTTGGAGCGCAGTTTCCACAGGGCATAGATGCGGTTCTGCAGAATGTTGGTAGGCGCCCGCTGATCGCTTTCGTTGAACGACGAGATAGCGGAGTCCTGTTCCTGTCGCAACCAGGCGTAGCCCACCTGGATGTCGTTTTTGTTCCTGGTCTGGCCGATGCTGATGTCCGCACCATACTCTTTGTTCTGACTGCCGAGGTCTGGAATCACATTGCCGTTGGTGTCCAGCGGGTGGCTGGCCGCGTCCAGGTTGTCGAGATACTCGACCAGCAGGTTGATGGGCAGGCGGCTGAGGGGAGTCTTGATCTGGTTATTGATGATCAAATCCGCGTAGAAGAAACCCGACAGGAAGCGTGGGGTCTTGCCGTCGGGACCGATGACCACGGCATTGGTCATGCCGTTGGGCGAAAAGGTACAGGGCGCGAAGCTGGGCAGTGAAACACTTCCATCAGGACTTGCCGCTGAACCCTTCCCGCAGCCGGGACCTTCGCCCGGAAGGGTGGAGCCTCCGTTGGCGTCCTTCTGGGCTTGCACGGCGAAAGCACTGGCCTGGAAGATGGCGCTGGGGTTGTTCCACTTCACCAAGGTGAACGAAGGCGTGCTGGTCAAAGGTCCGATCTGCAACTTGCCGGAGAAATGCGCGCCCAAGGCGTAGGAATCGGTGCCGGATGAGACCTCGCTAAACAGCATCTGCATGGCGCCGACGGTGAAATTCTTCAGGTAGGGCGTCTTGAGATCCCAGGAGAACTTCTCGCTGAAGCCCTCCGGATTCAAGTCGGGATCGAAGGTCGCCGAAGTGCGTTGCCAGGTGTAGGCGAACTTTCCCGCGGTGACCGAAACCCACTTGTGGGCGACTGGATTGTAGGTGATAAATCCCTTGTCGAGGCCGATGGTCTTACGGTCAAAGAAATTGGTGAAAGTCTCGTTGGTGGTGGTGGGATCGCCGAGCGAACCCGTGGCCAGGGCGATGCCGGCGGTGAAGTCTTCATTCAGCTTGCCGTCAAAGCCAAAGCGGACGCGAACGCGAGCGCGGTTACGGTCAAGAAAAGTAGGAAGGTCCTGGAAGAAGCTCTCACCGCGGACGCGGACATCGCCATTGAAGCGGAAACGTCCGACCAAGCCTTCCAGGGCGGACATTCGCTTCTGCTCATCTTGGGTGCCGACCGCGTTGTTGGTCAGGGTGGTTTGCACGTCTTTCATGTCGTTGCTGAGCCTGGCGACGCTGTCCTTCTGCTGGTTGGCCGCGGTCTCCGCGGAAGCAGCCTTCTGCTGCGCTTCCGCCGCGGCAGTCTGGGCCTGCTGGAGCTGCTGCTGAGCTTGCTGGGCCTGCTGCTGGGCCTGCTGCAAAGCCGCATCCCGGCTTTGCATTTGCTGCATGAGTTGTTGAATCTGCCTCTGTTGCACGCCGAGCGCTTGCTGCATCTGACTGAGTTGGTCCGAAACACTCGGCGTCGAGGTTTTCGTCTGGCGAGTCTTTTTCTTCGTGCTGCCGCTGGCGGCGGCCTGCGGAGCCGGTGCCGCGAACGCAGTGGCCGTCAGCATAACCGACAGCGCCAAAGCTATCCCTTGCTTCATTCTTCCTTCCTCCCCCGATGAAAAAAGATTGACAACGATACAGGTTGCTCACAGCTCGTGAACGTCGCCGTCATGATTGGTGTGAGCGGTCGATCCTATCCACCGTTTGTTAACAACTGATGAATATTTGTTGAATATCGGGTGAATTGGGGGGACCGCACCACGAGGGTTTGTGACACAGCTGGAAGAACGCGGGGAGCGGACTCATGGGGAATTTTCAAGCCCTTGATCCGGCAGTGCCGCAGGCGCGACCTCCGAATAACTAGGGCCAGAACGCCCTTTTTTCGCTGCTTTTCCACGCGCCTACGCCGAGCCCTTCCGATGGTGTGGGGGCGTTTAAGGAATCCGTCCTAAGGAATCCAGCCCAGCGACAGTGCGAGTTGCACGGTCGATTGGCCTGGTCAGGATGCACTTTCGATACTTGGGTGAGCACCGCAAGTGTCGCATCCTGATGTGTGCCGAACGAGAGTGCATAGCACACAGGAAAACCGGAGTCGACTATGAAAAAGCCGAACGTCATCACCCTTTCTCACGGTTCAGTCTGCGCGCGCAACTGTAAACCACGCCATGGTTTGGTGGCGGCCCGCCGCACGCAGAATCGGTCTCGGTTTGGAATCATGATGGGTCTTGACTATGTTCTGCTGGCAACGTTCGGGCTCGCCGGTTGCGGAGGCTCGGCCGCCTCCCCGGCACCCAATCCCGGCACTCCCCCTCCCGGAACCGCGTCTTCGATCGCCAAAGATGGCATCACATGGACTTTCAGCCAGCCGGTTCCGGTGGGACAGTTTGTGACTGGCGATTACTATGTGGTGGGTCCAGTCACGATTACCGCCATCGACCCTGCCCCGACCACTTCTTCGCCTTATGAGAACGGATCGGTGCTGAATCTGCCCACCGCCAACGGCAAGAGCGGGTTCGATTCCAGGCTCAATGACGGGACCGACCAGTCGTGGTGGTTTGATGCATCCTTGCGATCCTATCCGCCGCTCACGTTAGAGCCGGGGGACGCGCTGGCCTCCTCCATCAGCCTAGCGCAAATTCACTCGCTTCCGGAAGTGATGCGCTCTTCTGACCAGAGTGCAAGCCCGGTGAGGACCGTTTCCGTGCTCACAGTGGTTTCGGCGGCGCCTGCTGCGGACGCCTTCCGGCCGTCCTACTGCGACAGAAGTCAAACCATGTATCACGCGGGCGCAGTGCAGAGAGATCTTTTGCCTTCCCTGGCGCCGCCCAATCCTTCGGGCACCCCAGCGCTCTCGCAATTCGAGTCGTGGTACCGTCGACCCTGGATCGATACCAACCCGTTCCTGTTCGATGCGCCGGCCGAGTACATGCCCAGCTACGGCCAGCACGTTGCCTTCGCCGACTCCTATGCATCTCTGCTTCTGACATTGGACTTCCCCGCCAATCAAAAAGTCAACCTCACGAACTACTTTGTGCAATATGGCGTCGATCTCTACGGCTGCTTGCAGGCTGGCGTGGGATGGCCGGCGTTCGGGGGACATCGCAGCGGCAGAAAATTGCCCATTATCTTTGCCGGGATCCTGTTGAACAACGATGGCATGAAAAATGTATCGACCGTCTACCCGAATCAGTTCGGGGAAGACATGCAAACCGTCTACGTCAACCAGATCCCTGGAAACTATCCCCAGGCGTGGCAAGGTGCGACCGTAATTTACGGTGGCCACTACGGCGTAAATGCCGACGGGACGCCCGTCAGCCCCGGCTTATACGGTCCTTACGAGCAACTGCAACCCGTGAGTTGGCCGTTGATAAACGGCAACGAGCAGTTGGGGGAGGCGTACCGGAGGTGCTGTACGTCGGTTTCCTGGGTGGGTGAGGCGCTCACGATCCATCTTCTCCACGCGGAAAATGTGTGGAACCATCCTGCCTTTCTTGACTACGTGGATCGGTGGATGACCGAAGACGACACCCAGGCGGTTGCGGACATCCAGGCGCAGACCGGCTTTAATTACAGCCAGAATTGGGAGCGCCAGGGCCAAACCCGCTATTGGCTGCAAGGAGAATTTCCTCAGTACACGTTTATTGACGATATGTGGAACGCCTATCGATAGCAGGCTCGGGGCACAGTTTTCGTAGACGTCGACCTATTGGGAAACATCAAAGGGCGAAGTGGAAGCGACTTCGCGTCCGCCGCCAGCAATGCCTAGACATCCTTCAGTTGGGCCTCGTCCATCCCGAAATAGTGTCCCAGTTCGTGGAGGACGGTCTGCCTGACCTCGTGACGGATTTCGGCTTCATTGCAGCAAACCGCCTCGATGTTCTTCTGGTAGAGCACGATGCGGTCTGGCCCAGCGGATAGGTCAAACACGCTCCGCTTGGTCGCAGGGACACCTTGAAAGATCCCCAGGACCACACTATCAGTCTTCTCGGAGCCAGGCTTCTGAGCACTGCCGCGGGTTTTTCTCGACGATCGTCTGGGGGGCCGGTCTTCGACTAGAACAGCGAGGTTATGAATCCGTTTGCGAAACTCCACCGGAAGTGTATCCAGTACTTCCTCCACGAGCTTGACGAAGTATTCCCGATCCATCTTTGCCACCTCACGGCTTTAGTCACGAGCGTGATTTCTGCGTCTTTGGCGGGGCAGCTCCTTGACTCACTCGCTGTGACGGCTCGACTTTTGATGAAACATCAAACGATGAAGGTATTTTGATCCCTCTTCTTGGTACGAGATCCTATTTGTTGTATCCGTCAATATTAGCCCGACGCCGCGCGAATGCGTTTCACCCGATATGAGCTTTTTGTGCAAAACCGTCTAAAGTGACCTCGATCACAGCCCACGAGCTTATCTGAGGGTTAAACTTTGAGCACGCGGGTGTCGCCTCGGCAGGAACTTCCGGCATCTGTTACTGAATAAGCCGGAATGGGGAATCTGGGTTGGTTGAAAGAGCGATGAAGGGGCAAAATCCACGCCTTCGCATCTGGGCAGAGCGGTTTGGATTGTCCCTGCTCTTGTTGGTCCTGGTCGCTGTTCTCTCGGTCATTCCTGTAGTTCGTGACTCGGGGATGCGCCTCACCGATACGTTCTTTCGCCTGGCGCCACCTCCGGCACAACGTTCCGCGGTGGTACTGGTCTTGATCGACGACGAGAGTTTGCGGCAATACGGTCGCTGGCCCTGGTCGCGCGAGCTTTTGGGCCGGCTCACGAGCGACCTCGCACAGGCTGGCGCAGGCGTGATTGGTCTCGACATCCTGCTGTCCGAACCCCAGTCTGCTGAGGCCGATACCGCGTTGCAGAAATCGCTGCAAGCAAGCGGGCGTGCGGTGATTGTGGGCAAGATCGGTTCGTTCCCAGACGGGCCCCAATGGGTAGAACCCTTGCCGGCATTCTCACGGGCTGCAGTGGCGGTGGGACATGCCCACGCCGTCCTGGACGAGGACAGTGTTTGCCGGCGGTTCCCGCCACGCGAACTGACCATCGATGGCCCCCGATGGGCTTTCGCAGTCGAGGTCGCACGTCGAACCGACCCGCACCGAACCTCTGCATTTCTGGCGTCGTACGGTATCCCTGCCTCCGACGATGCCTCCAGTATTAGTTCGGCCAAGCCGATCCTTGTCCGCATCCCTTTCCGGCGTGAAGGTTTCGAGAGTATTTCAGCTGCCACGGTGCTCCGGGGTGGTGATCTCGGGACAAGACTAGCCGGGCGTCCGGTACTGGTCGGCTTCGGCGGAACGGAGATCAGCGATCGCCTGAATACCCCCTTGGCCACGGAACTACCTGCGCCGGGGATCGAAGTGCATGCCCAGATCCTCGATGGCATTCTGACCGGGCGATCGGCCCGCGAAGTCCCGGCTGGATTTGGTGCAGCAGCCTTGGCATTCACTTGCCTGGTGGTTGTAGTCGTATTTCGTAAATGGCGTGGTTGGGCTTCTGTTGGCTTGCTGGTCGGGCTCGGCATCGCGGTGTATGCCATCGCGTTTCTGACGTTCCTGTCAGCTTCGTGGATCGTGCCCGCCGGAGCAATGCTTTTAGCGGTGATGATGGGGCCGTTGGTGGTGCTCACGGCGGATTTCGCCGTGGTAGAGCGCAGCGTGACACAGCAACTGCTGGGACTGCGCTCCTGGCTAACCACGCAGGGGAAAGATGCTGCCCTGCCGGGCAAGGCCGAGCTTTCGTGGAAGCTCGACTTACTGCAAAAGCTGGAGACTGAACTCGGCTCGCTCTATGAGCTGCATAAGACTCTTCTGGAATCAACGCAGGATCTGGTCGCGATCTTCGACGAGCGAGGCAATCTCCTGTTGAATAATCAAGCGTTCGCGGCCGTTCTCACAGCAACGAGCTCTGGGCTGACGCTTGAGCAACTTCGTGCCCGATGGATTTCAAAGGACGACGCGCCGCTGGCGGACGCCGGCACAGGGCAGGAAGGGGAGGTCTATCTCGGCGGAGCGCTGTACTCGGTTCGGATCGTACCCTTGCCGCCGACTCGACTCTCCCCCGGCGGAGGAACGGTGGTCACTCTGGCGAATTTGCAGGCCCGTGTGGAACGCGACCGGGCTCGCGCCGAAGCATTGGCGTTCATTACCCATGAACTGCGAACTCCTTTGGCCTCGATCCAGGGATTCGCAGATCTGATGATTCGCTATCCCGCTTCGCCCGACTGTGAGGGCGCAGCCGAAACAATCTTGTGGGAGTCGAAACGCCTGCTGGCGCTCATCAATAGTTATCTCGATGTTCTGCGCCTCGATGCCGGAGCAAAACCGGTCAGAGGTGATGTCCTGGAACTCCATGACATCGTCCGCCAGATATTCGACATCTTGCGGCCGCTGGCTGCCGCGGCTAACATGCGTTTGGTCCTGGAGACCGATGCAGCGATCGTTACGATCGGAGATGCTCCCCTGATTAGCGGGGCCGTGCTCAACCTGGTAAGCAACGCCATTAAGTACAGCAAGCCTGACACGGAGATCAAGGTCCGTTGTTCGACCGGTGAGGATGAGGTGATCATATCCGTGCAGAATCAGGGGGAGCCCCTCGCGGTGGAAGAGATCCCCCATCTTTTCGATCCCTATTACCGAGGGCAAAATGTGGAGGATCGCAAGCCGGGTTGGGGCCTTGGTCTGGCGTTCGTAAAACGCATAGCTGAGAAACACGGCGGCTCGGTACGCGCCGAAAGTGGAGCGACAGGCACGACATTCGAGATTCACTTGCCCGCCAAAACGGAGATAGAGGTTCCATCCGAGGTGAGAGCATGACAAGTACCTGCTGTATTCGTGTTGGGTTGATGACGGGGGTCGTACTCATGCTCGCGGCAGCGCAGACGGCACCGCCACAGCAGACAGTTCTCCCTACCGGCTCGGCAGTAATCAGCGCGGTCAAGGGCGAAGTGGTACTCCACTCCCCGCAAGGCTCTGTCTTGACCGCACAACGGGGACTAACCCTGGAGGCCGAGAGCACCATTGAAACCGCCAAGGGAAGTGCCCTGTTGGACCTTCAGGATGGCTCGCAGGTGCTAGTGAAGTCCCACAGTAATGTTGTGCTGAAGGCTCCCAGCCAAGGAAAAGGCTACTCTCTCGAGCTTCTCATCGGAAATATTCTGGTCAAAGTGCAAAAGCGCCTGGGAAGTACTCCCTCCTTTCGCATGGGCACTCCCACGGCCGTGATCACCGTACGCGGCACTCGCTTTTCGGTAGAAGTGAACAAGAAGAGCAAGACGATCGTTGACGTTTTCGAGGGTCTTGTCGAAGTGGCTGGACTCGCTGAGGGCGCTCCCCACGTACTGATCAGGCCCGGATTCTCTACAGGAGTGGAACAGAATCGGGCTCCCGAGCGGCCGCACGAGATGAGTCCCCGCGAGGGAAACGGAGCTGAGGGTGGCCGCGAAGGCGAGGGTTCCCATCAACCAGGGGCGGACCGGGGTCGGGAGGACCAACCCCAACATCAGGAGAAACAGGAACCCCCGAACCAGAATTTCTCGGAAGGCAAACCGGACTAATCAGTCACCGGTATCCGCGCCGGACGGGTCCTACGGTGTTGAGTTCAGAGCCCGAAAGAATTATGGCGAGGCATAGGTTAAAATTTAACCTATAATACGCCGGCGCAGGGCCGGTTGCATGACTACGGGCGAGCTTTCGGAGGGTCAAAATGGCAGAAGGCATCCTTTCGCAAGGCGGCGCACAGCGCATCGCAGTGCTGACCAACGACGAAACGATTCTGCCTGAAATCCAGGAATGGCTCGCCTCGAGTTTTCACATTACGCTGCTGAATTCCAGAGAACAGGTCTGTGCACTCCTCGAAGAGGTGCCCCTGGAAGCGGTGGCGATAGATGTCGATACAGCGGCCGGTTCCAGCGAGCAGGGCGTTGAGATGCTGAAGGAATTCCGTCATCTGAATGCCGACCTGGTTTTGATTGGCTTGACCCGTTCCCGCAGCAAAGCTCTTCGTCGCAAGGCTGAGGCGGTGGGTGCGGACGAGTGGTTCGTAGCTCCCGTGGACTTTCACGAACTTCAAATCGTCTTGCACCGGTCACTGGAAAAACGTCGTTTGAAGATCGAGAACCGCCTGCTCGAGGAAGAAGCATCGAGCCGATCCTCCTTTGGGGAGTTGATCGGCGGAAGCGGGCCGATGCGGCTGGTTTACGACACAATTGCCCGGATCGCCGACAGCCATGCCACGGTGTTGATCCGAGGTGAGAGTGGCACCGGCAAGGAACTGGTGGCGCGAGCCATCGTAGCCACAAGCTCCCGGCGCGACAAGGCCTTCATCAGTATTAACTGCACCGCGCTTCCCGAGACTCTGATTGAAGCCGAGTTGTTTGGCCATGAAAAGGGCTCGTTCACCGGGGCTCATGAATCACGGCCTGGACATATCGAGCTTTCCAATGGAGGCACACTGTTCCTAGATGAGATCGGCACCCTGGGGCTGGCATTGCAGAGCAAATTGTTGCGCGTCCTGGAGCAGCGAACCGTACAACGCATTGGGGCTAAGAGCTCGAAGAAGATTGATTTTCGCCTGATCACAGCCACTAACCAGGACCTCGAGGAGGCGGTGGGAGCCGGCAGGTTCCGGGAAGACCTCTACTACCGCATCAACGTGGTTCCGATCATGCTTCCGTCGTTGCGGGAACGCCCCGGCGACATCCCCCTGCTGATAGATCACTTTCTGCACCTGTACTGCGGCGCCAACAATATTCCATTCAAGGAGTTGGAGCCAGAAGCTTTGGAGGCGCTTGAGGCTTACCCCTGGCCGGGTAATGTTCGGGAACTTGAAAACCTGGTGCAAAGGCTGGTGCTAATGGTGCCCGGGCCAGTGATCGCAGTCAAACACCTGCCGCAGCAGATTCTCTACGCGAGCACGGCCAAGCACGAGTCTCTGTTGATCCCGGAGGAAGGGATTTCCTTTGATGAAGAGATTGCCAGGATCGAGGTGGCCTATCTGCAAGCGGCGTTGCGCCGGACTGGCGCCAGGAAGGCAGCGGCCGCCAGGCTGCTGGGAATCGATTCCCAGAAGATGAAATATCTGTGCCGCAAGTATAAGATCCAAACCGGTTAAGAATTAACCCTGACTAGGTAAATTATTAACCAGGAAACAACGGCGCGACTGGATTCGCGATCTGGACAAGATCGAACCAGGTCTGCAACCTCTTGAATCTATATCCTCCATACAATTTGAGCCCCAACTTTGCGGGTTGGCACAAGGCGTGCACTAAGACCAGACGAGAGCGGACGAATGAAAAGTTTGGTTCGCCGATAGGTTTGGACGCGAAGTCCCAATGGAGGATCCAATGTCAGTACAGAAAAAGTCGTTGATCAGCAACTTTACGGCGGCCAAGAAGGCCATCATCGCCACCAAGGGCGTCGAACTGGCCAAGGGTGGACAACCCGTTCAACTGGCCAAGGGCAGCCACACCGTTCAACTAGCCAAGGGCGCGAGCCTGGCCAAGGGCGCAAGCCTGGCTAAGGGCGCAAGTCTGGCTAAGGGCGCAAGTCTGGCTAAGGGCGCAAGCCTGGCCAAGGGCGCGAGCCTGGCCAAGGGCGCAAGCCTGGCCAAGGGCGCAAGCCTGGCCAAGGGCGCAAGCCTGGCTAAGGGCGCGAGCCTGGCTAAGGGCGCAAGCCTGGCCAAGGCGCTCCGGTAGAGCTTTCTGTAACGCCCGGGACATTCGGGTCCCACGGCGGTCAGGCGATTCAGGGGAAGCTGTGGCGAGGAGCCGGCTTCCCTTTTGCTTTTTCTCCTACCAGACCTTTCTTCCGAAAAAATCACGCGCGGTCTGCCACGCGAATCCGATGGCACTCCGACGGCGAGAATAGATTTTGGCCGTGCCGGACATTCCCTCCTTCATCTCGCTGTGGGGGTTCGGAACTACAACGGTAGCGACGTAATATGTGCTAGCGCGTATCCCCTTGTATTCTTCAACCTGGACCAATCCTGGTTCGACTTCGGTCGACGCGGGGCCCAAGGCACTGACTTGACCGGAAGCGGAGCCACCCATCGCGTCCAGCTTAACCTTGGTTCGCGCTCCGAGTCGCACTTCGCGCATGGAAACCTCCGGGAGATAGATTCTGGCTTTCATTTCCGAGGTGTCGGCGATCTCTGCGACCACACTTCCTGGTTTCAGATAGGACCCAAGCAAGTCATGCATCCTTGGTGTGGTCACCACTCCAGAGAGCGGACTGGTGAGTTGAAGCCGCGACAATTCCTCCTGCAGCGTCCGGTTCTGCTCCAATAAACGTTGGTATTCTCGCCGGGTTGCCCCAAAGGCGCCATATTTCAGTTGGGCCTGAGTCGAGCGGGCTGCGGCCACGCGAGAATCAGCGAGCGCACGTGACGCTTGCGACTCCAAGGAGAGATCTCGCAAACGAGCCAGCGGTGCTCCCGCCGCAACCCTGCTGCCTTCATCCACGAAAATCCCGACGACTTGACCTGGGACCTCGGCGCGCACGACGGCACGGTGTAAAGGCTCCAACGCAAACCGTCCCTGGACGGTCTGTGGCCAGATCGGCGCCAAGAGCAGAAGCAGTGCCAGCGACGCGAACAGCAGCATGCGCGGCAAGGTCAGCCAGGCGCGAATTCTTTCTTTCTTGTCCAGATATGCACCCTTCATAAATGTCACCAATTTCTGCCCCCGGGATCTGAACATGAGGTAGAGCAAATAGAAAGCGGGCACAAAGGCCCACTCAGGACTGTAGCTTCTGAGCACGTTGTAGGCGAAGCGAGCCACGGCCAGCAGCAGGAGATAGCTGTAAGCACCGGACAATAACGCGTAGGAAACATACAGCCAGGCACGGCGGTGAGAGACGTATTCGTGCTCCGCGGGCAAACTGAAGATGTTCTTCCTGATCCAACCGGTCACGAACGCGGTCGACCTCTCTTTGATCTCGGGAATGCCAATCAGTTCACAGAAAAAGTAATAGCCGTCGAGCTTGATCAGCGGATTAAGGTTGACCAAGACCACCGCCACGCCGGTGATCAGCATTACTTTGTAGGCCATCTCGTGGACAAAAGTACCGGACGGCGTTCCCCACCAAGCCACGGTTGCCACGGCGCAGAAGATCAACTCCACCCAAATGCCGGCAATGATGATGGCCAGGCGCTGCCAGCGGTTGGCATACACCCAGCCTTCGGTCACCTCCACGTAGAAGGTAGGCGTCAGGTAGAGGAGCTGAAATCCCATGTGATGGACGCCGCCGCCATAATGCTTGCAGGTCAGCCCATGGGCAGATTCATGAAAGAAGCCCAAGGCAAAGAACAGGAGCCAGAATTCGGCCAGGTCGGCGAACCCCTTATCGGTAAAGCTGTAATAGCGCAGGGTGTCGCGTCCGATCTCATCCCAACGATCAACGAACACATAGACCATGAACCCGAACAAAACCAGGGTCAGAGCCGTAAACCATCCGCTGTAGAGGAACTTCGTCCGCTGATGCAACCAGGTGAGATAGGAGTCCGGATCCCAGGCCGAGAATTGAATACGCGCCAGGTCGCCTAAACGTGACTTCCTCCTGACCCGCGTCCGGCGATGCTCGGACTGAATTTCCGCCTGGTACTTCTCCTGCGGTGTTTGATACCAGAAGGACCGCAAGTTGTCGGCAAACTCCTGGATGTCCTGTGGTGGAAACTCAACCCCATGCTCTGCCAGGTATTGCTGCGAAACCTCCTGGTATGACCGCTGGCCATCGAAGAGTTGCGCCAGTGCCCATTGTTCGGGCGAGAAGCGGTAGAGATCGGAAGTGCCCGGAATGTGGGCAATCACCGTGGGAGCACCTTCCTCGATGTGCTCCCGCGCGATCAGCTTGGGATGGATGCGGGGGAAACTCCTCGAAGCACGCCGCGCCGGCAGTTCGGGCAATGCGACATCAAGGGCTTCCGCAAGGTTCATCTGGAATTCTCGATGTGAATGTGCACCGTCATGCCGGGACGGAGGTCGGCCGCCAGACCCACCACTTCCGCGAGAACTTCGATCGTGCCGCTGGAAGGATCAACCACCGGACTGATTTGAAGCACCCTGGCTGTATGACTCGGTCCAGGCACCTCGGCGGCCAGCAGTTCGAGTTCGTCACCCCGCTTGAGCTTCGTAAGAAACCTTTCGGGAAGGGTGAATTTGACCTGCAAGGGGGAAACCGCGGTCACCCAGAAGAGCCGGTCACCCGCGGTCACCTGCTGTCCCGCGCGCACATAACGACGCGCGACAATGCCGTCGAACGGAGCTGCAATTCGGGTCTTCTCCAACTCCATTTCCAGTGAGCGCAACTGGTTGCGGGCGATCTGAACGTTCTGGCGTGCCCGCTCCAGCTCGTATTCATCGGCGAGTTCTTTGTATCGGATGTGGTCGACGTCTTCCCTGGTGATCAACTGCGCTTCCCACATTTTGTCGGCGCGGTCCTTGTCGGCTTGCAGCACCTTGACCTCAGCCTCCCAATTCTTGACGTCAGCCTCAAAGCTAAGGACTTTGGCAACCGCGGCATCGCGGTCTGCGGTAACCTGACGATCGTCAAGCAAGGCGAGCGGGTCTCCCTTGCGGACAGACTTGCCGACCTCGGCAAGGATCCGTGCCACCAGACCGCTGCGCTGGGCGGTGACGTCCACCTGGTTCTCAACCACGATCGGGCCGGAAGCTACGTACACATCCGGCTCCTGGGTACTGGCTGAAGGAGCCACCGGTGGCTGAGCCGCGGCGGTTGTGATAACACGTTCGTTCTGGGATCTCGTGCCATCACACGCCACCGGCGCGATCATGGCCACCAGCATGAAGAGGAACCCGATCAGACGGAATGCCGATTTGATGTTCATTACAATCCCTCCCAGCCTTACCACCCCAGCCAGGACCAAAGCTTGGAATAAATCCACATCGCCGGTCTGCGGAACAGAACATAGCCGGCCGGATGCCAGCCCACCGACACTTTGCTTCGCCCCTGCATCCCCGGCCGCATGCTGCCGTCAGGATTGGGCAAGCTAACCCTGGCGTAGAAAACGTGCTGGTCGCCTTCCACTGCGCTTTTTGGGCTGACCACGGCCACGCTTCCGTTCAAGGTGCGCAGAGGGAAGCTGTCCAGCTTGACCGCGGCTTTGCTACCCGTACGCAGCAGAGTCGCGTCGCGCTCGTCAATCGCGACATCCACGATGGCTTGGGAACTATCGACGATCTGGGCGAAAATATCTCCGGGGTCGAGGCGACGACCGGTGAAGTCTTCGACGTGCGGGGTAGTCACCCAACCGTCGAGCCCTGCCCGCAAATGGGTGCGTTCCAGTCGCTCCTTGGAGCGCTCCACCTCCGAGGCCCAATAAGCGGTCTGCACGCGCTGAATGCCAGCTTCGGTGCCGTCGTTGCCGGCCAGGGCGCGATTCATTTCCGAATTCGCGGTTTCCAACCTGGCCTGCGCACCCGCCAATGCAGTGCGATATTCCCAATCTTCCAAGTCGGCCAAAATCTGGCCGCGCTGCACGTGCTGGCCCTCGTGCACATAAACCTGGCGCACGACCCCCTCGATTTCGGGCTGTACTTGCGCAGAGTGCGCCGGGGCAACGGTGGCATCGCCTTCCACCCGCATGGGTAATGGAAAAACCGCGAGGAACAGAACAATTCCCGCAGTCAGGGTGAGAAACAGGGCTCGCCGGCGTTTCTCCATGGCCAGGAATTGCTGCTTCTTATGCAGGATCGGCTCCAGCAAGCCGATGAATGGCACCTCCTTGTACAGGGTGGCATTGCGGAGCGCGACGGTCGCCTGACCGGCGAGCACTTTAATCATTTCTATATGGACTTCGGTCAGGAAATCCGGATCTCCACTCTCAAATGCCAGGATGCCGACCGCGCCTTCGTCGTCGGCCAAGGGCAGAGCGTAGAAGCCGCGCATCCCAGTTTCCGCAAAGTAGTGCTGAAACTTGAGGCGGGTCTCTTCGCGCTCCTCGTCAATTTCTTCTCCCCGCTGCCGGATATAGATCTCATCCCTCGAAACCGCCGCCCATTGCAGAATTTCCTTCAGGCGCTCTACGACCGGGTCGCCGGGGTTAATCTGCGCCATGCCAGAGACTGCTTTCAGCTGCAGCTTGCCCCGCTGTTCAAGGGCAATGGCGGCACGCTCGTAGGGGACAACGGCTCCCGGAGTGTCCACAATGGCCCGAAGGACCCGGTCCAGGTTGAGAGTAGAAGTAATTTCTGTGCTGATCTTGACCAGCGTTTCGAGAATTTCGACCTTGCGCTCGGCCTGCAGGAGACTGGCATTGAGCAACGCGTTGGCAGCGGTTTCGCTGACGGTGGTCAGAAGAAAGAGGTCGTCGTCGCTGAAAGCTGTGCCGTCGAATCGGTTAATCGCCTCTACGACCCCCACCTGCTTCTCCTGCGCCACGATGGGCACGGCCATTAGAGAGAATATGGCCCCCTCGCCGACGGCCCCATTACGCTGTTTCAGGCGTTCATCTTCCGGGTCGCTGATGAGAATCGCGGCGCCGGAATCGGAAACTCCCGAGACGATCCCTTCCCCGCTTTTCTGAACCGCACCGAGGGGTAGTGTGGGATCTTCGCCGTTACGATTGAGGAGCAGTAATTCGTTCTCGTCCTTCACCAACCACAGGTTCACCGCCTGGACGTTGAGTATTTCGCGAAACTTGGAAGCTACGACAGGCAACAGAGTGTTCATGTCCAGCGTGGAATTGAACACCTTCTCCAGATCATAGAGCTGGGCCAGACGTGAAATAGAACCCAGTTGCGAGTTGCGCTCCCGCTCATACTCCAGAGCTGCGGCCAGCCCAGAACCGGCGGATTCCACGAGATCGGTGAGCGCCGTGAGCTCCTCCCCGGTCATAGCTGCGTTGAAGCTGACAACCTCCAGGGCGCCGATCAAGGTCCCGTCCATCAAGAATGGGATGTACGCGAGGGATAGCACCGTCCGACGCGCGTGCAGGTGGGAGTAATCCTCGCGTGCCAGTGTGGAACCACCAAAAACAATGGCCTCTTGCTCCCGCGCCAGCATCCCCAGAGTGCCTGAGTCCAAAGGCACCCGTTCTTCGTCGAGGTGGATTTCACCGGCAACGGCCTTGGCGCTCCATTGCGGCTCTTCCGGATCCTCAATGACGTAAACTACCGCAGCACTGCCAGGAAAGAGTTCAGTGGTGTACTGTGCGATCAGTAAAGCGCGGGGTCGCACTTCACGCTCCCGCAGCAGCGCGACCAGCAATCTTTCAGAGACATTGGTGGAACCGGACCTCTGGGCAGCCATGTAACCGGTCCTTCGCGATCAAAGGCGCTATCCGAGTGTATCGTATGGCTTTTGCAACTGTCGAAACGGGGGAGGAACCCCAGCACACTTGCAAATTTACGGCGGCTCCCGTAAGTTGAGCGCGCAACTGTAACAAACGCCAGAGTCGGTGTCAATGTATCGGCGTTGAGGTAATCACCAAGGCAGTTCAGCCAGGAGGTGCAAGTGGAGATCAATGTTCGCAGACGCTCCGACGTGCAAGTCATCCAGCTTCGCGGCCAGCTGAGGATGGGGGACGCCGTCGACGCGTTCCGCACGGCCATTGACGAAGCGGTGGCCACAGGCGGCACAAAGTTAGTGGTAAGCCTGGCCGAAGTGCCTAGTATTGATTCGAGTGGCATCGGGCTCCTGGTGAAAGCCCTGGCTTCCACCAAGCAGCGCGGCGGTACTCTGAAACTCGTTAGTCCTTCGAAGTTTGTGGTTCAGGTTCTGCGCCTGGTGGGGGTGCTGAACCTGTTCGAGGTGTTCGACGACGAGAACGCGGCGGTCGACTCGTACAGCTGACCGGAAATTCTCCGATCAGGAATCGGTACGCACATCTCGCATATCCTGTTTAATGCAGCGCGGCAGCGGACGAGGGCCGGCTCACGGACCGGCACTGCCCAAGGCCGGGCAACTGCAGAAAGTGGCGGAATGAATGGCTGGTGAAAACAAATCCTGCTTTGGGGATGCGGGCTTCCGTGAAGTGTTGAACATGAGTGTGCCGGCTGGAAACAAGGCAATCCTGGTAGTGACTGATGCAGTGGCCGCCAAGCTTAAGACCTTGAACCTGTCGGAGGAAAAGCAGCTCGAGATCGGGTTGGCGCTGCAGGAAGCCCTGGCCAATGCGGTTGTCCATGGCTGTCAGAATGACTCCAGCAAGACCGTGCGCTGTCGCATGATGTCTGATGATGGCGGGCGCGTGCTGATCACCGTGTCCGACCCTGGTCCTGGGTTCGATCCCGAGTCGCCCACCGATCCAAGACTTGCTGAGAATCTCTACGCGGATCACGGCCGAGGAATTTACTTGATCCGACAGCTCATGGATAAAGTGCAGTTCGATTCTGGCGGTCAAGAGATTCGCATGTGGAAGTACTGATGGGTTGGTGCAGCCGTCAGGCCCCGGTTATCCCGGTACTCCGGCGTTAGCCGGTTACGCCAGCTCCAATTCAATCTTCTTCGCGGCCGGATCCAGCTTGGCGATTCGAAAGTTGCGAATCTGCCCGGCGCGGACGGCTTCCGGCTTGGACCCGCCGCCGGCAGCGCCGCCCTTCCAGTGCGCCTTCAGCATGGAACTCAGCGATGACAAATCGGGCTTCGATTCGGCCCGCGTGGCTGCTTCGGTCAATCCCTTCGCCGGACCCACCGCGGCGATGCGGCAGGTCCCCTGGATGCCTTCGCCCAGTTCGACGCGCGCATGTTCACCCGAATCCTCGATCATGCGGCCCGTGACTACATCACCTGCCTGGTGTTCGGCGATGTATTCATCCAGGCTGGTGGGAACCAGTTGCTTCATGCCCAGCCGCAACTGTCTTTTTTTTGTATCGACTTCCAGCACCTGGGCCCTGACCGTTTGCCCAACCTTCAGCAGTTCTTGCGGGTGGTTGATGCGCTTCTCGGCGCTCATGTCGCTGATGTGAATCATGCCCTCGACGCCTTCGGAAAGCTGCACGAATGCGCCGAACTTGGTGAGGCTGGTGACCGGCCCTTCGATCGCCGAGCCCACCGCAAACCTCTGCGCCACCTCGGCCCAGGGATCGCCCAGCGTCTGCTTCAGGCCCAGGGAGATGCGGCGCTCTTCCGTTTTCACTCCCAGAATCACCGCTTCCACGATCTCGCCCGGCTTGACGACGTCGCTGGCACTCCTCAACTTCTTGGCCCACGACATCTCCGAAACGTGGATCAACCCTTCAATTCCCGGCTCCAGTTCTACAAACGCACCGAACTCGACTACGCGAGTCACAGCGCCCCGTACCCGGTCGCCTGCCTTGTACTTTTCGGCGACCGAGTCCCATGGATGCGGCTGAAGCTGCTTGAGGCCGACGGAAATGCGCCGCTTGTCGGGATCGGTGGTTATCTTTAGCACCTTGACGTCGATCTGCTGCCCCAGCGAGAGCACGTCTGCGGGCTAGTGGACGCGGCCCCAGGCGATGTCACTGACATGCAGCAACGCGTCCACTCCGCCCAGGTCGACGAAAGCGCCGTAATCGGTGAGGCTGCGGACCGTGCCGTGCACCGTCTCGCCTTCCTTGATCTCCGAGTACCGGCGGTCCTTCACGGAGCGCTCTTCGTCTTCGGCAATGGCCCGGCGGTCCACCACCACGTCTTCCTCCGTCACCTCGAGCTTGATAATGCGGCAGCGGATCTCCTGGCCCACCAACTTCTCCATTTCGGCGGGGTCGCGCACTCCGCTGCGCGAGGCGGGCATGAACGCCCGCACGCCCACATCCACACTCAGGCCGCCTTTAACCACGCCCGTCACCGTGCCCATGATCGTCGCCTTATCGGCGAAGGCCTGCTCCAGCGCCGACCAGTCCTTGGGCCGCTCGACCCTGGAGCGGGAAAGCTCGTAGTAGCCTTCCGGATTCCGGCCCTTGACCGAGACCAATAGCTTGTCGCCAGGTTTTACGGTTTCGCCGGCACCCTGGAACACCGCCAGCGGCAGGATGCCTTCGCTCTTGAAGCCGATATCGAGGAAAACCGAGTCGCTGGAGACGGCGATCACCGTGCCTTCGAGTTGCTTCCCGCCAGCTTCAGGCTTGTGCGAATGGCTCTGCTCGTACTGGGAAAGGAGGTCGCCGAATGACTCGTTGGGTTCGGGGGTGGGTTGGGATTCAGGAATGCTTGGGTTGGACATGGGAGGTCACAGCCTCGTGGTGGCAGGAATCCCGACTAGGATAACACCGTGCCTGCTCATCCGCTGCTGTGGAGGTGGGGAAGAGGTTGGGAGCGATGGGATCCCCAGGAAAGGGCCGCCTTCCTGGACTGGCGTTCGGGCCGTCGCCGTTGCTTGGCCGTAAAGCGGGCATCCCGTCGTCTTGATCGGGCTGGGTTATGGGGGTCGCCAGAAGGACGAGCAGGCGACTCATCGGGCAGTGGCAATAAGCGGGCCCTCGTTGGGACATCGGGTAGTGTCGCAAACAGGTGAACCCGCTGTTTTCACCCGCGCAAAAAGGACAGTTTGCTCAGCGCAAGCGATTCGCACACTGATTCCCATTTCATCTCGGCAGCCTTGAGTTTTGGATGCGAAACCAGCAGGTGCCATACCAGAGCCTGGAAAGACTCCGTGTGGGGAGTAATCGTGTCCGGGCTGACCACCGGAACCAGGACACAGGCATCGGCAACCCGGGCGGCAAATCCACCGTCTCGACCAACCACTCCGCAGACTGTGGCTCCGACTTCCTTGGCATATTGCAGCGCTCTCACCAGATTTGTGCTGATATTGCGTTCCGCGTCGCCCCCGCCCACGGAGAAAACAAACACCATGTCCTGACGGCGCAGACGACTACCCCGCAACCAATGCTTGTAGCAGGTATCCCAACCGTCGTCGTTGATGCGGGCGGTCAACTCCGACACATTGTCGGTCGGCGCATAGGCTTCGATGCCGGCGATCTTGCGGAAGTCGTTTACCGCGTGCGAAGCGTGCCCGGCTCCACCGCCTACGCCCAGGAAGAAGATGCGCCCGCCTTCGTCCCGTACCCGCACAAGCAGGTCGGCCATGCGCTCTATCATCCCGGGATCGAGGTTACGAAGAATCTGCCCGGCTTCGTTCAGATATTGAGTGGTGTAGTTCATGACCTGTCTTTACCTTGTACTGCGGTCAACTTTTTCCGGAAGTGACACTCTCATGGCGCGGGGGCCACAGCCTTCAGATCGCGGGTTGCCAGGTGCTGACGCAGGCGACCGGAAAGAGCCGGGTCTTTGAGCGCATAGTCGAGGCTGGCTTGAAGGAAGTTGAACTTGTCGCCCGCATCATAGTGCGTACCTTCGAAGCAAAAACCGTAGACCGGCAATTCGCGGGAACAAGCCATCAGAGCATCCGTGAGTTGCAGTTCCCCGCCAAAGCCGGGGCGGATTTCACCAATACAGGGAAAGATTGCGGGGGTGAGGACGTAACGCCCAAAAACACCATAGCGGGAAGTCACATGTTGGGGTTTGGGGCGCTCGGTGAGCGAGAGCACGCGGAGCACATGCCCGGCGCAAGATGGATCGACAACGGGGATGACATCCAGAATTCCAAAGCGCTCCACCTCGGAAAGATCCACCTGGCGGGTGGCAATGACACACCCAGGGTGCCGGTCGTAGCAATCCATCAACTGGCGGGCGCAAGGGACAGCCGAATCAATCAAGGCATCGGGGAGGATGACCACGAACGGCTCGTCCCCTACCTGGGAGCGAGCGCAGCCGATGGCATGGGCCAGTCCCTGCGGAGAATCCTGCCAGACGGTGCGGATCTCAACCAAGCGTGTCAATCGTCGCAGTGCCTCGGCTTCGGTTTCCCGGCCCTGCTGCACCAGCAGATCTTCCAAGGCGGGATTCTCGTGAAAGTATTCGGCAATCAGTCTCTTTCCCCGGCCCAGCACCAGAATCACGGTTTCCAGGCCACTGGCCGCTGCTTCTTCGACCGCATACTGAATCAAAGGCTTGCCGGCGATGGGCAACATCTCTTTGGGCACGGCTTTGGTGACCGGCAGGAAACGGGTTCCCAGTCCAGCCGCCGGAATAACCGCTTTGCGAATCTTGGCGGAGTTTGTCATGGGATGCCTTGTGCCAGGCTCTCTGTCAGCAGGAGCCAGGGTGACACGGAACAGCGGTGGTGGGAACGGGTGCGGAAGCAGACCCGGGACGGCGAGCCTGTGAACCCGCAAGCAGATCGGACTGGATGATGTGGCTGGCTTCCCAGAGATCCTTTGCCACAAAAGTAGGGCGCAGTCCCGGCGGCTGAATGAACTGGCAGAGTTCGCACTTCCAGCGGCCCACGAAGATGGTGCGACATCCCGCCCGGGTTCCCGCTTCGATGTCTGAGAGGCCATCGCCCACCATGTAGCTTTCCGGCAGGGACAAGCCCAAGTCGCGGGCCGCCTGGGTCAGCATGCCGATGCCCGGCTTCCGGCACCGGCAGCGCTTGCGAAACTCTTTCACAACCGCCTCGGGATGATGGAGACAGTAGTACGTGGCATCGATCCATGCCCCGGCCGCTTCCAGAGCTGTCTTCAGCTTGCGGTCGAATGCTTTTAGCATGCGGGCATCGAAGTGCCCTTTCGCGATTCCAGGCTGGTTGGAAACGATCACCACCGCGAACCCGAGGTGGTTCAGACGACGAATTGCCTTGGGAACCTGCGGCGCAACGCGGAACTGGGCAAGGGTGAACGGCGAATCCACGATACTCGCATCCCGGTGGTAAATGAGCGGGTTGATGACACCATCACGATCGAGGAAAACGGCTCTCATAGGAATGCCCGGTAGCTGCGCGCAGGAGGAATGAGTTGAAGGAAGAACCGGAATCAGGCAATGGCTGCAACCGCAGGAGGGGGAGGCACGCGGTGGAGATTGTTTCTCTCCTGGCGATGAATATGTGCCAGCCGCCCATCGCGCGAGACCACATCGAACACGACTTTGCTGCCTTCGAATTCGAAACGGAAGTTCAGTTCGCGCAGGCCAGCGCGCCGCATCGCTTCCCGCAGACGGGTCTTGCTCTGTTCACAGTACAACATCAGGAACCCTCCTCCACCAGCGCCTGAGATTTTCCCGCCAAGCGCGCCATTTTGTTTGGCGAGGTCATACCACTCATTGATCTGCTGGTTAGTGATTCCATCCGAGAGTCGTTTCTTGGTCTGCCAGTGCACATCGAGCAACTCGCCGAATCGTCGAAGGTTTCCGCGGACCACGGAGTCGCGAATTTCGATGCCGATGTCCTTGATCTCGCAGAGGCTGCTGATGACTTGCTTATCCTTATTCCTGGTGGCGCCATCCTGTTTTCGCAGGATGGCGGTGGCATCCCGGAGGGCGCCAGTATAGAAGAGGCAGATATTGTTTTCGAGCGCCTGCAGCAGTTCCATGTCGAGGGCCACGCGCACCACCGTAACCCGGCCGGCGGTGTCAATCTGCAGCGTGGTGAGCCCCCCAAAGGCCGCCATGTATTGATCCTGTTTGCCGATCGGCTT
>JBGPJK010000021.1:0-27260 GCA_041485425.1 Terriglobia bacterium | reverse complement strand
CGGGCGTTAGGAATTGCCATTGTTCTCTCGCGTCAGCGCCAGGAACGCCTCTTCCAACCCCGCGCTGGTGACTTCGATCCCGGAAAGCCCCGGATCCCGCGCCAGTAACTGGCGGAGAACCGGTTCCGCTTCCGCCGTGTGAATCTCCAGAGCCTCCCGATCCTGGCGGACCTCCAATACCCCCGGCAGGCCGCGCACCTCGTCTACACTCAGCCGGCTTACGCACCGAATGCGCTTTCCAGCAGTCTGAGCTTTGATCTGTGTCGGAGTCCCCTCCGCGATGATCGCTCCTTGATTGATGACCACGACCCGCTGCGCCAGCGCGTCCGCCTCTTCCAGGTAGTGGGTAGTGAGCAGCACGCTCTTGCCGCGCCCCACTAACTTGCGGATCTGGTCCCAAAGCCCACGCCGGGCTTCCACATCCAGCCCCACCGTCGGCTCATCCAGGAACAGCAGATCGGGATCACCGCACAGCGCCAGCGCAAACAGCACCCGCTGCCGCTGCCCACCGGAAAGATCGCCGAACAGACGATCCTTGAGCGCTTCCAACCCGGCCACGGCGAGGGTCTCCGCGATCGGCAGCGGTTCCGCGTAGTAACTGGAGAACAAGTCGATATGCTCGCGCACCCGCAAAGTCTCCGGCACCCGGGACACTTGCAGCATGGCGCCGGTGCGCATGCGCACACCGGGCTGCACGGGACTCCCGCCGAACACGCTGACTGTCCCGTGGTTGGGGCTGGCCAGTCCAAGAAGCAGTTTGACGGCCGTGGTCTTGCCCGCGCCGTTTGGCCCCAGCAGCGCCACCAGTTCTCCGGCACGAATATTGAAGTCCACGTTGCGGAGGGCTTTGATCTCTCCATAATTCTTGCTCACGCCGTGCAGGCTCGCCACCACCGCTCCGCCAGGGGTGTGTCCTGTTGTCTCCAAACTTTCCTGCAAAGTCGCAATCATCTTTTCTCCCCCATCCCCGCCGGCCCCTCCAGTCCTGCAAGTGAGCCCATCATCGCGAATTGGCGTTTTCCGCACCAGTGCAGATCATCATCACGGGCAGGTGACAAATGTCACCTCGGGTCAGCCATCTTTCGTGGCAGTGCTCAGGATGCAAGGTTCTTACTCTCTTGCGGCTGAAGGCTATCTCGTGTGGTGGCCGGAGTTTCAATGTCCGGTATAATCCAAATCGATTGCTGCGCGGGGCGGCTTTTCGGTCTGGCGGTAGGTGTACGACCTGGGTTCTCCTGGCTAATACGGGTCCGCTCTGATTTCGCTCCCTGCTGTCTTCTCCCGGTTTTGGTAGTGTGCAGTGCGGGGCAGGATGCCGCTCTGGAATTGAATGGAAGAAATACGCGAGGTGTCATGCGGATTCGCCCTGGGATTGAACTGGCGAGCCTGAGCGACATTGGCTGCCATCGAGAGAACAACGAAGATCGCTACTCCTACTGGGAACCGGCTGACGAAGAGCAGTTTCAGCGAAAAGGCCGCCTGGCCACGATCGCCGACGGCATGGGCGGATACGAGGGCGGCCAGGAAGCCAGCCGCATCGCGGTCGAGACCATCGAGGAGACGTACGCCCATAGCCCCGACACCGACCCGCAATCCTCGCTGCTGGCCGGATTCCAGGCGGCGCACCAGCGCATCCTGCAGGAAGCGGATGAACGTCCCGCGCTGCACGGCATGGGCACAACCTGCACCGCGCTCGCGCTGCTCGGCAATCATCTCTACTACGCCCATGTGGGCGACAGCCGCTTGTATCTGGTCCACGATTCGAACATCTCCCGCCTTACCCACGATCACTCCTATGTCAGCCGGTTAATCGAGCACGGCATCATCAGTCCGGAAGAAGCCGAGTCCCACCCGCAACGGCACATTCTTACCGCCGCACTGGGAGCGGGCTCCGACCTCACGCTGGACTGCCCCGAAAAGCCCGTCTCTCTGGAGAAGGGCGATGTGGTGGTGCTATGCACCGACGGCCTGTGGGGTGTGGTGCATGACCAGGAGATCCAGGCGGTGGTGGGCGCGAAGAAACCGAGCGAGGCCTGCCGTGAGCTGGTCCGGACGGCAAAAAAACGTGGCGGCCCCGACAACATCACCGTGCAAATCCTGCGCGTCTGCGCCAACCCCGGTAACTAAAACCAACCCCGCGAACTTCGGCAAGAATATCCGCGAATGACACGGAAGAAAAACTTAACCGCAAAGATCGCAGAGGGAGCGCGAAGGACGCGAAGAAAATTCTGTCCCAGGAGTCCACTGCGTGCACGAACCACGCTCTCTGCGTTTTAAGATTTTGCCGTTCGCAGGGGCGAGTCGCCAGCCGGTAGAAGCAATAATCTGCGGCCTAGCCGCAAACGGATGCACTACCGCCCCCGAAGGTACGGAACCCGGGAGCATCCTAACCAGCACAAACGAAACCACTTAATAGTTCTCGTCCGCAAGTCCCGAACCGGCACCTCGTTTGCTAATGTCTGCTATGTCAATAAAGTCTATTACAAGACTCGACTTTATGGGATTATAGGCACCATGAAGATTTCGCAAAAAGGACTCTACGCCCTCCAGGCCATGATGATGCTGGCCCGGCACTACAACCAGGGCGCCATCCGCATCCGCGATATCGCTTACGAAGAAGGTCTGCCGGAGAAGTTCCTGGAACTGATCCTCCTGGAAATGAAGAACGCGCGCATGGTGGAAAGCGTGCGTGGCGCCAAGGGCGGATACCGCCTGCGGCGCCCTCCTTCCGAGATCCAGCTCAGCGAAATTATCCGCCTGATCGACGGTCCGCTTGCGCCCTTCGGCGACGCCGAGCAACTGCGCAGCCTGATCGATCGCGACGCCGAGCACCGCGCCCTCTACAAAGTGTTCCTCGAAGTGCGCAACGCCGCCGCCAAAATCCTGGAGAACACCACCCTCGCCGACATCGTGGGTCCGCGATCGTCCAGGCCCGGCAAGCGGCGCAAGAAGAAAGGTGAAGAAGCGGGTGTTTTACCCATGGTGGTCCACGGGAACGTGAACAGGGGAAAAGATGATTAAACGGGTCCTGGTGGTGCTGGGTTTCAGTCTGGCGGTTGCAATTCAGGGGTTCGCTCAAACGGTGATCCGCGTGGGCGCTTTTCCCAACATCACCCACCCCCAGGCCATGGTGGGCAAGGCCAACGGGTATTTCGAGAAAGCCATGGGCCCGAAGGTGAAGATCGACTGGAAGAGCTTTAATGCTGGCCCGTCTGCCATCGAAGCGCTATTTGCTGGTGCCATCGACATGACCTACGTGGGCCCCAATCCCACCATCAGCGGCTATGTGCGCTCGCAGGGGGAAGCCCTCCGTGTAGTTGCGGGAGCGGCCAGCGGCGGAGCAGCGCTGGTGGTGCGCGCCGATTCCGGGATCGAGAAGCCGGACGACTTTCACGGCAAGAAAGTGGCGTCGCCCCAGCAGGGAAACACGCAGGACGTCGCGCTGCGGGCCTGGCTGAAAGCTCATGGCATGAAGTCAACCGACAAAGGTGGCGATGTGCAGGTCATGCCGATGGCGAATCCCGATCAGCTCACGCTCTTCCTGAAGAAGGAGCTCGACGCGGCCTGGGCGCCGGAACCCTGGGCGACACGCCTGATCCGCGATGGCAACGGGCGCCTGTTTCTGGATGAGCGCGACCTGTGGCCGAAAGGGCAGTTCGTGGTCACCAATCTGATCGTGAGCAAGAAATTCCTGCAGGAGCATCCGGACCTGGTGAAGAACTGGATCCGTGCCAATGTTGAGCTTACGGATTGGATCAACGGCAATCTGCCCGAAGCCAAGAAGTTGCTCAACCAGCAGATTCAGAAAGAAACCGGCAAAGCGCTTTCCCCGGCCCTGCTGAACGAGGCGTTCACCCGCATCGAGGTCACCTACGACCCGCTGCGCAACACCTTGCTGACCTCGGCCCATTCCGCCTTCGAAGCCGGTTTCCTGGGCCGCCAGATGCCGGACTTGTCCGGACTCTATGACTTGACTCTGCTGAACCAGGTGCTGGCAGAAAAGGGAAAGAAGGCCATCCAATGACAACCGCTCCACAACCTTTTTCAGGCGACCACCGAAGTACGTTGCGGGTAAACCGCTGGAAGCCAGGTGCAGGACCGGCCGTGCTGCCGTTGCGCGCACTGGACACGAGCGCGACCCCCAAAGTGTCGCTACAAGAGATTTCGCTCAGTTACAAGGCCAGCAGTGGACAGCGCCTGCTGGCGCTCGACCACATTGATCTAAAGGTCAACGCTGGGGAGTTTGTCTGCATCGTCGGCCCTTCCGGCTGCGGCAAGTCCACGCTGCTGCACTTGATCGCCGGTCTGCACCAGCCGACCTCCGGCAGTGTTCTGGTGGATGACAACCTGGTGGATGGTCCGGGCACGGATCGCATTCTCATCTTCCAGGAACTCGGCCTTTTTCCCTGGCTGAAGGTGGGCGAGAACGTCGAGTTCGGTATGAAGATGAAGGGGATGTCGAAGGCGGAGCGCCGGGAGAAGACGGAGTACTACCTGCGGTTGGTGCATTTGTCACAGTTCAAAGACAGCTACACCCACCAGTTGTCGGGCGGCATGCGGCAACGCGTGGCCCTGGCCCGCGCGCTCGCTACCGAACCCGATGTCCTGCTGATGGACGAGCCCTTCGCGGCGCTGGACGCGCAAACCCGCGACCTGCTGCACGACGAACTGGAGCGCATCTGGGCGGAAACCGGCTGCACCATCATCTTTGTTACGCACAACGTGCGCGAGGCGGTCCGGCTGGGCGATCGCGTGGTGCTGTTCACTTTCCGGCCGGGACGAATCAAGCGGGAATTTCTCATCGACCTGCCGCGTCCCCGCCATCTGGAAGATGCCACCGTAGCCAAGACGGCGGGCGAAGTCCTCAACGAACTGCGCGAAGAAATCAACCGCTCGCTCGAAGTCGAGTACAACGAAGGAGTCAGACCACACGTGGAACCGGGGGCGGAACAATGAAGCGGGTTGGTCGCTACGTCATTTTCTACGGCGGATTGTTCGGACTGTGGACGCTGCTCGCCGAGTTAAAGATCTGGCCACCGTACTTGTTCCCCACGCCGTGGGGGGTCGGCGAGGCGCTCTACGCTGGTTTTCAGGACCACAGCTTCTGGATCGCCATCGCCGTCAGCATGCGGCGGGTATTGATCGGTTACGGAATTTCTGTGGTGTTGGGCATGATTCTCGGACTAGGCGTGGCCAGCAACAAGTTTCTCGAAGAAACTGTGGGTGGGCTGCTGGTGAGTCTCCAGAGCTTGCCTAGTATCTGCTGGTGGCCCCTGGCCCTGCTCTGGTTCGGCCTCAATCAAAACGCCATTCTGTTTGTGGTGGTCATGGGATCGCTGCTTTCCGTCACTATCGCCATGGAAGACGGGCGCAAGCAGATGCCCAAGATCTACAGTATGGCGGGGCGCAATCTCGGGGCGCGCGGATTCCAATTATTCTGGCATGTGCTGCTGCCCGCCAGTCTTCCCTACATCGTCTCCGGCCTGAAGCAGGGTTGGGCCTTCGCCTGGCGCTCGCTGATCACGGCCGAGATGTTGTACATGAGCCTGGGACTGGGGCAAGTGCTGATGATGGGACGCGACTTGAACGACATGAGCGCCGTCATTGCGGTCATGCTTCTGATCATCGCGATTGGCTATATCGTAGACGGCCTGGTGTTCAAAGGCATCGAGCGCCGGCTGCAGCATAGGTGGGGCCTGTTACCGGCCACCTAGAGCGGTAAAGCACGGTTGCTCGCATAACTGCAAGAGGCTCAGAAGCTCGGAGTTTTTCCCATCCGGCCATTGGTGTGAGTCAACAAAGCTCCGCATTGGGGGCACGGTATGAGATTCCAAACCTTGTGTGTGGGCGTCGTCCTGGTTTTCGCGTTGGCTGTTCCATGGGGCGCTGCCCAGGAGATCACCGTGGCCGCAGCCTCCGATCTCCAATTCGCCTTCCAGGACGTAGCCGCGCGCTTCCAGAAGGAATCCGGTAAGAACGTCAAATTGATTTTCGGTTCCTCCGGCAACTTCTTCGCCCAGACTCAAAACGGCGCGCCCTTCGACGTATTTTTCTCCGCCGACATCGACTACCCGAAGAAACTCGAGGCTGCTGGACTGGCCGAGCCGGGGACCCTGTATCCGTACGCCAGCGGAAAAATTGTCCTCTGGGTGCGGAACGAATCGAAACTGGACTTGAGCCGTGGTCTGAAGGTCCTGCTCGACCCCGGCATCGGGAAAATCGCCATTGCCAATCCCGCCCACGCGCCCTACGGCCGCGCCGCTGTTGCCGCCATGCGGCACGAGAAAATCTACGACGCGGTTTCCGGCAAGTTCGTGCTCGGCGAGAACATTTCGCAGACCGCATCCTTTGTGGTATCGGGCAGCGCTGACATCGGCATCGTGGCCTTGTCCCTGGCTTTGGCTCCTTCCATGCAGGGCAAGGGACGCTACGTGGAAATTCCCTCGGACGAATATCCCCCCATCGAGCAGGCGGCAGTGATCCTGAAGTCATCGCAGAACAAGGAAATTGCCCGCCAGTTCATGGCTTTTCTGAAGACTCCCCCGATTCTGGATGTGTTGCGCACTTACGGTTTTTCAGTTCCGAGTGGTCCGCCAACTTCGAAATAACGGACCGCGCTACAAGACGAGAGGAGAAGAGATGAGAACGTTTGTCTGGTTCAATGTACTGGTTCTGGCGACGACGATTACGGTGGCACAGACCAGTTCCAAACCCAAGGCCCCTGCCAGAAAGCCGTCCAAAACCGGCAGCACGAATGAGATACAACAACTCCGCGATGCTCTGACTGCGCAGCAACAGCAAATGGAGCAACAGCGCCAGCAGATGGATCAGTTGAAGTCGCAGTTGCAGCAATTGCTGGATGCAACCCAGCAGGCGAATGCCGCGGCGCAAAAAGGGCAGAGCAGCGCCGAGCAGGCGCAAAGCACCGCCGCGCAAGCGCAACAGTCGGCGTCAGAAGCCCAGCGCCTGGCCGACCAAGCTTCCGCCAACGCGGTAGAAGCCAGGACTGCGCTCGCGCTGGTCAATAACAAGTCCCAGGACGAGGCCAAGAAGATCAGCGCGCTGTCAGACCTCGTCGGTCGCTTTCGCTTCAGCGGCGATGTCCGCTTGCGCGGGGAGAGTATTTTCCAGGACTTTTCCGGCTTCCAGGATCGCAACCGCGCGCGTGTGCGGGTGCGCTTTGGCGTCGAGGGCAAGCTGAACGAAGACTTCACCGCCGGCTTTGCCCTGGCCACCGGTTCGCTCGGTGACCCAACCACGACCAACGAGACCTTCACCAACTTCTTTGACCGTAAGACCATCGGCCTCGACAAGGGTTACATCACCTACAATCCGGTGGCCCACAAGTGGATTTCCGCGACCGGCGGCAAGTTCGCCTACCAGTGGCAGCGCACGGCGGTCACCGGCGACCCCGACCTCAACCCCGAAGGCTTTGACGTAAAGTTCTCCTTCGACACCAACCACCCGGTAGTGAAGAACGTGACCTTCCAGGTGCTCAACTACCTGTTCAGCGAGGTCACTTCCGGGACCGACTCCTATGCCTTGGGTGCACAAGCCCAGGCCAAACTGCAAATCGGACCCTGGACCGCCACCCCGTCGTTCCTGGCGGTGAAGTGGCAGAATCCCAGCGCCCTCCTGCAAGCCAGTGCTTTCGCCGTGCAATCGACCAACACCGGCAGCTCCAAGACCGGACCCTTCGTCCCCGGCGAAGGTCCGGGCTGCGCCAGCGGCTCGGCAGGCGGCACGCCCTTGCCTAGCGTTCCACCGTGCGCGTTCTCTGCCAACGGCGAGACCAATGCGGTTGTCCTCGGTCCAGACGGCAAGACGCCGCGTTTCCTGTCGGGATTCTTCTACGCCGACTTTATCCTCAACAACCAGATCAAGACCGGCCTTGCCCGCTGGCCTCTCAACCTGCTGCTCGAGTTTGAGGACAACCTTGACGCCGCTGCCCACCCGCTCGACCCCGACGGCAAGGTCCTGCCCCAGTTCGGCAGCCAGAACAAGGAATACGGCGCCGACATCAGCCTGGGCCAGCTCAAGAACAAGAACGACCTCCAATTCGGATACGCCTGGTATCGCCAGGAACAGGATGCCGTTCTGGCGTCGTTCGCCGAAAGCGACCAGCGCGCGCCCACCAACATCCTGCAGAATCGCATCTACGCTCTGTGGAGGCTGCGTGCGAACACCCTGGCCAGCTTCACCTGGTGGCGCGGACGCACTCTGAACACGAACCTGCAGAACAACGCCGCACTCATCCAGAAGAGCATCACCACTGCGGGTCAGACCGAGCCGCACCTGGACCGCTTGCAGTTTGAGTTGATCTACTCGTTCTAGAACTCGGACCACCGGTCCGCTTTGGAACTCGGCTGGCCAGTGGTCTTGACCTGCAACTCGCAGAAGCCTAAATTACGGAACGGTCAAACCACCATGCTTTCACGACGCGATTTTCTGCTTGGCACATCGGCCGCGATCGCTGCCGCAGGCGCGATTCACCCGCTGCTCACCTGGGCTCAGGACGGCACGCCGGTTTCCGGTAAGGACGGAATGATCCTGCGCTCCTTCCGCTTCCTCGATCTGGAAATGCCGCCCGAGTATGCCAACTCCTTCATTACGCCGTGCCACATTTCTTCGTGCGCAACCACATGCACGAGCCCAGCACGCTCGACGCCGGCGATTGGCGGCTCACCATCGGAGGAGAAGTCGAGCACCCGCTGACTCTGAGCCTCGCTGACCTCGGCAAGCTCGAGCCGCACACCGTCACCAACACTCTCGAGTGCGCGGGCAACGGACGCGCCTTCCACACCCCGCATGTCCCCGGAGTCCAGTGGCAAAAAGGAGCGGTCGGCACCGCCCGCTTCACCGGCCCTCGCCTGCGCGATCTGCTCGAGCGCGCCGGAGTGAAACCCACGGGCAAGCACGTCATGTTTCACGGACTCGACGAAGTCCCCGGCAAAGTGCCGCCCTTCATCCGCAGCATTCCGCTCGGCAAGGCTAGCGATGCGGACACGCTCATCGCCACGCAAATGAACGGCGCTGCGCTGACCAGGCATCACGGATTCCCTGCGCGCGCCCTGGTTCCTGGATGGATCGGCGCCGCCTCCTGCAAGTGGCTCAGCGAAATCAAGGTGCTCGACAAAGAGTTCGACGGTAACTTCATGAATCTGGGCTACCGCATGCCCAACCAGGCGATTAAGCCGGGAGAGGCGGTCAAGCCCGAGGACACGCACCCGGTCACCGCACTAGGCGTCAAGTCCATCATTGCCAGCCCCGGCGACGGGGCCAGCCTGAAGTCGCGCTCCATCCATATTCAGGGCGCGGCCTGGGCAGGCGAGGCTGACATCGCCCGCGTCGAGATCTCCACCGATGGCGGCGCCACCTGGCAACCCGCGAAGTTGGGCAAAGAGCAGGCCCACTACGCCTGGCGCTTGTGGAGCTACGTGTGGAAGGCTCCCAGGTCCGGCGACTACACATTAATGTCGCTCGCCACTGACAGCCAGGGCCGCACCCAGCCCGCAACCGCCGTCTGGAATCCCAGCGGATATCTCTACAACGCCATCGACCAGGTGAAGATCCATGTTGCAGCGTAGCCGATTTGCCCTAGCCGTCCTCGCTCTGGCAACCACTTACGTGCCATTCGTCCGCGCGCAATCCCCCGACTTGCCGTTCGGCCTCATGCAGGCCAAGGTCACGACCGCCTGCACCGAGTGTCATGAAGCTCGCATCATCCTGCAACAGCGCTTGGGCAAGCCTGCATGGACCAAGGAAGTTGACAAGATGATCAAGTGGGGCGCCGTAGTTGACCCCGCCGATCGCGACGGCTTCATCGACTACCTCAGCGCCAACTTCCCGGCGGATAAGCCGCCTTACGAGGCTGCCCGGACCTCACGTGAAAAGAAGAAGTGAATCCTGTGGGGCGCGTCGCACTCCTGCCCGCGACTCCGGTCAATTCTTCCCGCACGAATTCCGGGGCTCAACAATCGATCTTTTAGAATCAAAGGCTTAGAATTCGATGAATCTCTGAACTCGGCCCGATCCCCGTGCGTTCCTTCTCCGCGCCCTCCGCGGCCGTTCTCCGCGCTCTCAGCAGTTTAAGATTTTGCCTCTCCTCCCCACAAACGCCGCAGAAGTCCGGCCCTAGAATGTAGGCTATTGATTCAAAGCGTTTTGTTTTGCTTGCACGCCCACGCACCCAGCTCCCAACAAGCGTAAAATGAGGTTGTGGGGTGAGGATATGTGTCGCTGGTACTTACTCCCGCTTCTGGTCCTGGGTCTGGCTCTTGGGGACTTGGTCGCCCAGTCGCCCCCCGTAGCAAATTCAGTCTTACCGGTAGGACTCCTCGTCATCCAGCCGACCCATCTTCCCCAATCCCTGGAACAGTTTGAAGGCCAGGTCGTCCTCTTACCCATTGCCTACGGAACCGGTTTCGTCGTCCGCGAGGACGGTTATGTGGTCACCGCCCTGCACGTCATCCGCAAAGCGGAGAGCCGGCTCTCTGAAATCCAGGCCTCGGGCAAGCAAATCGTAGTTTGCGTCAACCTGCCCGGCGCTCTGGAGGATTGTAAAGAAGTTGAGGTCGTCGCAACCGATGACCGCAATGACCTGGCCGTGCTCAAGATCAAGCGGCTCAAAGGCGCCGAGACCCTGCCCGCCCTGCCGCTGACCTCGGAAAAGCCCACCGAGAATACCGAAGTCTGGGCGGCCGGTTACCCCGAGCGCGAGCGCGGGAGGTTAGTGGTGGCCTCCGGCAGGTTTGCCAGCCGGGGCCTGTCGGAGGACGCCTTAATCAAGGATGATCTGAGAACCGATGATGGGAAACTGTGGTTCGCGAAAATGACGCCCGAGAACGGAGCCAGTGGCGGGCCGGTCTTCCTGCGGAACGGTTCGGTCATCGGAGTGGTGGTCAATCGCTCGGATCCACCGGCGATGGCGGGATTCGTCCCGGCTCAGCATGTCATCGATCTGCTGGCCGCCGCAGGGTCAGGGATCGTCCAACCGACGATTCACAAAAAGTGATAGCACGTACCTCTCAGGATCAAGTTTCGGGCGTCTGTCGCGTGATCCCGGCTCCTAACGTGTAAAACTTCCCCGTCGCCGGCCCTTGCAGCCTGGCACCTCCGTAAGCGTGCGAATGTAAGCTGCTGAAAAGTAAGCTAGCTCTGCACGGCATTCCACTTGCACCGAAAAGCGCTGGAGGCACATATGTGCAGAGGTCTGCTCGCAACACTCGCACTGATTGCCGTACTAGGTTTGGTCACGCCAACTCTGATGGCAGACAACGGAAAGGCCAAGGGAAAAGGGAACCCGCACGCCAACAAGATCGACGACGATCAGGGCTGGGAGCGCCGCGAGGGATACGAGTACCGCATGTACAGTGACCGTGACGGCCGCCCCCCGGGATGGAGTCGCGGGAAGAAAACGGGATGGGGTAATTGCGGACTGCCCCCGGGCCAAGCCAAGAAGTACGGCTGTCGGACCTACCTCTATCAGGGTCGGCCCCACTACTATTATCAGGACGACAGCGGGCGGGTCTTCGTCCGTCGTCCGATCATTGAGGTTCACGGCGGCGTGGATGTTCGTCATTAGGTCTGTGGCAATATCTCCGAACGGTAGATTTCATCCGTAGGCCGAGGTACTGACATGGAAGTTTGCAGCGGGGTTTGTTAGAGGCTCTAACTCCGGAAATACAAACGGCGCTACCCGCAGCCTTTAAAAAGAGGCTGCCAAGGTAGCGCCGTTGGGTTATGCCGAAGTCTTGACTTTCGCGAAGCCTGTGCTTGCCGAGCCCGGGTTGCGGTTATGTGCCGGTTCCGCTGAGCGGGACTTTCTGCGGGCTGCCGCCTCCGCTGTCGCTGATGCTGACCGAGGCGGAGCGGGCGCCGGTGGCGGTGGGCTTGAAGGTTACGCTGATGGTGCAACTGGCGCCGCCCGCCACGCTCGATCCGCAGGTGTTGGTTTGCGAGAAGTCGGCGGCGTTGGCGCCGGTGATGGCGATGCTGGTGATGCTGAGCGTGACGGTGCTGACGTTGGTCAGCGTGACCGTCTTGGGTGCACTCATGGTGCCCACCTGCTGGTTGCCGAAGGCCAGGCTGAGGGGAACCAGTTTGACCACGGTGCCCGTGCCGGAGAGCGGCACGGATTGCGGACTGCCGGGGGCATCGTCCGTGATGGTGACGGCGGCAGTGCGAACTCCCGCGGCTGTGGGGAGGAAAGTGACGCTAATGGTGCAGTTCGCGCCCGCGGCGACCGTCGATCCGCAGGTGTCGGTCTGGGAGAAGTCGCCGGCGTTGGTGCCGGAGATGGCGATGCTGGTGATAGTCAGAGTTGCGCTGCCGGTGTTGGTCAAGGTCACAAGCTTGGGGGGGCCGGAACCGCCGATCAGGTGGACGGGGAAGGTGAGGCTGGTGGGAGACAGGCTCACGATCGGGCCTCCACTGAGCACAGTTTGGGTAAACGGCGGAGCGACGTTGGGATTGAAATTGGCATCGCCGGAATAGGACGCGTTGATGGTGTGCGTTCCGGCGGACATGGTGGAGGTGGTGACGCTAGCTTGTCCGGCGCTGATGCCGGAACTGCCGATGAGGGTACTGCCATCCTTGAAGGTGATAGTGCCGGTGGGCGTCCCACCGTCGCGCAGGCCGGCGGAGATCGTGGTTGTAAACATGACCGGCTGGTTGAGGTTCGAGGGATTCACGGAACTGGTCGTCGCCAGCCTGGTGCCGCCGGTGTTGAGCAAGGTGGAGATCGTGTTGCTGCTCAGGTTGGCGATGATGAGGTCGGGCGCACCATCCCCGTTGACGTCTCCTAGGGCAATCGACATGGGATTGGTGCCGACCTGATAATTGACCGCCGGCTGGAAGGTACCGTCGCCATTGCCGGTGAGGATGCTGACATCGGCTTCGCCTGAGTTGGCGACGGCCAGGTCGAGTTTGCCGTCTCCGGTGAAGTCTCCGACCGCGACGTACTCGGGTGTGGCTCCGACCGGGTAATTCACGGCGGGCTGCAAGGTACCGTTTCCGTTGCCGAGAAGAACGCTGACGTCGTTGTCGCCAGAGTTGGCAACGGCGACATCGAGCAAGCCGTCACCGTTAAAGTCGCCAGCGGCCACAGAGAAGGGGGCGGTGCCCACGGTGAAGTTCAGGGCGATTTGGAATTTGCCGTTGCCTTTGCCGAGCAGAATACTGACCGTGCCGGAGGTGTTGTTGGCTACGGCAAGGTCGAGCTTGTGGTCCCCGTTGAAGTCGCCCACGGTGAGGGATTGCGGGTGGGCGCCGGCGGGGTACATGATGCCGGTGCGGAATGTACCGTTGCCGTTTCCGAGATAGACGTTGACCCCTCCGTTGTTGGCGACGGCCAGATCGAGCTTGAGGTCGGCGTTGAAATCGGCGACCACAATGGCTTGAGGCCGGTCAGCGGTGACAGGACTGGCGGCGGCGTGGAATCCGCCCTGGCCATCGCCGAGCAGCACGCTGATAGTCTTGCTGGTCTGGTTGACGGCGACGATGTCGAGCTTGTTGTCTCCGTTCAAGTCTCCGGTGGCGGCATAGACCGGCAGCGTGCCGGCGGTGAAGTTGGTGGGTGGGTTGAAAGTGCCGTCGCCATTGCCGAGGGCGACGCCAATGGTGTTGTCGGTGGAGTTGACGAATGCCTCATCCAGTTTGGCGTCTGCGTTGAAATCGGCGAGGACTACGGAGGTCGGCGCATTGCCGGCGCCGGAGGCGAGGCTGGATCGGAAAGTGCCATCTCCGAAGCCCATCAGGACGGTGAGGTTGTTGCTGCCGAAGTTGGCGACGGAGAGGTCGAGGTTGCCATCATTGTCGAAGTCGGCGACCGCGACGAAGCGGGGCTGGTAGCCTGCGCCGTAACGGACGGCGGGCTGGAAGGTGGCGTCTCCGTTCCCAAAGAGGATGTCGACGTCATCGCCAGTCGAGTTGGCCGCGACCAGATCAACTTTGCCGTCTTTGTTGAAGTCGCCGACTGCAACCGACCGGGGGTGCAGGTCCAGCGCGTACTGCACGGGCGTCTGGAAAGTACCGTCACCATTGCCGAGGAAGATGCTTAGATTGGCGCCCAGTTCGTTGGCGACGGCCAAGTCCATTTTGCCGTCGCCGTTCAGATCCATGACGACGATGGAAACCGTGGCGAAGCTGTTGGTGGGATAGTTCACCGCCGGCTGGAAGGTGCCGTCGCCGTTGCCCAGCAGGACGCTGATGTCGTTGGAGAGCGGGGCGAAGTCCGCGACCACGAGGTCGAGCTTGCCATCATTGTTGAGGTCGGCGACGCGAGTGAAGATGGGGCCGACATCGGTGCTGTAGTTCAGGGGAGGCTGGAAGGTGCCATCACCGTTGCCCATCAGGATGCTGACGTTGTCGCCCATATTGTTGGCGACCACGAGGTCGAGCTTGTTGTCGCCGTTGAAATCCGCGACCTGGACGTTCCAGGGCGACATGCCGGCCGGGAAGTTGACCGGGGCTTTCAGAGCGCCATTGCCATTGCCCAGAAGAACGCTGACGTCGTTGCTCAACTGATTGGCAATGACAACGTCCAGGTTGCCATCGTTGTTGAAATCGCCCTTGGCGATGAATCGGGGCCCCAATCCGGCGTTGTAGTTGACAGCAGGTTGAAAGGTGCCATCGCCGTTGCCCAGCAGCATGCTCACGATTCCGGTGCTGCCGTTGTTGTAGTTGACCACGCATTGGTCCGGGATGCCGTCCTTATTGAAATCGCCGACCACGATGGCGTACGCGTTGGTGGCGGTGTCGTAGGCGGTGGCAGTGCGGAACCCTCCCGCCGCTGAAAAGGGGCGAAAGGCGAGGAGACAGAGGAGTACCGAGAGAGTCGTAACGAGCAAGCTTTGTGCCGTACGCATCACAATCGCTCCTTACGCGAGCAGCCTTGAGAGACTAGAGTTCATCCGTTATCTCGTGAGTGGTAGGAATGTCAATCCAAGCAGAACGAGGAATCTCTGTTACGCTTACCAATCGCTTCGCCTGCCTCAGGGCCAGCATGGCCGGCCACGGTTTTTTCCCGGGTACGACGCTGGGCCCGACTTCTGCTAGAATCCACGTGCCTCGGGTGGTTCCTGCTACAAGTCTGTACCAAAATCCAATCGACGTCGAAGAGAGGTTCTAGTGCCGGTCCTGGTCGTCGGAGGTGCGGGATACATCGGAAGTCACGCCGCTCATACTCTCAAACGGAGAGGGCATGAGCCGATCATCTATGACAATCTGTCCACCGGGCATGCAGCGCTGGCCGAAGGTTTTGAGCTGGTCGTGGGAGACATAACGGATTCGGCCAAGCTGGCAGCGGTGCTGCAACGGGTGGATGCGGTGATGCATTTTGCCGCGCATGCCTACGTGGGCGAATCGGTGGTCGACCCGCGAAAATATTTCCACAACAACGTGCTCGGGGGAGTTGCACTGCTGAATGCGGTGCTGGACTCCAAGGTGCGGAAGTTTATTTTTTCCTCGACCTGCGCCGTGTACGGGATGCCGGCAAAGCTACCGATCACCGAGGACACGCCGCGCATGCCGGTGAATCCGTACGGAGCCACAAAACTGGCGTTCGAACACGCTCTGGAAGCGTATGGCGCAGCTTACGGGCTGCGCTACGTGAGCTTCCGTTATTTCAATGCCGCCGGGGCGGACGAGAGCGGCAAGGTGGGAGAGATGCACTCGCCGGAAACCCACCTGATTCCTTCGGCATTCGAAGCCATCCACGGGGAGCGTCCCGCGCTGGAAATTTTTGGCGAAGACTATCCGACGGCGGATGGTACGTGTGTCCGCGATTACATCCACGTGAACGATCTAGCCGAAGCGCATGTGCTTGGCCTGGAGTACCTCGACCACGGAAACTCGACGGCAATGAACCTGGGGACGGGACGCGGTAATTCCGTCCGCGAGGTGATTTCCACCATTGAACGAATCACCGGCCGCTAGGTTCCCAAGCACATGGGGCCGCGGCGAGCCGGGGACCCGGCGGAATTGGTGGCTGACCCAAGCCGCGCGGAGAAGCTGCTGAAGTGGAAAGCCACACGATCGTTGGAACAGATTGTTTCAACGGCGTGGAACTGGGCCACCCGGTGAGTACCGCAGCCGCCGCATTGACGAGCACTTGGCAATTAGCGACGGCCGATTCTCGCCTACGAGCAAAGGCCTACCTCAACGAGTGAAGCCGAGCCATTATGAAGCTCACGGCGGAACCAGCTAAGTGCCGGTTCCGCTGAGTGTCACCTTCTGCGGAGTGCCACCACCGTCATCACTGACACTCAGGGATCCCGACCGGGTACCGACCGCCTTGGGCGTGAAAGTCACGCTGATGGTGCAACTCGCCCCCGGCGCTATCGTCGAACCGCAAGTGTTAGTTTGGGAAAAGTCGCCGACATTCGTGCCGGTGATCTTTATAGTCGTTATGTTCAGGGTTACGCTTCCCACGTTGGTTAAGGTCACCGTCTTCGGCGAACTCATGGTGCCAACCTGCTGATTGCCGAAGTTCAGATTGGCAGGGAGCAGCTTGACGATGGTGCCGGTTCCGGAGAGGGGAACGGAGTGGGGGCTGCCTGACGCATTGTCGGTGATGGTGACTGCTGCGGTGCGACTTCCCGCAGCGGTAGGAGCAAACGAAACGTTAATTGTGCAACTGGCGCCCGGGGCGACACTGGATCCGCAGGTATTGGTCTGAGTGAAGTCCCCGCTGTTGGCGCCGGTGATGGTGATGCTGGTGATCTGCAGAGTAGCGGTCCCGGTGTTGGTCAAGGTGACGGGCTTACTCGGGGTCGAGCTGCCGATCAGGTGAACGGGGAAGGTAAGGCTGGCCGGGGACAGGCTCACCATGGGAGTCCCGGTGGTGGGAGTGGTGTTTAGCAGCACGCTCACTGTAGCCGGGTGCGTGATTTCATTGGCCACCGCGAGATCGAGCTTGCCGTCTCCGTTGAAGTCCCCCGAGGCCACCGAGGAGGGACCCGCTCCGGTCCCGAAGTCCAGGTGTGCCTGGAAGGTGCCATCGCCGTTCCCCCAGAGCACGCTCATGGAGCCGGTGTTTGGCACGTACTCTTTTACGACCAGGCTGGAAGTGTCGGCCACCGCCAAGTCGAGTTTGCCGTCCCCGTCGAGGTCCCCCACCACGACCGAGGCGGGCAAGTGTCCGGTTGCGTAGTCCACGTGCGCTTGGAAGGTGCCATCGCCGTTCCCCAGCAACACGCTCACCGAGTCGTCGGCATTGTTGGCCACCACCAGGTCCGGGTTGCCGTCCCCGTTGAAGTCCCCCACCGCGACCGAGACGGGAACTGATCCTGTTCCGTGGTCTCCGCGTGCCTGGAAAGTGCCATCGCCGTTCCCGAGCAGCACGCTCACGACATTGACACCGTTGTCGGCCAAGGCCAGGTCCAGCTTGCCGTCCCGGTTGAAGTCGCCCACCGCCACCGAGAAGGGAAGTGCTCCGGTTCCGTACTCCACGTGGGGCTGGAAAGTGCCATCGCCGTTATTCAGCAGCACGCTCACCATGTTGATGCCATTGGCCGCCACTGCCAGGTCCAGCTTGCCGTCCCCGTTGAAGTCGCCCACGGCCACCGCCAAGGGACGTGCTCCGGTTGGGTAGTCCACCTTGGCCTGGAAGAGGCCACTGCCATTACCGACCAGCACACTCACCGTGTTGCTGCCAGTGTTGGCCACGACCAGGTCGAGGTTAGCGTCAGCGTTGAGCTTTCCCACCGCCACCGAGGCGGGAAGTGATCCGGTCGCGTAGGACGTTGCCCCTTTGAAGTTGCCATCGCCGTTGCCCAAGAGCACGCTTATGGTGTTGTTGCCATTGTTTGCAGTCACCAAGTCGGGCTTGCCGTCGGCGTTGAAGTCTCCCGCTGCCACGGAGGCGGGATTCAATCCGGATGCGAAGTCGACACGTGCCTGGAAGGTGCCATTGCCGTTGTTCAGGAGCACGCTCGCGGTGTTGCTACCGTTATTTGCAGTCGCCAAGTCGGGCTTGCCATCCCCGTTAAAGTCCCCCACTTCTACTCCGACGGGAAGGGATGCCGTGCCGTAGTTCACAGTCCCACTGAAGGTGCCATCGCCGTTGCCCAGGAGCACGCTCACGGAGTTGGCGCCCATGTTGGTTGCCACCAAGTCGAGTTTGCCGTCGCCGTTCAAGTCCGCTGCGGCCAATCCCTTGGGGTGATTTCCGATGGGGTAGTCCACGCGCGGCTGCAAGGTGCCATCGCCGTTCCCCAACAGCACGCTGAGGCTATTGCTACCATTGTTGGCGACGGCCACATCCAGGTTGTTGTCCCCGTTGAAATCCAGCACAACCATGCCTTTGGGCTCAAGTTGTATGGGATAAGTCGCGGTTAACTGGAAGGTGCCGTCTCCGTGGCCCAAGAACACGCTCACCGTGCCGGCAGAGCCCGCGGCCAGGATCACATCCAGGTTGCCGTCGCGGTTGAGGTCACCCACGGCCACGGCCGCGGGAGCCGTTGGCGCGACGTAGTCGACATGCAACTGGAAGGTACCATCGCCGTTGCCCAAGAGCACGCTCAACAGGCTGGCGTTCCTATCGGCTGCCACCAGGTCGGGCTTGCCGTCGCCGTTGAAGTCGCCCACCGCCACCCCGACGGGACCACCCCCCGTTGCGTAGTCCACATGTGCCCGGAAAGTGCCATCGCCGTTCCCCAACAGCACGCTCACCGCGTTGGAGCTGTTGTTCGCCACCACCAGGTCCAGCTTGCCGTCGCCGTTGAGGTCCGACGCTACGACTGCTTGTGGAGTGGTTCCTGTCGCGTAGTCCACGTGCGCCTGGAAGGTGCCGTCCCCATTGCCCAAAAGCACGTTCACGGTGTTGGCGGGGGAGGAGAGAGAATTCGTTATGGCGAGATCCGGCTTGCCGTCGCCGTTGAAGTCGCCCACCGCCACCGAGAAGGGACCCTCCGGTGTCCCGATGGGGTATTCCGGTGCTTCCAGGAATTGCCCTGAACGGGCGACCAGCGCCCCAGCGAGCAGGTAAAACGCGACTACAAAAAGTGTATGTCTTGACATGAATCTCTCCTAAGACCCCGGTGATTTTCCGGGCAAACGGCGTACCCTTGCCTTACGGCCTTGGTGAGCTTGCGGCCTTCAAAGAAACGGCTCCAGAGGGGAACGGACTGCCATACTCAGGCAAGTCAAGCAAACGGAGGTCTTCGACCGAGGTGCGGAATCCTGTGCCCATGCGCGGAAGATGTCAAGAGTCTGACATCGCCGAACGGTCATCCTAATGTGGTCCCTTTCGGTGACACAGGTATGGGAGTGCGAACGACTCCGAAATCGGGAGTGCAAAAGCGGAGTGAACGAGGAGGCCGCTGGGGGAGCCTCCTGATCAAGCAAGACGTCGAATGGCAGCAGGTCATTCCTCCGACTTCTACCCGATAACTTCTCTTGCTGCCTTGTTGCCCACGGCTTGCCGCCGCAGGCGACATTCTTCCACCGCAGCGCGGCGGTCTGCCGCGGTTATGCCTACGTGCCGTTTCCACCCAGCGGGACAAGTTGCGGGCTGCCGCCACCATCGTCGCTGATGGAAACATCGGCACTGCGCGCACCGGTTGCAGTAGGTGTGAAGGTAACGGTGATGGTGCAACTGGCGTGACCCGCGATGCCGGTCCCGCAGGTGTTGGTCTGAGAGAAGTCGGTAAAGTTGGTACCAGTGATGGCGATGCTGGTGATATTCAGCTTCGTGCTGCCGACGTTGCTGAGAGTCACGGTTTGGGGGAGGCTGGTGGTACCCACCGCCTGGTTGCCGAAGTTCAGGGCGCTGGGCACCAGTTTCACGACCGTGCCGACGCCGGTGAGGGAGACGGTCTGCGGACTGCCGGAGGCGTTGTCGGTGATGGTTAGGGTTCCGGTCAACGTGCCGGTGGAGAGGGGCTTGAAGCTGACGCCGATGTTGCACGACTTTCCGGCGGCCAAAGTGGTTCCGCAGCCGTTCGTCAGCTTGAAATTGACGCTGTCGGGGATGCTGACGCTGACAATGTTGAGGATATCAGTGCCGGTGTTGGTGAGGACCACGGTCTGTCGTGCACTGGTGGTGCCTACCGTGGTGGTCGGGAAGGTCAGGCTGGTGACCGACAGCGAAGCGCCAGGGCCGCTGCCCGTACCCGTCAAGGCCACGTTTTGCTGGCCGTTGCCCGGACCATTATCAGTGAAGGTGAGATTTCCAGTCCGAGGGCCGCCGTCGGCGGGCATGAAGGTCACCTGGGTGGTGCAACTGGCGCCAATGTCAAGGCTGGAGCCGCAGGCGGAGGCCTGGGAATATTCGGTGGAACTGGTAGAAACCACCAGGTTGTTCAGCAGGGCACTTCCGGAATTGTAGAGGGTCACGGTCTTCGGCATGCTCAGTCCGCCGATGGGGACCGAGCCGAAGTCCAAGCTCCCGGGGAAAGCCGAGGGCAGGGGAGAATTCAGGTACAGGGAAACAGAGTTGGCCACCTGGTCGGCGGAGGCCACATCCATAGCTCCGTCCCCGTTGAAGTCACCGACGGCCAGGGCTTCGCTGGGACCGCCGGCGGTGATCTTGGTGGCGTGATCGACGTGCGGCTGGAAAGTGCCGTCGCCATTGTTCAGCAGAATGCCGATGCGGTTAATGCTGGGGTTGGAGGAGCCAACCGCAAGATCCCTCTTGCCATCGCCGTTGAAGTCAGCAGTGGCAACGGAGAAAGGATTCTTGGCCACCGGGTAGTCGACATGGGTTTGAAAGGTCCCGTTGCCGTTGCCCAAGAGGACGGAAACCGTGCTGCCGGTTGAGTTACTGACGGCCAGATCGATCTTATTGTCACCGTTGAAATCAGTGGCCACGACCCCGGAGGATCCAGCACCCGCTGTGTATTGTGCGGGCAAGGTGAAGGTACCGTCCCCAACGCCCAGAAGCACAGCGACGGTTCCAGTGCCGCTGCAGGAAACTGCGAGATCGAGCTTGCCATTGCCGATGAAATCGCCCACGGCGACCCCGGTGGGGACGGTCGCAGGCCCAGTGGTGAATCCCTTCGCTGCTTGAAAGCTACCATCGCCGTTGCCGAGCAGAATGGAAACGCTCATAGTGACCTGGTTGACCACCACCAGATCGCGATGCGTATCATTATTGAAATCGCCCCAGGCCACAGCGACGGGGCGGCTGCCGACGGTATAGGTAGCGGGAGCCTGGAAGCTGCCGTCGCCGTTGCCCAAGGCCACAGTGATGGTGTTGTCGTTGGAGTTGGTGGCGACCAGATCCGCGATGGTGTCGTCGTTGAGGTCAACGGCGATCACGGAAGAAGGCTTGTTACCCGTGGTGACGGGGTTGGCGCCGACGCTGAAGGTACCGTTGCCGTTTCCGAGCAAGATCAGCAGGCTGTTGTCGGAGCGATCCGCGACCGCCATGTCCTGGAAGGCATCGTGGTTAAAGTCTGCAACGGCCAAGCCGTTGGGCATGGTGCCGACGGTTTTTCCGAGCAGGCTTTGAAAACCGCCGGTGCCCTTGCCGGGGAGGATGATGATCGAGTTATCGAGGTCGTTGGCAGTGGCCACATCGACTTTGCCATCGCCATTGAAGTCGCCGGCGGTCACGGATACCGGGTCTATGCCAGCGGCGAAGTCCACATGCGAGGTAAAGGTGCCATCACCGATGCTGAGCAGGATGGAGACACCGTCGATCCCCGCTACGGAGGCGGCGATGTCGCCAAAGCCGTCTCCGTTAAAGTCACCGATAGTAACTGAAGTGGGGATACCGCCAACCGTCAGGTCCAGGTGGGGTAAGAACAGGCCCCCACGCAAGACCGCGATCAGGACGGACACGGTGGCGGAGCTATTGGTGGTGACGATGTCGTCCCGGCCGTCGCCGGTGAGATCGCCCGCCACTATATTGACGGGATTCGGACCGGTGGTAAACAGGAGTACGTTTTGGAAGCTTCCGTTGCTGTTGCCACGGAAGAGGCTGAGGTCGGACTCACCGCTGTTGGCGATGAGGACATCTTCCACGTGATCGCGATTGAAATCGCCTTTGACGATCCCCTTGGGGTTGACGCCGGTGGTCAGGTTTTTCTTGAAGGTGAGGGTCCCGTCGCCGTTGCCCACCAGAACGGAGGCGGTGTTGTCCTGACTGTTGGTGACGGCCAGATCCTGTTTGCCGTCAGAATTGAAGTCGTGGGCGACCAGGCCGTACGGCGAATTACCCACCGTCTTGTCCACGTGGTTCTGGAAGGTACCATTTCCGTTGCCCAGCAGGATGGAAACGCTGCCGAGGGCGGTGCAGGGGATGGTGGGACAATTGTTGTTGACGACGGCCAAATCCATCTTGGTGTCATTGTTGAAATCGGCGAGGGTGATGGCGACGGGGTTGGGGCCTACGGCGTAATCCACGTGTGGCTGGTAACTCCCATCGGGATTGCCGATGAGCACGGAGACGGTATTGTCGTTGAAGTTGGCGACCACGAGATCGAGTCTGCCATCCCCATTCAGGTCGGCGCTGACCACCGCCTGGGGGTTGTGCCCGGTGGCGAAACTTGCCGCGTTAAAGGCGTAGGTTTGGGCAAGCGAATTGGCGCCGAGGAATGGCAGAATGCCAAACAGAACCAAGGGAAGCAGAGCGGAGCGAAAGTTGCTGCACTTCATAATCAATCTCCTACCACAGAGATGGTTGCCAGGCCGCCGTTTCAGGAGGCACGCGTGGCGGCAAACACATGGTTCGCCGCCGCCTTCGACAGCAAGAAATTGTCCATTACCAAAGCATCGATACCGGAACAGAAATAACTGCGTACCGCGTCCCTGGGTTTTACGACCAGAGGTTCGCCAAACAGGTTGAAAGATGTGTTCACCAGCAGGGGAGCGGGAGCCCGTTCCCCGAAACGCTTGAGAAGGCGCCAGAACAGGGGATTGCTCTGCTGCTGCACAACATGCAAGCGCACGAGATTGCCGGGGAGGAGAAATCCTTCCGGCAATACGTTGGCGTGCCGGGCCGTTGCCAGCGAATTCATGGAGTGACACAAATGGGACGATTCGAAGTAACGCTCGCAATCTTCTTCGGGGACCGCGACCGCGAAGGGGCGGAACCATTCGCGATGCTTGATGAAATCATTCAGGTTCTCCCTGACATACGGAGCCCACGGTGAGGCCAGCAGACTGCGGTTGCCCAAGGCGCGGGGACCGAACTCAGCGGCGCCCTGGAACCAGCCTAGAATCTTTCCGCTCTCGAGCAGTTGCAGGGCGGCATCGAGCTTGCGTTCCTCGGTGGTCTGCAGCGCGTAGCGGGCCTTGCAGTTATCGAGTACGTCCTTGATTTCCGAGCGGCTGCAAGCCGGGCCCCAGTAGGCATGAGAAGCGGGCGACATGCGCGGGTGGCGCGTAGTTTGATGCCAGGCCAGCGCGGCGGCGCCCACGGCGTTGCCGGAGTTGCCGGGCGCCGGGGGAACGAAGATCTGGTTGAGGCCGAGACGCTTCTCCAGGCTGGCAACCAGAAGCGTGTTCTGGAAGAGACCGCCGCCGAGACAAACCTTGTCGACGCCCAGGCGCTCGCGGAAGTATTCGAGGATGGAGGCGATCATCTCGGTGCAAGCGGCCTGCAGGCTGCTGGCCAATGCACGGCGCTGATCGTCACTCAGGTCAGCCTTGCGGTCGCCCACACCCACGCTCTGATAGAACTTCGAGGAGAAGGTGAGACGTCCCGCCAGCCCACGATTCACGTAGCTGTAGTTCAGGCGGGGGAGGTGATTCTTCGGGTTCCGCAGCATGTCGAGGAACACGTTCTTGAAGACGGGCTCGCCTTCGAGACTGAGCCACTGGGTCTTGTGTTCGTCGTGATGCGGAACGAAGCCGAGCAGGTCGGTGACCTGGGCGTAGATCCATGCCAGAGAATGCGGAAAGGGTATAGTGCGCAGAACGCGAATACGCGCGTCCTCGCCCACCGCCACCATGCCGGAGTTGCCGTCACCTTCCCGGTCGAGGGTCAGGATGAGGGCGCGATCATACGGCGACAGGTAGAAGGCATTGGCGGCGTGGCACAGGTGGTGCTCGAAATGCAAGATGTTGGAGCTGCCACTATTGCGCCGCAGGGTACGAACCTGTTGCAGTTCGCGGGCAATCACTCCGAGTTCATTGGCCTCGTGATAGGCGGCCGCCACGGGCGAAAATGGGGAAAGGCGCGCACGCAGTAGCGAGCGGCGCATCCAGCCATGGAAAGGACGAGTGCCCACGGCGATGGCGTCCAGATCATCCCAGCGCGCGCCCGCTTTCTCAAGGCAGAAACGAATCGCGTTCTCGGGCAAGCCAGCGGTACGGGAGCGGACCAACTTGTCATTCTCAATGGCAGCCGTGATCGTCCCGTTATCGAGCAGGGCGGCTGCGGTGTCGTGCTTGAAGGATGACAATCCCAGTATCAGCATAAGGCTTGCGACCGAGGCGCTGGAGATCGAGTTGGGATCAGAACGCTTTTCACGGGCTCAAGACCAGAGGCGCAGCAAGCTGCGTCTCTACAGCATGAGGTTAATCGTCGTCCCCGCCGTCGCTGGCGATGGGTTCGAGTTCGTACAGGAGCGGGCTTTCCTTCGCGAGAAATTCGACATGCCCGCACTGGGGGCAAACGATCATGGCGTGCGCACGGCTGATGCCGTAGGGCAGAAACGTAAACCGGGTGGGCCGATAGTCGGTCAGTTCAGCATTGCATCGCAGACAAGAGACCGTCAGTTTGTCTTTGACGGGCCAAAGGCCAGGTTGTGCGTGGTCATGATTGGCTGGTTGGGTTTTCATAGCGATTCCTTGAGTGGACGCCGGACAGACCGATGGTGCAGATGCCACCCTCGAACCACTATGGGGCAATTTGACTGCCACCCACTGCGAGAAGGAGTAGCGGTAAATATAAGAAAACAAAGCTGTGACCACTGATGCCGCAGCTATGGTGCAAGGCGGTTGCGGCTTGAGGACAAATTTGTGCCCTCAAGGCGCAGCCAGACTGCGTCTCTAGCCAGGGGGGTGGCGGGCCGCTACGACTCTCCGTTCTCCTTTATTGGTGTAACCAGGATGATGGCAAAGGCAAGATCCTGGGGTGAGCCACCCTTCTCCGGTTGGGTGTGCAGCTTAACCTGCAAGATGCAGGTGCCGGCGTCATCAGTTCTTAACGCAGGAGAGTCCCTGCGGTCGGAATCAGCCGGCACCAGGCTCATGATGGCCGGGTGGCGAGTGCGCGAGGCAAAGCGGCTCAGACGCAACAGTTCGTCCATGCTGGGGACGAGAGCGGGGTCGCGGTCCACGCTGACCGGACTGAGCAGGACGAAGTCGCGGTACGGATTCACATCCTTGTGAGCCTTGTCCTCGGGCATCTGGGCGTAGCGCATGGTGTAGTAGCCGGACCGCAGTTTCTGGTCGCGGAAGTCTTCGCGGACGTCCTCACTGCTTTCCGGAACGTAGTGAATGACTCCGACCAACTCCCCGACTTTCAAATTGCCGTAGAGAATTCCAGATCCTGACGCACCCTCGTGGGTGACCACTGTTTTCGCCCACCAGAGTTCACAAAGCGTGCTTTTCAGGCCGTTGACCGAGGTGGTCAGCCGCAAGCCCTGCGGATCCAAACCATCCACGAGCGACGGCGGGAGGTAGGCGGAGGCTTTGGCGGTTACGGTTTCGGTGGCATACGGTTCCTGCGCGCGGGCCGGCGACGCGATTACCGCGAAGGCCAGGCCCAGGAGTAGCCCAGGCAGCAGCAGGACCTGCCGCCGGGGCTTTCGATTCACCATGGGTTCCAACATCTCTAACATCCTACTATGTGCCGTTTCCGGAGAGAGGCACAAGTTGTGGGCTGCCGCCGCCGTCGTCGGTGATGCTGACGGAAGCGGACCTGGCTCCGGTAGCTGTGGGTTTGAAAGTAACCCTGATTTTACAGTTTGCGCCCACGCCCAGAGCCGTGGTGGTGCTGCAAGTCGTGGTTTTGCCGAAGTCACGACGGTTGGTACCGACAAGGTTGATGCCGGTGATGTTTAGCGGTTGGGCTCCGGTGTTGGTCAGCGTCACGCTTTGCGGAGGACTCTGGGTGCCGACCGTCTGGTTGCCGAAGTTCAGGCTGGAGGGTGCCAGTTGCACCACCGTACCCGTGCCGGTTAGCGAGACAGACTGCGGACTGCCGGGAGCGTTGTCGGTGATGTTTACGCTGGCAGTGCGGGTACCCCGCGCTTTCGGCGTGAATGTCACGGTGATGGTGCAGTTCGCACCGGGATTGAGGGAAGTTCCGCAGGTATTGATCTGGCTGAAGTCCGGGGCGTTGGTGCCGCCAATGGCAATGCTAGTGATCTGCAGAGTTGCCGTGCCCGTGTTGGTGAGGGTGACCATCTGGCTGGCACTCGTAGTGTTGACGAGCTGAGTTGCGAAGGTGAGGCTCGTAGTGGATAGCGAGGCGATCGGACCACCACCAGATCCCGGCTGCAGGAGGATGGAAACGGTATTGGAAGCGGTGTTGGTCACCGCCAGATCGAGTTTGCCATCCCGGTTGAAGTCTCCGGCAACGACGCAGGCGGGCGTCGAGCTGGTGGGCGAATCGGCGTGGGTCTGGAAGGTACCGTCGCCATTCCCCAGAAGGATGGAAACGGTGTTGGCGGCCGAGTTGGCGGTCGCCAAATCAAGTTTGCCATCCCCGTTGAAGTCGCCCACCGCGATGGAGTTCGGTCCGGTCCCGGTGGCGAAGGTGGATAGCAGGGTAAAGGTTCCGGCCCCACTCCCGGTGAAGATGGAAACCGTGTTGTCGGTTTTATTAGCGACGGCCAGATCAAGCTTGCCGTCGCCGTTCAGGTCTGCAGCCGCGATCGAACTTGGCCCCAGACCGGTAGCCGTCTCGCCGGACCAGGTGAAGGTACCGTCGCCGTTGCCGGGCATAACGGAGAAGGTGTTGTCGAGGTTGTTGGCGACGACCACATCGAGAATACCGTCGCCGTTGAAATCGCCGACGGCGATGGAGATGGGGCCGTTGCCCGTATTGGGGCCAGTGGCCTCGGTGATGAAGGTGCCATCGCCGTTGCCCTCGAGGATGGAGCCCAGGTTCTCGAGGTTGTTGGCGGTTATGACGTTGAGCCGGCCGTCCTTGCCGAAGTCAGCCGCCACCACAGCCACGGGTCCGGCGCCGACTTGTGGGGCGGCTCCGGCAGCGGCAGTGAAGGTGCCATCGCCATTGCCCAGCAGGATGGAAACCGCCGGAAGGACCGGCGGATTCGAGGTGGAGCTTCCCAGGAAGGCGACGGCGAGGTCCAGTTTGCCGTCGCCGTTGAAGTCTCCCGTAGCCACCGCGGTGGGTG
>JBGPJK010000020.1:0-28429 GCA_041485425.1 Terriglobia bacterium | reverse complement strand
GTTGGACGGGCGAGAGCCTGCCCTGGGCGAAGTCGAAGGGCACCCGTCCCCACACCATCATGGCCACACCATCATGAAAAAGGACAGCCCGGAGCCCCCCGAAGCTGTCCAAACCCTCCCGGTTAGAAGGGCGTGTACTGAACACACGATAGTGGAGCGGTGTTGCAGGAGTATTGCGGCATTGTGAATTTCCGGTAAATTCCCCAAACCCTGGGTTGTGGATCACGCTTCTGCGTGACCTCCCTCGTAGTGCGATCCTTCTCCGCTGCTATAGTTGATTTGTATGGGGGCAACCCCGTGAGGAGGACCCATGACCCGCAAAATGGAGCAATCGCGCAAGCTGCAGCGCCGCGCCGAACAGATGATTCCCGGCGGCGTGAACTCGCCGGTGCGGGCGTTTCGCGCGGTGGGGGGTGATCCGCCATTCATCGTTCGGGGTGCTGGCTCGCACCTGTGGGATGCGGATGGCAACGAGTACATCGACTACATCGGGTCGTGGGGACCGCAGATTCTGGGGCATGCCGCGCCTCTGGTCGTGGATGCCATCGTGGCAGCGGCGAAGAATGGAACCAGTTTTGGGGCATCCACTCCTTCGGAGGCCGACCTGGCGGAGATCGTGCTCTCGGCGTTTCCGCATATGGGGAAGGTGCGGTTTGTGAATTCGGGTACGGAAGCGACCATGTCGGCCATCCGGCTGGCCCGGGCTTACACCAAACGCAAGTACATCATGAAATTTGAAGGCTGCTATCACGGGCACGCGGTTGCGCTGCTGGTGAAAGCGGGGTCGGGCGTGGCCACGCTGGGCATCCCCGGGTCGGCGGGCGTGCCGGAAGAGTTCACCCAGTTTACGCTGGCCCTGCCTTTCAACGACACCGACGCGCTGGAGCAGGCGTTCAAGAAATTCCGGCACCAGATCGCCGGCGTGATCGTGGAGCCGGTGGTCGGAAACATGGGTTGCGTGCCGCCAGCACGCGGATATCTGGAAGGGCTGCGCGCGATCACCGAGCGGGACAAGACGCTGCTGATTTTCGATGAGGTGATGACCGGCTTCCGGCTGGCGTTTGGCGGGGCGCAGGAACTGTACGCGATCCATCCTGACCTGACGACCATGGGCAAGATTATTGGCGGCGGCCTGCCGGTGGGCGCGTATGGCGGCCCCTCCGAAATCATGGACCTGGTGGCGCCGCTGGGCCCCATGTACCAGGCCGGCACGCTTTCGGGAAATCCGCTGGCCATGGCGGCGGGGCTGGCCACGCTGCGTCACCTGAAGGAGCACAAGAAAGAAATTTATCCGCGACTGGATAAGCTGAGCGGAGAGCTGGCAGCGGGCGTGGCCCTGGCGGCGAAGGAATCCGGAGTGCCCATTTGCTACAACCGCGTGGGCTCGATGTTTACCTGGTTCTTCGCACCCTGTCCGGTGACCGATTGGAACTCGGCGGCGAAGTCGGACACGGAAGCCTTCGGGCGATTCTTCCGGGCGATGCTGGAGAATGGCGTCTACTTGCCGCCTTCCCAGTTTGAGGCGGCATTTCTGAGTGCGGCGCATACGGAAGAAGATATCCAGCAGACGATTGCCACGGCCAAGCAGGCGTTTGCGCTAGCGCACGCGTAAACAGTGCTAGAGGAGCCGGTGCTTGTGCGGGACCAGTGCTTGTGTGGGACCGGGTCTCTGACCCGGTCAGGCGGTGCGCCAGCACCGCAAGGTTTCTCTTAGATAGGCAAGCACCGAGGGCACCGCCTCGCCGGGTCAAAGACCCGGCGCCACACGTTCTCTACCCTGGCTGACAATTGTCCTTCCCATCATCTTCGGAATCGTTACGAACTCATAGCCGTCCGCCTTGCAGCGGGTGATCAGCCGATCTGTTGCCGTGACCGTGTGCGAGCGGTCGGCCCCGAACGCCAGGTGCCCCCCATCGTGCAGCAGGATCACGTCCCCTCCGCGGACCTGCCTTGTGACCTTGCGTTCGATGTACTCGACCGAAGGCGCGCTCCAGTCATAGCCGGTCACACTCCACATCACGGGATCGAGTCCGAGAGACCGTGCGATGCGCATCACCGCCGGCCGGCGTCCGCCAAACGGAGGCCGGAACAGGTTGGAATGTTCGCCCACCGCGTCGGTCAAGGCGCGCTCGCAGTCCACCAGTTGGGTCCTGATGGCAGCGGCGGGTTGAAAAATCAGCAAGGGATGGGTGAAGGTGTGGTTGCCTACTGCATGCCCGGCCTTCACCAGCTCACGCACGATGTCGGGCCGCTGCTCGACGTAGCGGCCGATGAGGAAGAACGTGGCTCGGACGTCGTGCTTCGCCAGGACCTCCAGCAAGCGCAGCGTGTGCGGATCGTTGGGGCCGTCGTCGTAGGTAAGCGCCAGTTGCTTCGATCCGCGCCCGAGGCCGGTAAATGTCTTGCCATACCACTGCCCGGTCGGCGCCATGGTCTGGTAGCCGGCAGCAGAAGCAGCCGCAGCAGCAACGGCGGTGAGGGCGAGGCCGAGCATGCGGCAATTCTATATTGTTGATTGTTGATTTCTGATTATTGATTGGTAAGAAACCGGGCGCCTCCCGCTTTTCATTCAACAATCAACAATGGGGTTAACTCTTCCCGCAATTGCCTCCCGGCCGGTTCCGAGCTATGCTGCCAACGTTCCCTCGAACCCATGGCCAATCTTTTTGAGCTGCCCCGCTACATTGCTGTGGAAGGTCCCATACGAGTCGGCAAGAGTACCCTGGCACGAATTTTGGCCGAGCGGCTGAATGCGCAGCGGGTCATGGAGCCGGAGGACAACCCGTTTCTCGACGCTTTTTATGACGGCGAGCGGGGAGCGGGGTTCCAGGCACAATTCGCGTTTCTGATTCGTCGCTTCGAGCAATTGCGGGGGCTCGACCTGGGCCCGCATTCGCAGAAGACCGTGGTGGCGGATTTCATCATCGAGAAAGACAAGCTTTTTGCGTGTTTGAATCTCACCGACCAGGAACTCGATACCTACAACCGCTACTACACCTACTTCCGCGAGCAGCTACCCACTCCCGACTTGGTCATCTATCTGCAGGCCACGCCCGAGGTACTCAAGAAGCGCCTGAAGAAAAAGAATGCCGCGGGCGAGAAGGCGATCAACGAAGACTACCTGGGAGAGGTGATCAAGGCCTACGAGCACTTCTTTTTTCACTACACCTCTTCGGACCTGCTGATTGTGAACACCTCCGACATTGACTTCGTGGAGCGCAACGAGGACCTGCAGGAGCTGCTGCGGAAAGTCTCCGCGCCGATCAAGGGGACGCAGTATTTCTTGCCCCTGGGGAGCCAGGAAGCGGCCAGCGCGTAGGAGGCGGCCGCCGGTCACACTGCCTGAGATGATCGCCGCGCCCACTCCCTTGCGCACCCGTTGGTTTTCGCTTGCACGGACCTCGGGAAGGTTATTACAATTGTAATAACGGAGGACGCTCATGGTTCAGCTCAAGGTCCGCAGGTTTGGCAACTCGCTCGGGGTGGTGCTTCCCAAGGCGGTCATTGACCGCCTGCAAACCGGAGACGGGGAACTGCTTTTTCTGATTGAGGCGGCGGAGGGCGATTACCGGCTCACCCCGTACGATCCCGCATTCCAGGAGAAAATGGAGAAAGCGGAAGCGATCATGGCCCGGTACCGCAACACGCTCCACGCTTTGGCAAAGTGAAACCGCTCTGGATCGAGGAGCGCGATGTTCTCGCGATCCATGACCGCCTGCTGGCGCTGCACGGCGGTGCTCCAGGATTGCGCGAGCGAGGGCTTTTGGACTCTGCTCTCGCCCGGCCCCGGCAGCACCGCGCCTATGCGAGAGCTGCCGACATCATCGAAATGGCGGCGCTTTACACCGCCGGGATTGTCCGCAACCATCCCTTCGTCGATGGCAACAAGAGAACCGGGTTCGTGGTTGGGGTCTTGTTCCTCGAACTCCACGGCTTCGATTTCACCGCCAGCGAGGAAGACGCGACTCAGGCAGTCCTGGCCCTGGCTGCCGGCGAGCTCGATGAAGCCACCTATGCAGCCTGGCTACGAGCCCATGTCAGTTCCAAGCGACGGCGCTAAGCCGCTTCAGTTCAGCGGAGAGACGCCAGCGACAGCCGTATTCTCAACCTTCATACCTTGGCAGCGAATACACCGACAGCCCCTTCCCCACCTTCACAAACTCGGGATCGGCAGTGACCAGCCATGCACCGCGTTCGATGGCCAGCTCGGCGGCAAAGGCGTCAGCGTAACCCAGGCTGTGCTTCTGCTTCAGCGCGCCAGCCCGGGAGGCCCGTTCCCGATCCACCGCAATGACCGCGATGGGCATCTCCTGCAACCTGGCTTCGGCTTCGCGGGCTGTCACCTCGCCGTGGCGTCTCCATGTGATATAGAAGACTTCACCCCAATTCACCGCCGACATCAAAAGGGGCAAGTCTTGTCTCAGACCCTCCCCCAGCAGGTGACGAACTTTCTCCGCGGCGCCGCGACGACCCTCGAAGAAACCGGTGAGCGCGCTGGCATCGAGTACGTAACGCCGCCCACCGCCACGAGAGAAGCCATGTCTCATTATTTCTCTCGCTTGCGTTCGCGCTCGCGCTCTGCGAATAGCTCCTCAAACATGGAAGGCTCGCCCGGGGCCGGCTTCAGGAACCCCATGATCTCGTCCAGCCGCCGCTCGGTAATCGGGGTCAGCACCAGCCTGCCCTGCTCTTCGCTCCAGGTTGCCGGCGTGCCCTTTTCCAGCCCGAACTGCTCCCGCAACTCGGCGGGAATCACCACCTGCCCCTTGGAGCTGACGACGGTACGGTAGGATTTCATCTGCGCTGTATCTTACTGTATGGTAAGACATAATGCAATCGTCTTACCCATCACTTTTGCAAGCCGATTCCACGCCTTTGAGCATCGTTTATGACTATCGACGAACCACCGGTCTTGCGCCTACAATACCCACAGCAGAATCCCAAGATGCGTACAGGCTCTATCCGCCACCGCGGAGGGGCACTGGAGGACATCGTGAGTCTCACACCCATTGGCGAACCTCGCCACAAGATTACGGTCGCTTCCCTTCGCGAAAAGAAGCTTCACCACGAACCCATTACCTGCCTAACCGCCTACGACTACGCCAGTGCGCGCCTGGTCGACGAGGCCGGGATTGACATCGTTCTGGTCGGTGACTCGCTGGCCATGACCATGCTCGGCCACGAGAACACCCTTACAGTCACGGTGGACGAGATGCTTCACCACACGCGGGCTGTGCGCCGGGGCGTGAAGAACGCGTTTCTGGTCGCGGACATGCCCTATGGCTCCTATCACCTGGGCGCGGACGAAGCGGTGCGCAATGCGGCGCGTTTTGTGAAAGAGGCGGGCGCCGAGGCGGTAAAAATTGAAGGCGGCGAGAAGCGCGCGGACGTGATCCGGCGCATTATTGATGCCGAGATTCCGGTGACTGGCCACATTGGCTTGACGCCTCAGTCGGTGAACGTGATGGGAGGCTTCAAGGTGCAGGGCAAGACCCTGCCTGCCGTCGAGCAGCTCATGCGTGACGCCGTGGCTCTCGATCGCGCGGGCGTGGCCTGCATTTACCTGGAAGGCATTCCACGGGAAGTCGCCGCTATGATCACAGCAGAGGTGCAGACCCCGACCATCGGCATCGGCGCCGGACCGGACTGCGACGGGCAGGTGCTGGTGTTCCACGACATTCTAAACCTGACGTTCGGAGCGCCCGCCAAGTTCGTGCGGCGGTATGCGGATGCCGCAGCGCTCATCACGGAGGCCGTGCAGGCGTTCCGCTCCGACGTGGTTTCGGGGCAATATCCGTCAGACTCGGAGTCGTATCATCTGCCGAAGGACACGCAGGCGGCGCTGGAGACGGTCCTGGAACGCAAGCATGCCATGCGGAGGTAAGACTCGTCCTTGAAGATCCACTCGCGCCTGATTGCTTCCCTGGTGATCACGCTTGCTTTCACGTGCTGCTCCGGATCCCGCAAGGGATCTGACCAGGCAGCGCTGGAAGCGGATGCGTCAACACGAATTCAGGCTATCCCGGCAGCCGATCCTGAGAAATACCGCGATGTCCGCGAATCCAAGACGTGGCGGAATCCTTATCTGATTGTGAAACCGGACGGTGTGGCTCTGCTCGACGCCGGCAACCATGAGGAGCGGTATCTAAACCCCGATGAGTTGACCCGGGTTCTGGCGCAATTACCGCCCTCCGCCTGGCCCTACGGGCGAGTGGTTGCCGTGACGGAAAGTGGCGTTCTAAGTTCCGAAGACGACAAGGCCCGGATTCGGAAGAACCGGGCTATCGTAGCGGGGACATTGGAGAGCATGCACGTGCTCATCCATTGGATTCCCTCTGCCTGAAACTCATGACGACGCACCTACAGACGATCATGAAGACTTGCAGCACGGTGGAAGAGATGCGGTCCGCCTGCCACACGGTGCGCCGGGAGGGCAAGCGCCTGGGCTTCGTCCCCACCATGGGGGCGCTGCATGAAGGGCACCTTTCGCTGGTGCGGGCAGCAAAGGCGCAGTGTGATGTGGTGGCGGTTTCCATTTTCGTGAACCCCACCCAGTTTGGAGCGAACGAGGACTTGTCCAAGTATCCTCGGCCCTTCGAACGCGACCGCGAGTTGCTGGAGAAAGAAGGCGTAGAGCTGCTGTTCGCGCCGCCGGTGGAGGAGATGTATCCCGCAGGTGCGGTCACCTATGTCACGGTCGAGGGGCTGAGCGAGAAGCTTTGCGGGAGATCCCGCCCGGGCCACTTCCGGGGAGTCACAACCGTGGTCGCGAAACTCTTTCACATCATCGAGCCGGCCGCGGCCTTCTTCGGGCAGAAAGATGCCGCCCAGGCAACCATCATCCGCCGCATGGTGCGCGATCTGAATCTGCCGGTCGAGATCGTAGTGTGTCCCATCGTGCGCGAGTCGGATGGCCTGGCGATGAGCTCGCGCAATGCCTACCTGGATGCGCAACAGCGGAAATCAGCGTTGGTGCTATCGCGCTCTCTGAAAGAGGTACAGAACTTCTTTGATCGGGGTGAGCGAAACGCAAGCCGGCTGATCGAAGCGGGCAAGCAGATTATCGCGCAGGAGCCGGCGGTGCGGCTGGATTACTTCGAAATTGTGGACCCGGATACGCTGGATGCGATCCCGGTGCATAGTGGGGCAGCGCTGGTGGCGGCAGCTGCATTCTTGGGCACTACCCGGCTAATTGACAACATCTTATTGCAGGGGTGAGCTTCTCACCTTGCAGTGAGCGTCGCTCCTCCTCGCACATTTGCACAACATTCGGGTCGTTGACAGCGGCACCTTTTTGCTAGGGTGGTAAGATTGGGCTGCGTCGCATTGCGGCGAACGCGGCCTATCGAGTGCTTCGTTTGTGAATGATGGGGGTGGTGGGGCTTGGACCCACAACCTGCGGATTCAAAGTCCGCTGCTCTGCCGTGATTGAGCTACACCCCCAAAGGGGGCATCTACCAGTTCGCGCTGATAGATGCCCAACGCTTATGTGTTCGTCGGTGGGTCTCTCAAAGTAGTTCTCCCTTCGCATGGATTGGACTCCTGAAATCATTTCCTGTTGGGTTCCGTAGGGACCTGCGGTCGTGTCGGAAGCACTTTGCGCCTATGCCTGTGAGCCCTGATGGGCCGTGAGACAGGCGAACGAACTCCGTACATTGCCTCGAAGGCTTTTGCCAGGGTGCCCGGAATGACAGGGGGAATAGTTGAAGGAGAAGGACCGACCCAGCGCCATGCCATCACCCCATCTATTTTCTCCATTTTCGCTTCGTCGGGCTTCAGTCGTTTTAGGGCTGCGTGGACACTGGCAAGGGGATTTGTTGTATATCCCTCGAAATTGAAGTTGATCCTTTCAAGGGCCTTTCGAACCTCTGTGGCCGTGTGAAATTCTTGGGGGGCGGATTGAAGAACGTTCCGAATTGCTTGAGAAAGTCCAACCGATTCCCCCCCGAGGGCGTCTAGCGCAAACTCCCATCCCGGCCTCTCATCTTCGGGGAGCATATTTACCGTCGCACGAATGAACTGTTCTCTCTGAGCGAGCTTCAGGTCTAGCTCTCCGCGCTCCGTTATCAGGGTGGCGTAGTCCTTGAATGCCGCGTTCAGCAAGGTGACGTAGTCGATTGGCGTCATAGTATTGTCGTAATTATATAGTCTATCTATTAGGCAGTCAATAAAGGCAACAAGCTTGCCGAGACACAGTTCAAATCGGTAAACCACCTCTGGATGATTCGCATGTAAACTATGCGCAAAACGGTCAGCGGCCCAAGAGGAACGAACTCACACTAAACAGAGATGAACGCACAACTATCAGGGTGGGAAACTGAAGTGCTAACTGCGCTGAGCAAACTCTTCGAGCAAGACTGCGAAGAACCAGTGAAGGCAGACCAAGTTCAGCAAAGCACCACTTTGTCAGTAGAGCGCTTTCAGGAAGCTGTTGATAAGCTTGTTGCCGACGGGTCGGTAGAGCCCTTGGAACGACACGGCAACTACAGTCTCCGTTTGACACCGGAAGGCAAGAAAAAGTTCGACCGCCAGGCTGGTATCTACAAGAATGAGGAGTGTCGTGAACGGTTGCTAGGTGTTGTAGCGAAGCTATGGCAGGAAAATCCAGGTGCTGAAGCTAACTCTGATCATTTGGAACGTGTACTCGGTTTAGACACGAACACCGTTTGCATGAACCTGCAAATCATGGCCCTGGAAGAGTGGGTAGTTTTGAGACCGCGAGCAGGGGCAGGGAAGCCGTATTTGAGAGTTGGGTTGACCCCTAAAGGCAGGGCACAACACCAAAACCCGCCCGAACTGGTTCTTTTTGTCAGCCACGCAGCCGCTGATAAACCTTTAGCTGACCACGTCAGCCACGTTCTTAGATTCGCTTTCCCCCGTATGTCAATTTTTGCTTCGACCGCTGAAGGCGCCCTCACACCCGGCGACCCATGGTTGGACAAGATTCTCGGTCAACTGCAGGTCGCCCGGGCTGCGCTCGTTCTAGCAACTGAACAGGGGTTGAACCGTCGATGGGTCTGGTTCGAGGCCGGTGCCGTTTGGGGCAGAAAGACGCCAGTGATCTGTTGCTGTCTCAAATCCATCCACAAGAGAAATCTGCCGCCGCCCTTCGCTTGGTATGAAGCAATCAGTCTCGACGATGCCGGCGATCTCCGCCAGCTTTTCGCAAAGCTGACGGGCATTTTCGGTGCGATGCCAGCGGAACCTGATTGGACCGGCCTGGCCGATGAGTTCGCAGATATGAGTGTCTCCCCAGGGAATCGCAATTCAGTCACCTCTTGAGCTGAACCCTCTACTTCCTGACCGTCGGGTACTGAATCCCCAACTGCTCCATGTAGGTTTTGTATTTCGTCGGATCGTAATAGTACTTCCGCATCTCCGGCAGAAATTTCTCCATCTTCTCCTTGTTCAACTCAACTGCGGGCTGGTCGTCCGGAGCGATGAGCGGGGTGTACTTGAGGTCCTTGGTCTGGACGTTGTTGAAATAATCCCATGCTTGCTTGACCAGGTCCGGAGAGAGCAGGAAATCCAGCGCCGTGGCGGCCTGCGCCTTGGCGCCTGCCGTGGAGCCTTTGTGTGCGATGGGGGTCGCCATGGACACGCCATTCGCCCAGCTATGGCCGGGCAGCTTGGGGATGTTAGCGGGATAACGTAAATAAACCGTCGGCGCCACCCATGAAATGTCGGCGATGTCATCCGACCCGCCCTGCTCGGCTGCCGGTGAGGGCGGCTTGAGCGGGTCCACTGCCGTCTTCAGACCTTCCACCTTGGCGCCAATCTCCTTTTGCAGCGCCTTGGCCAGGGTCTGGTCGGCCTCGCTCCAAGTTGGCATACCGATCCGCTCGATGTTTTTCTGCTGCACCTCGGCCACGACCTTGCTGAAGTGCGGCGGCCAGGCCGAGCCCACCAAACGTCGCGTCACGCTGGTGCCGGTCATCAGGGTCGCAGCTTGCGCCATGGTGTTGCCCAAGCCATACAGTTCCTGGATGTGCGGGTAGTCGAGTTCGCGGAAGTAGTACCAGACTGCCGCTTCCGAGGGCACTACGTTCGGCTGGTCGCCGCCGTTGATGATGACGTAGTGCGAGCGCTGCTCGAGCCGCAGGTGTTCACGGCGAAAATTCCAGCCCGCGTCCATCAGCTCGACTGCATCCAGCGCGCTGCGGCCATCCCACGGCGCCCCCGCGGCGTGGGCGGCTTTGCCATGAAAAAAGTACTGCACCGATACCAGGCCTTGCGGCGCAAAACTCTGCCCGTACTCGGTGCCAAAGGAGTCGTCCACGTGCGCGCCCAGCACGATGTCCGCGTCCTTGAACAAGCCGGCACGCACATAGAACGCCTTGGTGCCGACAAGTTCCTCCGCGACCCCGGGAAAAATCTTCAGGGTGCCGGCGATCTTGTATTTGTCCATCAGTTCGCGCAAAACCAGGGCCGCCGTCACATTCACCGCCTGGCCCGCGTTGTGGCCTTCACCGTGGCCGGGTGCGCCCTCGACGATGGGATCGTGGTAGGCGACGCCGGGCTTCTGCGAGGCGCGCGGAATGCAGTCGATGTCGGCGATGAAGTCAATCACCGGTTTGCCCGATCCGTAGGTGGCAACCCAGGCGGTCGGAATGCCCGCTACGCCGCGCTCCACCTTGAATCCATTCTTTTCCAGGATGCCGGTCAGGTAGCGCGAAGTCTCGAACTCCTGGAATCCCAGCTCACCGTAGCTGAAGATCTGGTCCACCATCTGCTGAGTGAAGGCCTGTCTGCGGTCGATCTCCTGGAGAGCCTCATGTTTCAAGTCTTCGAGCGTGGGCTTGGGCTGCGACCATGTGGGCAAACTCAAAGCGAAAATTAAGGAAATCAGAAGTGGCTTGCAATGGCGCATTCGGCAGGCTCCTTGGGGACGAAGTGGGATGGAACAGACAAGATAAACCACAAAGGACACGAAGGTACACGAAGGAATCGTGGCTAACGCAGCACCCTGGTGCGCGAAATCAACGGGTTATGAGGAACGATGTATCGCAGCGGCAGTTCCTGGGCCTTGGTGATACCGATGCGCTTGGTGGTCAGGATGCGGGGCGGAGGGAAACCATCGTCGGCGAGCCAGAGATCGGAGCGGGTGGTGGTCAGGTCTTTGCCGTTGTCGCGTTGGCGGGTGATGCCGAAGGCTTGGGCCATGCGGCCAGGGCCGCTGGTGAGCAGCCTGAGATCTCGTTCCGTGGTGAGAGTGATGCCGCGAAGTTTGGCCATCTCCCGGATTCCAAGTAATGGTTCCGCGGCGCGGAAGAGGATCCCGCCAGCCACTCCATCCGGCAAACAGGAAACGTTCAGGCAGTAATGATTGCCGTAGATGAAATACACGTAGGCGCGGCCGGGTGGGCCGAATAAGACGGCGTTGCGGGCAGTGCGTCCGGCGGCGGCGTGGGCGGCGAGATCATCTTCGCCGAGGTAAGCCTCGACTTCCACAATGCGCGCGGCCAGCAGCAGTTTCTTGTCTTGCCGCCGCACCAGCACCTTGCCCAGCAAATCGCGACTGACGCGGCGCGGGTCCCGATTAAAGAAATCAGGGGGCAACGGATTCCCGAATTGGTTGGCGGTTTTCATTGGTCAGCTTCGGAATTAAGCTCTGCACCGTGTTATTCCGATCACGTTCTGCTATTTTGTTGGTTATCGGGGCGCCACTCGAATGCGCTGCACCACATTCTAAGGAGGATTCATGCTCGGGAGACTACTAAAGATCGCTCCAGTGCTTCTGCTGCTGACCATGGCAGCCGCACAAACCATCCCTTCCGGCACCAAGCTGACGGTTCGCATGGCACAAGAGATCAGTTCGGGGAGCGCCACGGCGGGCGAAAAATTCGATGCCACGCTGGCGCACGATCTGGTCGTGAACGGAAAGACCATCGCCAAGTCGGGTGCCCCAGTGCACGGCAAGGTTACCTACGCCAAGTCCAGTGGACGGCTGCACGCGCCGGGCGAGCTCACGCTGCGGCTTACGTCGGTGGAAGTGAACGGCAAAATGCTGCCCATTTCAAGTTCCGCCTATCACGCCAAGGGCAAGAGCCATACCAAGAGCAATGCCACGAAAATCGGTGGCGGCGTGGGAGCCGGTGCGCTGATTGGCGCGCTGGCCGGTGGTGGTAAAGGCGCCGCGATCGGGGCAGTTGTGGGCGGAGCAGCGGGTACGGGAGTAGCTGCGGCAACGGGGAAAGAAGAAGCCGTAGTTCATTCCGAGACGGCGATAAGTTTCACAACAACGAGTACGGCGAAATAAGCTGTGGGCAGGGCGGGTGAAAGACCCGCCCCACACAACTGTCAGGCCGCACTCTTCAGGTACTCCAGAACCTCTTCGGCGTGCCCGTCCGCCTTCACATTGTTGAAGACGCGCGCAATTTTGCCGTCCGGGCCGATCACAAAGTAGTGCGCGCGATCCCCTTCACTTTCTTGCCATACATGTTCTTCTCTTTGATCACGCCGAAGGCCTCGCAGACCTTCTTGTCGGTATCGGCCAGCAGGGTGAAAGGTAAACCATATTTTTCCTGAAATTTCTTCTGCGCTTGCGGCGGGTCAGCAGACATGCCCAGAATCACGGCACCAGCGTTCTGCAACTTCTTGTATGCGTCACGGAACCCGGACGCCTCAATCGTTCAACCGGGAGTGTCGGCTTTAGGAAAGAAGAAGAGGACGACCGTCTTGCCCCGAAAATCCTTGAGCGAGACGTTCTTGCCGTTCTCGTCGGGCAAAGTGAACCCAGGGGCTATATCATTAACATCCATGGCAGTGTCTCCTTGTCGTCCAACGTTATACCGCAGTGTGGGCCGGGCCGTCATCTTGGCCAGCTGCGCTTTGATTCTGGTGCAAATTGTGGCCGCACAGTTTGTGCGCAAGGAAAGCGCCGGCAAGGGACCACGCGCTCTGGCCTTGGTTGAGCTAGCCCCCAATGGCAAGGCTCGGCTGATTCCGGTCACCATCCTGTTTGACGGCAAGTTCTACGATGCCAGCGCGTATAAAGCTTCGCCGGTGCCGATGGCGCTGGAGTCGGGAACGGTTTATGAAGGAGAACGGACTGGGGTTTCACAAGGTCTGTTCACCGTGGCGGGCGCGCTGCAACTGAAAAATACGTGGATGGGAGAAGGCACCTGGCGGCCGGCCGGCGCCGCTTCGACCGCATCCAGAAAGGCTTCCACTGCGGCAAGAGCTCCTGACGAAGACGTGGATGCACCGCCGAAACTGAGGCGTCCCGGTGCAGAACCATCCAAGCCTGCGGAACCCGTAACGCCGGCAGCTCAGCCGCAACTCACGCCGCAAGCGCCCCCGGCTGCATCTGCTCCTGCGCCTTCAGCCGCCCCGGCTTCGGCGCCTGCGCCTGTTCCTGAGGACTCCGATCGTCCGGTGCTGAGACGTGGCAAGGCAGAGCCAACATCTGGTGCGCAGCCGCAACCGTCCAGCAAGCCGGCCGCCAAGGCAGCCTCGCATGGGCCCACTCCAGCGCCGGCGGCGGTCCGGACCGTCCAGATCTTTCCCGCCATTTCCGATGCCGGCGGTCCCGAGCCACTGCCCTACACTTACGACCTCAGGCCTGAAGAAGAACAGCAATTCCGCAAGAAGATGCTGGCTTTGGCCGCCGAGGAGGTGAGGGCGCGCGCCACGCGGCTGAGCGCGGCAACCATTGAGCCTTCGCCACCCGCCCGTACTGCGCCGCGAAGCAAAGTCGCTGCCAAGCCGCCGCAGCCCAGCTTTGAAGAGGTGCAGCTCCGGGTGTTTGATCTTTCGAGCAGCAACCAGCCGGTGCTGGTGCTGGAGGCGAAAGCGCGCATGCCGCAAGGCCCCAACCCAACCGGAGCGGAGTTGCAGTACTACGTCACGCTGGTAGCTCGCGACGATATCTACGGCGAGCTGCACAAAGCACTGGCCAACGTGAGCGACAGCCAGCACCTGGATGTGGCGCCGCGCCTGGAATTGATTGACGCGGTGGATGCCGACGGAGATGGTCGCGGGGAACTGCTGTTTCGGCAGGTTTCGGACGCGGGCAGCGCGTTTGTGGTCGATCGGGTGATTGGCGACCAGGTGTATACGCTGTTTGAGGGAACGCCGGGAGAGTAAATCGTTGATGGAAAAGCAGCTCTGTGAAAAGCCTTCCTGGCGCTTACAATCTCCGACCAGATTCTGCTGGGGTGAAAGAAACATGCGCAAGATCGGTTTGGTTGCTGTCGCTGTGACGCTGCTCTCCTGCCTGGCATCCTCTCAGGACCAGGATTTCGGCAAAGTGCAGATGAAGGTCACAAAGGTTTCCGGCAATGTGTACATGCTGCAGGGGGCGGGCGGAAACATTGGCGCTTCGATTGGCGACGACGGGATTGTCATCGTGGACGATCAGTACGCGCCGCTGGCCGACAAGATCAAAGCGGCGCTCAAGGGCATTACCGACAAGCCGGTGCGCTTCGTGATCAACACCCACTATCACGAGGACCATACCGGCGGAAATGCGATCTTCCAGCAAAGCGCGCCAATCATCGCCCAGGACAACGTGCGCAAACGCCTGGAGGAAGGCGGCACAGCAGGCAATTACGGCGCGGTAAGTTTCCCCGCCAAGCCACAGTCCAAAGACGCGTTGCCCATCATTACGTTCGATCACGATGTCACTGTTCACCTCAACGGCGAGGACATCCGAGCCCTGCACTTTCCCAGTGGGCACACCGATGGCGACAGCGTGATCTTCTTCCCCAAATCGAACGTGGTACACATGGGGGACGATTTCGTGACCTACGGATTCCCGTTTATTGACCTGAGCGGCGGCGGCAGCGTGGAAGGGATGATCTCAGCGCTGGAACAGATCATTCCCCAGTTGCCGGCGGATGTGAAAGTCATTCCCGGCCACGGGCCGATCTCGAACCTCGACGACGTTCGCCGCTTCGTGACCATGCTGAACGACACCAAAGCCGTGGTCGAAAACGGCATCAAGCGAGGCCAGTCGCTTGACCAACTGAAGCAGGAAAACGTGCTGGCGCCGTGGCAAAAGTGGAACGGTGACTTCATCACCAGCGAGCAATGGCTGGTGACGCTGTACAACGATTTGACGGGGAAGAAGACCGGGGAGTTTATCAAGCACAATTGACGAGTTTTGTGTGGCGCGGGCGCCCTCGCCCGCGGCTGGCTTGCTGCACAGGGTCCTTCGCTCCGCTCAGGATGACCGCTCCGGGGCTCAGACGCCCCGGAAAGCGCGGTCACTTCTGCGTCATCACCAGTTCACCGTTCTCCACCTTAATGTCGCCCACGTTGTCCGGGAGCTTCAGTTGGTCGCGCTGTCCGGCCAGCCGCTTCTGCAAGGCGTCATTCACCAGCGAAACGGGAATGCTCAAATCGCCCACCTTGAATTCAGTCGGGTCGAAGGTTGCGTAGCCGTCCTTTGATCCTAAATGACCCGCGAGCGTGATGTAGACCGTCTTTCCGCCGATTTCAGCTACGAACTGGCCGCGCGCAATGTCGCCATCGAAGTTCACTTGGTAGTCCTTGATATTGGGCTGTCCAGGCGCGATCGTCGCATCGGGTGAGGACGGAGAAGCATCGGATGAGGACTGCGCCGCGATGGCCGCAGGAAGCGCCCCGGCAGCCTGCGCCAGTGCCGCGCTCACCTCGTCGGAGGTGACGTGGACTTCCGCCGGAGGTTGTCCCGGCTCCTTGGGCTGCTCTAACTGCTGCAGTTTTTCCTGGAAAGACTGGGCGTTGGCTGCCGCAGCCGCTGGCGGCTGGGGTGTCGCCACCGGCTGCGGCCTCTTCAAAACGAGCACAATGGCGATGACAGAAGCGCCCAGGGTGGCGATGCTGATGATGCGGTCAATTTTCATGGAACACCTGCGAATGCAGAAGTAAGAAGTCAGAATGCAGCAGTAGGGACCGCATTCCCAATCGTACCGGGGTCAAGTCCAGTTCTCAGGTGACGGAAGTTGCTGGCCGGTGGGAGATTACGCTGGGCTGCCCGGGCCCACGCTGCGTTCCCGCACCTGCTCGGAGGTCAGCCCGTACAGCGGCGGCGTCGGGACACCGAGCATGGCGAGGTAGATGTAGATCTGGCCGCGATGATGGATCTGCATAGTTCGTGTATTACCTACTCCAGCTTCTTCGCGAGCACTTCGTTCACCAGCTGCGGATTGGCCTGCCCCCTGGACGCCTTCATCACCTGGCCGACGAAGAATCCCATTACAGTTTTCTTACCGGCGCGGTATTGCTCGACTTGTTTGGGGTTGGCGGCGATGATTTCGTCAATCATCTTCTCGATGGCCGAGGTGTCGGTGATCTGCTGCGGTTTTTCTTTCTCGTAGACCACGGGGAAGTCCTGGTTGCGCTCGAAGCAGAGGTCGTACAGGTCCTTGAGCATCTTGCCCGAGATCGCTCCGCTTTCGACCAGGTCGGCTGACATAGCCACGCCTTTCATCGAAATGGGCGACTGCTCGATCTCCAGGCCTCTGGCCTTCAGGCGGCCCATGAGTTCGCTCTGCACCAGGTTGGCCACACGTTTCGGATTCTTCGCCGCTTTGGCAGCCGCCTCGAACTGGTCGGCTAACGCCTTGGTCCCCGTCAGCACCTGGACGTCATACTCGGTGATGCCGTAATCCGCGACCATGCGCTTGCGGCGCGCCTCGGGTAGTTCCGGAAGAGTTTTGCGGATCTCCGCCTGCCACTTGTCGTCCACCACCAAGGGCAGCAGGTCAGGCTCGGGGAAATAGCGGTAATCGTGCGCCTGTTCTTTGGAACGCATGCCGTAGGTTTTGCCTTCGCTCGCGTTGTAGAGGCGGGTTTCCTGGGAGATCTTGCCTCCGGATTCGAGCACACCGATGTGACGCTCGATCTCGTATTGCAGCGCCTCGCGGATGAAGCGGAAGGAGTTGACATTCTTGACTTCGGTCTTGGTGCCGAATTGTTTTTGACCACGCGGACGTACGCTTATGTTGGCATCACAGCGCAGCGAGCCTTCTTCCATGTTGCAGTCGCTCACTCCGGTGTAGAGGATGATTTCCTTCAAGCGCGTAAGGTACTCGTGGGCTTGGTCGGGCGAGGTAATGTCGGGCTCGCTCACGATTTCGATGAGCGGCACGCCGCTGCGGTTCAGGTCAATGGCCGTCTTCTCGGACGAGTCGGCAAAACCTTCATGCAGACTTTTGCCCGCGTCTTCCTCCAGGTGCAGGCGGGTGATGCCGATTCTGCTGGCGCCGCTGCCGGTCACGACCTCGATCCAGCCGAATTCGGCCAGGGGCTTGTCGTACTGGGAAATCTGGTAGCCCTTGGGGAGGTCGGGATAGAAATAATTCTTGCGGGCGAAAATCGAGGTTTGGTTGATGCGGCAATTCAACGCCATGGCGGCGAGCACCGCGAACTCCACCGCCTTGCGGTTCAGCACCGGCAAAGCCCCGGGCAAACCCAGGCAGACGGGGCAGACGTTGGTGTTGGGCGGATCGCCGAATCGGGTGGAGCAGGAGCAGAAAATCTTGGACGCGGTCAGGAGCTGGACATGCACCTCCAACCCGATGACGGGCTCGTAATTGGCGCGGGCCGCTACCGAGGTGTGGGGCGTGGTGGCCATGAGCAGCGATTATAGAACGGCGCTATAAGCGGTGGAGTCAGCGCCCTCTCACCATGCAGTCGCGGACTGGTGTTGCAGCGCCGCGTGCGCACACAACGGGAGGTCCCTTGATCACAAGGGCTTACCGGTCAATCACCCGGCCGTCAAGTTGACCGGTGATTCGTCAGGCAGAAGATGCAGGCTATGAAGGCCGCTTTGAGTACACACCTTGGTATGGAGTCTACGTACTCCAATAGTTGAACCGGGTGTGGTACCTCTTGTAAATTTCTTGTCACTTGGGCGTTTTTCCATTGCAATTGGTCTAGCCACGGCTACAATCGCTGTCCACGCCTGTTGTGTCTCGCTCCCGCTCAGCGTGGCATGTGGGCCTCCCCGGATTTCGTACCGACCCTGCAGTGACCAAGGGTGGCAAATAGCGGCACCGTTCCAGGTTGTGGAGTGCGTGATGATAGCGCGCTCCGTTTGCGTGCATGAGGAGCATTTCCCAATTGCGATTTCAGCTCGGAATCATTCGACCCCATCCCACTAAGGAGAACCATACAAATGAAGAAGTACTCAATCGTTGTCCTGGCGCTCATGATCATCGCGAGTGTCAGCATCGTTAGCGCTCAAGTCCGGAAAGGCCATGTCATCGTTCCCGATTCCAGTATTGTTCGGCCAGGGGATGCGGGCATCCGGGCACATACCAACCACCTGATCTTCGTTCCCGACGGGATTCAGAACGACTCAAGCACGCCGCAGGGTGAGACGCCCGCATCGTTGGGTTGCGTGTATGGTCTGGTTTCCAATCCCCTGCCGGGCTGCCCGAAAACCGGTTCAACCTCCAATCCAACTGGCGGCAGCGGCGTGATCGTGGTGGTGGACGCATTTGACTACCCCAACGCGGCGGCTGACCTGGCAACCTTCTCCACCACCTTCGGTCTACCGGCGCCTAAATTTCACGTGCAGTTCGCCAATGGAAAGCCGACTCAGGACTGCGGATGGAACGAAGAAGCGGCTCTGGACATCGAGTGGTCGCATGCCATGGCCCCGAATGCCATCATCGTGTTGGAGGAAGCCAAGACCAACGGCATCACCGATCTGATCGCGGCGGTTGACAAAGCCAACTCGCTGATCGCGGCTCACGGCGGCAAGGGTGAGGTGACGATGAGCTGGCAGAGCGGCGAATTCTCCGGCGAAACCGGCTTGGACTCGCATTTCACCGGCTCGAAGGTAGTGTACTTCGCCTCCAGCGGTGATTCAGGTGGCGTTGTGGGATGGCCCAGCACGTCTGTTAACGTTGTCTCTGCGGGCGGCACGAGCGTACACCGCGACAGCAGCGGCAAGTTTACCAGTGAGATCGCATGGGCCCTCAGCGGCGGTGGCGACAGCACCATCGAGTTGCGGCCGACATTCCAGGATGCCATTCAGAGCATCGTGGGCACCCACCGCGGCACGCCGGACTACTCCTATGATGCGGATCCCGCCACTGGCGTGTCGGTTTTCATCTCACAACCGCAATGCAATCTGCAGTGGGCGGTTTTCGGCGGCACCAGCGTGTCCTCACCTGCACTGTCGGGGGTTGTCAACTCTGCCGGTACCTTCAGCGCGAGCAGCCAGGCCGAGAACACCTTGATCTACACCAACATGAGCAATACCTCCGAGTTCACCGATGTGAAGGCCGGCAGTTGCGGCAGTCACACATCGGTAGCCGGTTGGGACTTCTGCACTGGGGTGGGATCCGACAAGGGTAAGCTGGGCAAGTAGGCAGTTAGCATCTTCCGAGTACAGGCCGCCGATGCTGTATGCGTTGGCGGCTTTTTTCTTGGCCACCGCGATAACAGGAATTCAGTTTGGTTTGCTGGCCGGCGGCGCGCTCAGGTATTTCTCCAGCGCAACTTCGAAATACATCAGCTCGTTTCCCTTGGCGTCACGCACGCCGGTCAGGTAGAAGTGTGCGCCCGCCAGCGGCGTGGAAATCCCCGACACATCAAAGAACATGAAGCCGGACTGGGTGCTGTGGGGCTCCACCGCGCGGGCGCCGAATTGGGCGTTTTGAATTTCCTCCTGGGCTTGCTTGCTCACCGTGCCTTTCACCTTCTTGGTGGGAAACGGTATGGGCGTCGTCCTGCCCGCGTTGGCGGAAGGATGGGAGAGGCGGCGGTAGATGTCGTCGGGGGTGGCAGGGGAAATCTTGGTGCGGTCGACCGTGATCAGGTCCGCCTTCATGCCCGCCAGCGAGACGGGCTGGTCGCCATCGTTGGTGACGACCACAAAGATGGGCATGAAGCCCTGCTCGCTGTAATGGACAGAGAAGATGTTGGCCTTGTCGGCCATGTCATAGGGATCCACGGCGACGGCCACGTTTTCCAGGGGATGCTGGTCGCACGCGGGATAGGTCTTGGCCGGCCGCGCCGTGGGCATCACGAGATCCTTGGACGCCAGGCAAAGAATCGAGAGCAGAGCAACCGTGGAAACGACCGTGATGGTTCGTTTGGAGAACAGCGCTGGCTGTCGCGTGAGCATGATCTGAATTATAGGATGCAAGCCGTGCGAACGGTGGCGCCTGGGTGCGGCCTCCCGAGGCAACGGTTAGAATGTCCCTTCCCGCATGTACTGGGTTTATAGTGCGCTGCTGGCGGTGTGGCTGCTGGTGAGCCTTCCCTACTGGCTCTTGCAGATGATGCGCCACGGGAAGTATCGGGCCGGACTGGCGGAGCGATTGGGAAAAGTGCCGGCGCGGCTGGCACCACAGCCGGGGCAAGCGACCATCTGGATTCATGCTGTTTCGGTCGGCGAGGTGCTTGCCGTCAGCGGGTTGGTGGCTGCGCTACGACAGCGGTCCCCGCGGCATCGGGTGGTGGTTTCCACCACCACGGATACCGGGCAGCAGCTCGCTCGCAAGCGTTTTGGCGAAGAGAATGTCTTTTACTTTCCCCTGGATTTTGGGTTTGCCGCACGGCCTTACCTGGAGGCGCTGCGGCCGCAATTGATCATTATTGCGGAGACTGAATTCTGGCCGAACTTTCTGCGGCTGGCACACCAAAGCGGCGCGAGGATTGCCGTGGTCAACGCGCGTATTTCGAACCGGTCATGGCCGGGATACCGGCGGGTGCGGGGATTGCTAGCAAGAGTTCTGCGGCAGGTGGACCTGTTTCTGGCGCAGACCGAGACCGACCGAACGCGATTGGCCGACATTGGTGCGCCGGGGGAGCGCATCCAGGTGAGTGGCAACCTGAAGTTTGATGTAGCGCCGCCCGCTCCGCCGGCGATTGTGGGCAGCCTGCGGACCGCGTTCCAGCAGTCCGGAGCAGGCCCGGTGATCGTGTGCGGCAGTACGGTGGAGGATGAAGAACCGTTGCTGCTGCGGGCTTTCGAGAATGTGCTGGCCAGCCACCCGCGGGCCGTCATGGTCCTGGCGCCGCGCCATCCGGAGCGCTTTGCGGAAGTCGCGCAGTTGCTGGAAAGACTTGACGTGCGGTTCTGGCGACGCTCGCTGTGGGGCGGCGATGCGATTGCCGGCGGAGTGTTGCTGGTCGACACCATCGGCGAACTGGCTTCGCTTTACGCTCTGGCGGATATCGCGTTCGTCGGCGGAAGCCTGGTCCCGCGAGGCGGGCACAACATCATCGAGCCGGCGCAGCATGGCGTTCCTATCGTGGTTGGCAACCACACCGAAAATTTTCGCGACATCGTGCGATTGTTCGAGAGCCGGGAGGCGGTGCGGGTGGTGGGTCCGGCGGAGCTTCCTTTGGCTTTTATGGAGCTTATTTCGAATGAAACGGAACGAAAGGCGCTGGGGCAGCGGGCGGCCGAAACGTTGCGGGAGCAGACGGGGGCGACGCAACGGACGGTTGAGGCGCTGGAGAAGCTTTTGGAGCGTTCTTCGCAGGACACGGTAGAACCGCCTCCGAGTTCCGCGGGCGGGGGCGCCCCCGCCACACGATGACCCCACTCTCCTCCATCTTTGGGCTGGGTGTGCGGACGCGGAATGCGTTCTACGACCGTGGCGCGCTTTCGGCGCGGAGGTTGCAGGGGCCGGTCATCAGTGTGGGTAACTTATCTGTCGGGGGCTCCGGCAAGACTCCGTTCGTGCTGCTCCTGGGGGAGTTACTGAAGGCCCGAAGTGTGAAGTTCGACATTCTTTCCCGCGGGTACGGTCGCAAGCGGCGGGGCGTGTTGGTGGTGGATCCAGGCGGATCGGCGCGCGATTTTGGCGATGAGCCCCTGCTCATGGCGCGTCGGCTGGGGGGTTCTGTTGTGGTCGGCGAAGATCGTTATGAGGCGGGCCGGATCGCCGAAGCAACATTCGGTGTCCAATTGCACCTGCTGGATGACGGATTTCAGCATCGCGCGCTAGCGCGGGATTTCGACATTGTGCTGGTCACTCCCGAAGACGCGCGCGACCGGCTGCTTCCCGCCGGACGTTTGCGCGAGCCCCTGAGTTCCTTGCGCCGCGCCGACGCCGTGGTGCTGACCAGTGGCGCTTCTCCGGATGCGTTCCCGCTGGATGGCAAGCTGGTGTGGCGGGTGCGGCGCGGGATTCAGCCGAAGAACGTTCCACCGAACCCGGTGGTGTTCTGCGGGATCGCGCGGCCGCGGAACTTCCTCTTGCAATTACGCACCGCTGGTATTGAACCCGTGGCTGAGGCGGTGTTCGGGGACCATCACGCGTACACGGAGGGGGATATCCGCGATTTGCTGAGGCTGCGCCAGCAAAGCGAGGCAGGGGGATTCGTCACCACGGAGAAAGATGCCGTCAACTTGGGCGGATATCTTTCCGCCCTGGAACCGTTGGCCGTGATTCCGGTCAAGATGGACCTGGTGGACGCGGCTAACGCTGTGGATACTATCTTGGGCGTGATTGAGGAGCGCAGACGCCCGGCATGAGAAAATTCCCTTTACCCTGATGACCAAGCATCCCAAAGAAGCGGAGCGGCTGCGGAAGATCATCGAGTCGTTCCCCAACGTGACGGTCACCGTGGTGGCTGACCTGGTGGCCGACGAATTTATTTTCGGCGAGATCTCCCGCGTTTCCCGGGAAGCTCCGGTGCTGATTCTGAAGCATCGCGAGCGCACCGTGGTGCCGGGGGGCGGCGCGAATGCGATCAACAATCTCGCCGACCTGGGGGTGAACGTGCTCCCCGTGGGCGTGGTGGGAGAGGACGAGCCCGGACGTCTGCTGCTCAAGGTCTTCCGCCACAAGCACATTCCGATCAGCGGCATTCTGAAAGACAAGAACTATACGACGGTCACCAAGACTCGCATCCTGGCCGGCATGACGCACACGGCGCGGCAGCAGGTGGTGCGGGTGGATCGCGAACCGCTGTCGGAGCCCAGCGGTCACCTGAGGCGCGAACTGGTGCTGGCGGCACGAGAGTATGTGCGCGCGTCGGATGCGCTGCTGGTTTCTGATTACGGTTACGGCGCGGCCACGCCGGCCATTCTGAATGCCATCCGGGAACGGGGGCGGCTGGATCGCGTGCCGGTGATCCTGGATTCCCGGCACCGCCTGCTGGAATATTCCGGCGCGACCGCGGCCACGCCCAACGAGCCGGAGGTGGAAGAGGCCATGGGGATCCGGATTGGGCAAGACTGGGAACGACTGTGTTCCGCGGGCGAGCAAATCATGTTGCAGATGAAGTTGCAGTCCCTGGTGATCACACGCGGGCGGGATGGCATGGTGGCCTTCGCGGGACGGCACAAGCCGGTGGACATCCCGATTTTCGGCTCCGACGAAGTGGCGGATGTGACCGGAGCCGGCGACACGGTGATCGCCACTTTCACCGCGGCTGTGGCGGCCGGCGCCAACACCGAGGAGGCGGCGCAGTTGGCCAACTATGCGGGCGGCATCGTGGTAATGAAGCGCGGCACCGCGACCGTATCGCAGCAGGAACTGCTGGATGCGCTGGAGAAAGCTCCGCCGGCGACAAGATCTCATTGAGCACAACAAAAAATCTGAGTCGTGAAGAGCTAAAGCAACGCGTAGCCGAATGGCGACGCGCCGGCGAGACCATCACTCTGGCCAATGGCTGCTTCGACCTGCTGCATGTGGGTCACGTACGTTACCTGCATGCGGCGAAGAAGCTGGGTGGGCGGTTGGTCGTGGCCATCAACTCGGATGAGTCGGTGCGCCTGCTGAAAGGGGCAGGCCGTCCTTTGATGCCGGCGGAAGAGCGCGCGGAGATCCTGGCGGCACTGGCGGACGTGGACGCGGTGGTAGTTTTTCCCGAGCGGGATGTACGGGCGCTGATCCGCGAGATCCGCCCTGATGTTCATGCCAAGGGCACCGACTATACTGCCGACACCGTCCCCGAACGCGAGGTGGTGCGGGAATGCGGCGGCCGGGTAGAAATCGTAGGCGATCCCAAGGACCATTCGGCCAGTGAGATCATCCGCTCACGGCTGGGACGGCATTTGTGAGCAGGTCATTGCCGGCCACAGCTCCTGCCAAACCCATGGGTGCATCCGCCAACATCCAGCGATTGCTGATCGTGCGGCTCAGCGCCATGGGGGACATCATTCACACCCTGCCCGCGGCGACTGCCTTGCGCCAGGCTCTGCCTGAGGCGATCATCGGCTGGATCGTGGAGGAACGCTGGGCGGAGTTGCTGTGCACGCTGCGCGCGCCGCGCAGCGGTCCACGGTCGCCGCAGCGGCCGCTGGTGGACCGGATTCACACCGTGAGCACGGCCAAGTGGCGGGCTGCCTTGCTTTCGAACCAGACCTGGGAACAGATCGCGGCTGGACTCAGCGAACTGCGCGCCGTCCGCTACCAGGTGGGGGTGGACTTTCAGGGCGCCGTACGGTCGGCGCTGTTGACCCGGTGGTCGGGAGCGCCGGTGGTATACGGAGTGGCGCAGCCGCGCGAAAATGCCGCCAGCATGCTGTACACGCGCCAGGTGATTGCCCGGGGCACGCACATCGTGGAACAGAATTTTTCTCTGGCGGAAGCCATCGCTGGGGGCTCGCTCCAGATGCCTCCGGTCGAGTTTCCATACCACGAAGCCGCTGAAGAGGAATGCGACCACCGGCTCAGAGATCACGCGATCCATGATTTCGCGCTGCTCAATCCGGGCGCGGGCTGGGGGGCCAAACAGTGGCCGGCGGAACGCTACGGCTATGTGGCCAGGCGGTTGGCGGAGGATGGGCTGAGGTCGGTAATCAATTTCGGGCCGGGCGAGGAAGGCCTGGTGCGGGCGGTAGAGGTGGCGAGCGGCGGAGCGGCGGAAGGCATTACGTGTTCGCTGACGCAGTTGATTGCTCTCACCCGGCGGGCGCGGCTGTTCATTGGGGGAGACACGGGCCCCATGCATCTGGCCGCCGCCCTGCGCATTCCAGTGGTCGGCATCTTCGGGCCTACAAATCCAGCGCGCAACGGGCCTTTTGGGACGCGGAGCATGGTGCTGCGGAATCCATCGAGTCCCACGACCCACGCCCGCCAGGCACGGCCGGACGAGGGTCTGTTGGAAATCAGCTCCGAGGAAGTAGTGGCCGCCGCCCGAACACTGTTGAGGAGTTGCCGTGGCTAGCTGGTCCCGCATTGCACGCCGCATCCGGGTGCCGCTGGGATTCGCCTTTGCTGTGCTGTACTTCTGGCTGGCAAAGCCGACCGCGATGTCAATTCTGATCGGTGCGGTGGTGGTCGTGCCCGGATTGGTGGTGCGTGCGCTGGGCTCGGGGCATGTGCAAAAAAACGAGCAATTAACGACTAGCGGACCTTACGGCTATACCCGCAATCCGCTTTATCTGGGTTCGCTGATTCTGGCCGCGGGGTTTCTAATTGCGGCGCGGAACTGGTGGATCGCCGCAGCCATGGCGTTGATTTTCTTCGCGGTTTACGTGCCGGTGATTCGCTCGGAGGAGGCCTTCCTGCGGGAGCGCTTCCCCGAGTTCGCAGAGTATGCCCGGCAAGTGCCTCGCCTGTTGCCTCGCCTGAGTTCCTTTGGTAATGGCGGGAGTGGATTTTCCTGGGATTTGTATGGAAAACACCGCGAGTACAATGCGATGATCGGTGCAGTCGCGATGCTGGCAGCCTTGGTAGCGAAGCTGCTTTGACTTTCCAACTGAACCGGGGCGCCACAACAAGACGCCTCACGACTGGCAGTCAGCGTCTCACCAAATTCTTGATTGGTTCGTGTAAACAACCCATGCGCCATTGTGTGATGCCGAGCCTGGGATGGCTGCTGGGGGTGATGCTGGCTGCTTCCTGGCTACACGGGCAGGCCAGCAACCCGTCCCCGCCGCAGGGGGGAACGACGGCCACCGTGAGGGCGGCTCCTGCGGCCGAGATCATTCCTCCGCCCGCGAACTATCATTTCCCCAACGGCCAGAGCTATGTGTACGGCGCAGAATGGCACCTGTTTAATGCCGGCACGGCGACCGTGAAACTGGGATCCTCGGGAGCGGACGAGCGGGTCACGGCCCGTGCCGATTCCTCCGGCGTAGTCAATGTTCTCTACAAGGTTCACGACCAGTTTGAAGCGCTGTTTGACGCACGCACTTTTTGTTCTCTGCAAGTCACCAAACACACCGAGGAAGGGTCCCGTCAGCGCGATACCGTGGTGCGGTTTGATTACGCCCGGCGCAAGCGCGTGCTCGACGAAAAAAATCTGAAGACCGGGGAAACCAAGCATAACCAAGATGAGATTCCCGCGTGTGTCACCGACGTGGTAAGCGGATTCTACTATCTGGCTTCGCTGCCCTTGCAGCCAGGCAACACCTACACTTTCCCCATGAACGATGGCGGCAAGACCACGGAGGTGACGGCCCGCGTGGAAGCACGCGAGCAAGTGAAAGTGCCGCTCGGCACTTTCCAGACGGTGCGGGTGAAGGCGGAAGCGACTTCCGGGCCGCTGCAAGGCAAAGGGACGGTATGGGTGTGGTTCACGGACGATGCCAACCGCACACCTGTGCAGATGCGGTCCAAGCTGGGATGGGGAACGCTGTTGTTCCGGATGCAGAGACTGGAAAAGTAATTCCGATTGGCACCTTCCCGGCAAAACGGTTTCCCCCCGGAGACCCGGAAGCCCAGAGAAAACCAGGCGATATTTCTCTGTGCCTGCGGGGTGGGATAGGAACAACTATTTCTGTGCCAGCAGTGACTTGGCGTGGGCGAGTTCGGGGCGATCGGAATTGGAGCCGGCACAGGCTTGCACCAACTGGGCATAGTAAGTGTTGGCCTGTTGGGTCTTCCCAGCCATTTCCGCGGCGTGGGCGGCCCCAAACAATCCGTTAAAGCGGTTGGGATTGAACTTCAAGTCCATTTCATATTCGGCCAGCGCCTGCTCCGGACGCTTCATGTCGAGCAGCATGTCCGCCAGCATTTCCCGCGCAGGAAGAGCTCCCGGCTCGTCGCCTTCCGCTTCTTCTTTCTCCGCGAAGCCGCGCAGGGCCGCGAGGGCTGCATCGCCCTTACCTTCGGCGTAATCCATCCATGCCTGCGCTTCCTTGGCCCCATCCCCCACCTGGTCAGCGAGGTAGGTCTTCTTCTGGTCTGCGAGGGTCTTTTGAGTGGATTGGAGCTCTTGTATGTCCTTGCGGGCCTGCTCCAGGTTGCCACTGCGAATGGCGCCAATGGCGCGGGCCCAATAGGTGATGGCATGATCGGCTGGCTCCGCACCAGAAACCGGTGTCAGGGCGGCAGCTTCCGTCCAGTGATGCAGTTCCAGGGCATACGCCGCCGGAAACTGGGAGAGCGCATAAGCGCGCTCATCATACCCAACATTCTCGTGGTCTTCCATCGCCGGCATGGCCTTCACTTCCTCAATCACCTTCATGGCCTCGGCCTCGCGCCCGCTCTGCAAGTAGGCATAAACGAGGAAGTCCATGGCGTGGAACTGGTGCCCTGCACCGCCCATGTGCATGGCTGCGGTCTTGCGGGTGGCGGCGATCGAAGCGAGATTGGAATCGATGTCGTCCTGCCACAGTCCGAGGCGGGCGAAGATGTGTGACGGCATGTGCAGCGCGTGCGGCGCTGCAGGCGCAATCCTGGCGTAGCGGCGGGCAGCGGGCAGTCCCAACTCAGCCAATTGCGGCTTGTCGTAGCTGTGGATCAGATAATGCGCGATGCCCGGATGATTGGGTTCTTCCGTGAACAGCTTCTCCAGCACCGCTGCTCCCTTCTTTCGGTTGGCGAAAGTTGTGTCATGCTCGGGCTCTGAAGCCAGCAAAGACAGCGCATAGAACGCCGCCGCTTCGCGGTCGTCTGGATAATGCTGGTACATCTGCTCCATCGCCTTGGAGTAGGCATTCGCTCTGGCCTGATGATCGAGCTTCTTGGAATCACTGTAGAAGGCGCTTATGGCCGTGATGTAGTCCCGCTCGCGATCGGTCTTGGGATGGAGCGACTTGGCTTTCTCGACCTCAGCCAAACCCTCGGAGATGGTCTTCGCGTCCGGCCGGTTCCAAAGCTGGTGCCACACGCTCATGGCGACGCCCCAATGCGCCATCGCACAATGCAGGTCGTCTTTGCCGATCTGCTCGAATTCCTTTTGCGCCTCCTCGTACCAGAAGGAGTGCAGCAGCGCCACGCCGCGTTCAAACGGCTTCTGTACGGAGGCAGCACAGGAAACCGGGAAGTGGACCGTTCCCAACTGGTCGGGAGTGAGGTCCTCGTGATGATGCCCCTCATCGGCCAGCCCAGCACAGCCAAACAGCAACACGACCGCAAACACCAGAACAGTGCGCTTCATGGAATCCCCCACTCGGAAGGGAGTCTAGACTGGCGGAGATGGCAGGGTCAACCTGCGCCGGATTGATTGTAGATGCTCCAAGATAATGTCACCCCTTAACTGCAACGAGACTTTGTCACCCTATCAGGATGGTGACGATGAGTCAGAAAGAGTTCCAGCGAGTGAAGGTGATTGAGAATGCAGCGGGCGGGAG
>JBGPJK010000019.1:0-28759 GCA_041485425.1 Terriglobia bacterium | reverse complement strand
CGTAGGTCGCGCCGCCGGTGATACGAGCTTCGTAATGCGCCACTTGAATGTTGTTGAGCACCGCTTCGCTGCCGCTGAATCGCAGGTCGGAGTAGAAACGCTCCACCGGTTCGCCATAAATGATGGCGTTGGTGAGCAGGACGCGGCCCTCCCCGTGGGGTTGCGCTCGGGTGCCCGATGCCTGCAGATGCAGGTTCATGGTTCCGGTGACCGGATAGTCGTATCCGGCCAGCGCGAGAATCTCCGCCACATCCGCGGCTCGGATGTTCACTCGCGCGGTGAACGGGCTCACTGCGGTGAAACGTCCGTCCTGCAAGCTGGCACTCAGGTCGAAGTGGATGGCCGCCTCTCCGTGGCGGAGCCTGCCGTTGCGTGCAGCGAAGCCGTGGGGAGAAAGCTGAAGGTCCGTAAGCAGCGAATCCCAGTGCACTTCCTGTTCGGGAGCGCGCGAGGTGGCTGGCATCACCGAGTCGAAGTCCTGGATTTGCAGGTTGCCCGCGATGGTCGGGTCGGAAAGCTTCCCGGTTGCGACCCCATTGAACGAAGCGTGCCCGTGCACGGTGAGCGGAATTCGCTCCGGCGCACCGAACGCAGCCAAGATCGGCCGCCATTCGCCCAAGTCGGTGGTTGTGACGGACAGCTTCAAAGCTGTACTGGAAGAGAGCGTGCCCGAAGCGCGTACCTGGGTGGAGCGCGTGGCCGCACTGAATTCCTCCACCTGCAACGCTCCCGGGCCGGCACGATAGGTGGCGCGGGCGCGGGCGTTCAACGGGATTTGACCGGACGCTGGCCGGGCCGGTGCGACGACATCGATCGCAAGATCAGCTTCCGTGTTGCGCACCGAGCCCTTCCAACGCGCCTCCAGTGTGCCGCTGGTCGCGCCCGCCAAGCTCATTTGATTGAGCGGCAGGCGGCGCGTGGACAAGGCCGCAGCGATCCCGGCTATCGAGAGATCCTTCAGGCGCAGGCGTACTGTTCCCTTTTGCTCTTCCGGTTTCTTTCCCTTCGCGAGTTTGGCAGCTGGCGGTCCGCTGAGCCAGTTGGTAAGGTCGGCATCGCCGCTCACGCTCCCGCCCAGCAAGCGCACCTGCATTTGCGACAGCGTGAACCGGTGCGGGTCCACTGACAATTGAGCGCTCAAGGTTGCATTCGCGACCGCGAAAGACTCATCGCGCCAGTCAAGATCATTTACGAGGAGCTTGCCTTCAGAAGAAAAGTCCTGCATGGACCAGGAACCACGGCCAGCAGCGGTGAGAACGCCGCGACGCAGTTCGCGCCTTCGCGCAACCGCGCCGACCTCCGCCAGATCAAGGTTCAGGTCGTAGCTGCCGGCAAACTTCGGACTGCGAAAATTCTCCACGCGGCCGCTGATTTGCAGGTGCGAACGGCCTGAGGATGCCTTCACAGACTGGATCTCAAGGTTGTCCTGGCTGAGGCTGAAGTGGGCTTCCGCCGTCCACGCAATCGGGCGGTAATCCCTGAACCAGGTATCCACCTTGCCCAGCAGCAGATTGCTAGTGTAACGGCGGTGCAAGAGCGAGTACGTCATGTCGGCCGAGATGTCGTTGGCGGTGAAATCGAGTGGAATCTTCTGGTCATTCCACAGCAACTTGCCATGCCGCACTTCCAGGTAATTGATGGAAAGCGAGAACAGTTGCTCAACAGAAGTTTTTCCCGAAACCCGGTTCACCTTGGGCTGCGGCTGGTTGGTGCTGCCGTCGGGGTAAGTGATGATATGAACTACGGGACGATCGAGCACCACCGAGCTGAAGCCGAACTCAGCTCCCAGGACGGAGATGATCTTGACCCGCGCGACCATGCGGTCCAGGTGCGCGTACGGAACCTCGTTCGGCTTCTCGAGGCCGTGAATCGTGAGGTCGCGCACATCCACCCGGAAGCGAAAGGGGGTGGTGTGAAAGCCGCCCAGCTCCACGCGGCCGCCGGTAATGCGCTCCAGCTCCGCCACCAGGCGGTGGCGCACCATGGCCTGGAAAGAATCTGTGGTGGTGTACCAGGCGAGGCCGCCCAGCAGGAGAAGGAGCACCAGCAGCGCCCATAGCAGGTATCTCCAGACCCTGCGCCAACGCGGCTTGGCGCCGGCCTCCGTCATTGCGCCTGGCCCCCGGAGCTGGACGCAGCGGCGTCGCTGTGGATTTCACTTCCCGCCCGCAAGGTTTGTAACCAGGCGGTCAACAACTGGTTCATTTTTTTCTGGGTGAGCAGTTCCTTGATCCGGGGCGTGACCTCGGCCAGCGGAACCTCCTTCGCCCCCGACTGGCGAAGCTGGGGCAGCAACTCCTGGTTGTAGTAACTCTCAATGCTCCTGGAATCGATTTCCACCGTCGGGCGCAGGCGGGCATCCACCAGCCGCATTAAATCCAGTTGCTGGCTGACCCGGCCCTTGAGTTCGGTCTCGGTCAGTCCGTAGCGCACCAGTACGGCGCGCCAACCCTGGTCAGTCTCGGCGCCGGCGTACTGCTCGCGGATCTCCTGGATGCGCTTTCCAACTTCCTGATCGGTGGCATGGGCGAAATCGGAGGCGCGCATCTGCTCGCGCAGCAACTCCTGGTCAATCAGCCGGTCGAGGGCAGCCTTGCGCTCCTCGGCCGTAACTGGGTCGAAAGGGCGGCCGGCAACGAAAGCCTCGTAGCAGACTGCGTCGTCCCAATCGCTCTGCAGAATGATGTGGCCGTTCACCGTGGCGACGATGCGGTCAATCACCTCACCGGCGCGGGCCGGCAGCGCTGCGAATGCCAGAAGCAGCACGGTCCACGCCGCGATTGAGAGCCTGCCAGTCATCAGAATGTCTGTCCAATACTGAAGAAAACGTTGAAGTGGCTGACCTGTTGCGGGACAAAAACGCTGGTTGGCAGCCCCGTCATCGGATCGGTCACGGTCTGTGTACTGGGAAACCTGGGCGGATTCAGGTTGTACCCGAAATCAAATCGCACTGGGCCGATGGGCGTCTTGTAGCGTACACCAACTCCAATGGCGTGGGAAATGAAGTTGTAATTGCATTGATTCACTGTGCCCGATGGAGGTGCTTGCTGGCAGATCTCCGAATCCTTCTGCCGCCAGCGCAGCAGGTTGTGCAACATGTCGTGGCCGGTGGTAAACACGTTCCCGGCGTCATGAAAAATGGCAAAGCTGATGTTGTCCTGGAAGAAGGGCAAGGTTACCGGGGGCAAGCGCAGTTCCAGGTTGTTGAGGAACAGGGCGGCGCCGCCCAGGGGAAAACCGGTCACCGGATCGCGCGGACCGGCCTGGTTCAATCCGAAGCCGCGGTGCGAGTTTCCGCCGCCCGAGAAGAACCGCTCGGGAAGGGGGATGACGGTACAGGCGGTCTGGCCGGGTTGTGGACAGGGCTGCCCGGGTGCCAGCACGAAGGTGTTACCAAATTGCGTCTCGATCCCGATGCGGGTGGATCGCGCAAACACAAATTTCTTGCCCGCTGGCCTATTCTTGCCGAAAGCATGGTACGTGGAATTCTGGATCAGGATGCGGCTGAAATCGGCTTCCGACCCGAAATAGCTGGAGGCGACGCTGCCGTCGACGGTGGTGTAGTTGCCCTTGGTGGTCTCCAGATCGTTGTCGCGCTTGTTGCGGATATAACTGAAGCCGGGACCGCCCACGCGCGTGGGGCGCGACAGCAGGGGAATCTGATCGGGGCTGATCTCGATGTTACTGGCCTTCACCTGCCGGTAAGTGAAGCGGTAGTCCATGGTGCTGGCCCGGTTGATGGTCTGCTCGGCTTGCACCGACCCCTCCAGGCGGCGCGAGGTAAAGGTGGTGACGTCGAGCGTGTTGTCGTAGAAGGTGGTAAAGGAGAGCCGCCAGTTTTCGTTGTTGAACAAGCGTGGAGCGTTGTAGCTGATGAGCCCGCGCTGCTGCAGGCGACCCACATGGGTTTTGAAAGTGATGGTGTGATCGAGGCCAAGGAAATTCAGCCGGGTCACCTCGAATGAAACGCGCGGGCTTACCCCGGTTTCCCCCTGCGGTTGGTTGGTGCCCACCGCCGGGGTCCCGGTCTGGAACTCCAGTCCCAAGCCGTAAAGAAAGGTGTAGCGTTTGGCTTCTTGAACGTCGACCAGCACGTTCTTTTCCCGCTCCTGCCCGTCGTGGTTCTGCACCGCCGTCTCCACCTGGCTAAAAATCCCGAGGTCGTAGAGTTTCTGCTGGGTGCTGAGCAGGCTAATCTGGCTGAGAGGCTGGCCGGACTTGACCTGGAGCTGCCGCTGCACCACTGCAGGCCGGGTGTAGTTCAAGCCCGACACCAGCACCTGATCCACGAACCCCTGCTGGCCTTCATGAATGGTGAAGGTCACATCCATGCGATTGGCTGCACCCGGCGCCGGTTTCGCAGAGGCTTCGAAGGTGGCATCCGGAAAACCATGATTGAAGTAGTAGTTCAGCAGAATTTCCCGGTCCGAGGCGATATTCGCCTCCGAGAATGGCTGTCCCGCAGCCGTGTTCAGGGTGGGAAACTGGGCCTCGGCGACGGTCTGGTTGCCCACGATGTGCAGCCCACCCACCAGCGTCTGCGGGCCTTCGTCCACCGTGACCTGGATCGCCAGCCGGTTCTGCTGGCCTTGGTAGTTATCCAGCACGTTGCTGGTGATCTTCACTTGCTGGAAGCCGTTCGCACGGTATAGATACTCCAGCCCTCGCACATCGTCATTGAGCAGGCCCTGGTTATAGCGGCCATGCGAAAACAACCTGCCGGTAGGCTGCACCTGCATGCGGGAGCGGATGAGGTCGTCGGGAAAGTACTGGTTGCCACTGATGTCGACTTTCAACAGCTTGTGCCGGGCGCCCGCAGCGATGGTGTAGAACACACGGAGTTCGTTGTCCTCCGGATCCTCGTGCTTCTTCACGCCCACTTTTGTATCGAAGTAGCCGCGGCTCTGCATATAGTTCAGCAAATTGCGGCGTCCCTCGTTCAGCAGGTCGTCGTCCAGCGCATTCTCCTCGTACACCGGCACGTTCTTCTTGAGTACCCCCCGGCTGACCTTGAATCCTTCGACCACGATGTCCACCGTGGGACCGGGTGCAACGTCGAAGGTGTAGTCGATGGCGTTGGCTGGCGCGCGGTAGTTGCGCTCCGCAATCGAAACCTGCGCCAACAGCCGGCTCTGTTTCTGATATTTCTTTCGCAGCCGGCCGAGCGCATTGGTCACCCGTTGCGCCGATGCCAGGTCGCCGGGATGCATCCTGGCGATGTCTTGGATCTGTCCCTGGGAGTACCCGGGATTCCCGGTCACGTTCACCTGGCCAACCCGCGCCTGCGGGCCGGGCGTGATCTGGAAGACTACGTCCATTTCCTGGGTTTCCGGGTGCTTCATCTGTTGCATGGCGACCGTGGAACGGTAGTAGGCGTTTTCCTCCATGAGCTGCTTGATGTTTTTCAGAGCACGCTCCAGTTTCTCCTGGGTGAACAATTCGCCCAACTGCAGCTTGGACGCGTTCATCACCTGGTTGGCGTTGGGCCGGTTAGGATTCCCTTCTACTCTGACCTGACCCACAAAGTAGTTCGGGCTGGTGACAAACATGAGCAGCACCTGGCCGTCGGGGGTACGCTCCGCCTCGGCGCGAATGTCGGCAAACCGGCCAGTTGCGTAAAGCGTCTGGATGCTTTGCCGAATTCGGTCGCGTTGCATCGGCTCCCCCGATTTCGTCGGGATGAGCTGTCGCAGTTGCTGGGCGTCGCTCTGCGACACATCTTCAAACCGAATCTCCTGCACCGTGAGCCCCTGGTAAGAGGAAATGCTGTTCAGCGTGGCAATGGACTGTGGTGGTGTTTCGGCAGGCTGATTCTGACCCTGAGCCGATTCCGCCGAAACAGAAGAGTGGGCCGCCGCCGGCGTGGCCATGACAGCCGCCAGCGCGATCACAGCCAGGGTTTGGAGCGACGCTCCCCTTACTCGCAAAAAGACTCCCAAATCAACCTGTGGACGGTTACGTAGTTCGATGAACAGCCATTGAGCAATGTTGTATTCCACGTCAGATCGTTAGAACGGGTTCAGAAAGCCGCCCCTGGCAGGGCACGGCTTTACTGGTTCCATCAGAATGCACGATTCGTATCAGACTCCCTTTCGTACGGTACCCAGTATTCGGTACTTCAACGCCCGCCCTCTATAATAATGGTTCGCACCGCTCAAACTGGTGATCTCTTTGGAACTCGATGACCGATATTCGCGCCAGGTACTTTTTCGCGGCATTGGGGAGGAAGGACAAGGCAAGCTGAGCGCCGCCCGCGTGGCCCTGGTGGGCTGCGGCGCCACCGGTTCAGCCATCGCTTCCCTGCTGGCCCGTGCCGGCATCGGTACCCTGCGGATCATCGATCGTGACTACGTCGAGCGCAGCAACCTGCAGCGGCAATCGCTGTTCGACGAAGCCGACGCTGCGGAATCGCTGCCCAAAGCGATTGCCGCGGCCAGAAAAATTGCAGCTTTCAACTCGCAAATCGTGGTCGAGCCCCAGGTTGCCGATCTGACCCCGACCAACATCGAAGCTCTGCTCGCGGGCATGCACCTTATCCTGGACGGGACCGACAACTTCGAAACCCGTTACCTGATCAACGATTTTGCCGTGAGCCGACCCCTGCCCTGGATCTACAGCGCAGCGGTGGGCAGCTATGGCGTTACCCTGAACATTCTCCCCGGGAAAACCGCGTGCCTGGTCTGCCTCTTTCCCGAGGCCCCGCGGGGCGCCATTGAGACGTGCGAGACCGCGGGCATCCTGAATTCCGCGGTAAACCTGGCTGCTTCCATCGCGGCCACCGAGGCCTTGAAACTGCTGGTGGGCGCCGAGGACCGTGTCCGGCGTACGCTGCTTTCCTTTGACGTCTGGTGGAATGAGCGCGCCGAGGTCGCAGCCGCCAACCCTCGCCCGGGATGCCGGGCCTGCGACCAGCGCGACTTCATCCACCTCGCCGGCGAGGGTCGCCCGCATATTACCCTGTGCGGCCGCAATTCCGTGCAGATCCACGAGCGCCACCGCCCGCTGGATTTTGCTGAAATGAGCGAACGCCTCAAACCCCACGGCGCGGTGCGCCACAACGACTTCGTCCTCAAGTTCTGGCACGAGCCCTACGAAATGACCCTATTTCCTGACGGCCGCGCCATTATCAAGGGGACCACTGACACCGCCGTGGCCAGAAGTCTCTATGCCCGCTACGTGGGGACCTAACAAAACCCGCGCCCAGAGCCTGGTTTCGGGTGTATGATTCCCTCGCTGGAAACCGAGGGCTGCCTCACCTTCGCCTTTCCCCCGAAAGAAGGCATCCTGGGTAGTGGCCCTGGAATCCGAGTTTTCACCCAAGGTTTGAGGAGGAAATCCCTATGCGTCAACTGTCCATTCTCTGCATGCTTCTGTTCCTGTCCGGATTCGCCGCTGCCCAAGTCACCGTCATGGGCGGGTACGCCAGCAACTGGCCGCCTGTTTATGGAGTCTATGCAGTTCCGTTTGTGCCCCGGGTTATCACGCCCTCGTTCGCACTGGAAAACGTTTCCCCATCCGCGGCCGGAGCCAGCAACGCTACCTTCGGAAACGTAGCCGGCGCCACCAACGCGACCCTGTCCATTGTCACGCAGCCACCGGTGGGAGTATTCACTCGGCCGGTTTGGTATGGGCCGAACCCCGACACGCCCAACGTCAGCCTGCCACTGATTGTTTCCTCCGCGGCACAGGTGGAAGTCAAGGTGGAAACTTCCGGCGAGGGGCGCAGGCATCCCTCCGAGTACGGACCGGTGTCATTTCAGAGCACCATCGGCATAGCCACGCTGGTGGCGAACGCGGGCCCGGGGAAAAAGGCGTCGCGGACCTACACCAACCAGGACATTGACCGCTTCAATCAGGGAACCGGCAACGTCAAGTGGGACGGCAAGAGCGAGAAAATGAACTGAGAGAGAGCTTTCACCACAGACACACAGAGGCACAGAGAAAACATTTCAGATTGCAGATTGAGATTTGCAGGTCCAGTCTTGCTCCGAGTACCCTGTGTGCTCTGTGGTTGATGCGCCGCTTGTTAGCGCCCCGGCCTCCCTGCTCCCGCGGAACGGTCAAATTCGAAATCCAGAATCTTCCGTCTGAATGTTCGCTGCTTATGGTTGCACAACGCCGGCCAGGGTCTGGAAAAATCCCGGAAACGAAATGACTGCCGCATCCGCACCGTGGATCGTGGTCTCTCCGTCCGCCCTCAGAGCCGCCACCGCAAAGGCCATGGCAATGCGGTGATCGCCCAGCGAATCAATCTCTGCCCCACGCAGCTTTTGCCCTCCCGGAATCCTCAGCCCGTCCTCGCGCTCTTCCACCCGCGCTCCCATCGCACGCAGATTGGCGGCCACGGCGGCGATGCGGTCCGATTCTTTCACCCGCAACTCGCGGGCATCGCGCACTTCGATGCCGTTTTCCGTGTAGGGAGCAATGGCTGCCAGCACCGGGATCTCGTCGATCAAAGCGGCAGTATCCGCTCCGGTGACGGTCGCGCCTCGTAACTCGCTGCCTTGCACCTGGACCGTCCCCACCAGTTCCCCGTGATGCTCTTCGAGTTGGGTGACCCAAACACGCACGCCCATGGAAATCAGCAGATCGAGCAGCCGGGCCCGCGTTGGATTCAGCAGCAAGCCCTCGATCACGAGCTGGGAGCCGGGAAACAGAGCCGCCGCGCACAGGAAAAACGCTGCACTGGAGATGTCGCCAGGGATGCTCGCCTCGATGCCGTGCAGCTTCTGCCCGCCCGCGATGCGCGCCTCGCTGCCTCGGCCTTTTACCGCCGCGCCGAACGCGCGCAACGCCAGTTCGCCGTGGTCGCGAGTGCGCACCGGCTCTTCTATGCGCGTCTCTCCCTCCGCGAATAGCCCCGCAAAAAGCACGGCTGATTTCACTTGGGCGCTGGCCACTGGCATTTTGTAATCGATGCCCTGGAGATGCCCGCCCGTGATCCGCAATGGGGGACGTCCGCCCTCGGCAGCCGCGATTTTGGCCCCCATGGCTGCAAGCGGCGTGATGATGCGCGCCATCGGCCGCCGTGAAAGCGATGGGTCGCCGCTGAGCTCGCTGCAGAACTCCTGCCCTGCCAGAATCCCGCTCAGCATGCGCATGGTGGATCCGGAGTTGCCGCAATCAAGAGGTGATTTGGAAGGCTGCAAGACCGGGCCGCAGCCGTGAATCACAACGGCGTTCCCATCGGGTTGCGATCCGACCCCAAGTGCCTTGAGGCAGCCCAGAGTGCTGGCGCAGTCCGCCCCGGTAGAAAAATTCTCCAGCCGAGTTGTCCCGTGGGCGATCGCGGCCAGCATGGCATAGCGATGGGAGATGGACTTGTCCCCCGGCAAGCGTAGCGATCCCGCCACACTTCGCGCCGGACGCACTACGACCGTGGAACCCTTATTCATTTGTTCATGGTTGATTGCTGATGGTTGATTGGCAGGCGTTGAAGGGTGGGGTGGGATTTGCAATCAACCATCGACAATCAAGAATCAACAATTCCCTCAGGCTAGCGCCTTGGCCTCGGCTGTGGCCTCTTTCAGAATGTCCGCCGGCACTTCTCTCAGGGTGACATGGAACTCGAACATGGGCGTCTCGGCGCCGCGTCCCCAGCGGCCAACCTCCCAGTGGGCGCGAACGAACTTGATGTCGGCATGATCGCTGAGATCGAGCAGCAGAGGATGCTGCCCGCGATAAAACTTCTGGGGGAAACTCACAATCGCCTTGCCGCCCCAGGCCGCGCCATCGGCCGATCCCTGAACACTCACATCCAGGGATTCCTGCTCAATGATGTTGGTGATGTTGAGGGTCAAGAGGAACACGCGGGTCGAAGCGGCGCTCACGTCCACTGCCGGCCCATCGCCCTTGGCGGTAACCACGGTTTTCGCCGGAACCAGAAGGGTATCAATCATGACGAAGGAATTGTAGCAAAGAGCAGTTCTCCACTCCCGGTTTCCAGTTCCGGGCCGCCTGGTGGTAGCTAGGGTTCATGGACGGCGTCGATGAACTGGCGTAGGAGTTTGCCGACCTCCTCCGCCTGCTCCCAGACGGCGTAGTGGCCGGCGCGCGGAATTACTCTCACCTGGCTGCCGGAGAGGTTCTGCCGCATCAAGTCCGCGTCGGGGATGCCGGTGAGTGTGTCCTCATCGCCGGTGAGAATCAGTGCGGGTACGTTGATGGTCTTCAATGTGGGGAGCGAGTCGGGACGTTCCGCCATGCCCTTCTGCACCAGGCTGATGTCCTGGGGCGACATCTTCAGCATCATGTTGCGGGCTGCAACCACCAAGTCCGGGCGCGTGTTACGCGTGGTTTGGCCCAGCAGCTTGGGAAGCATGCTCTCGATGAATGGTTCGGTGCCGCGCTGCATAACGTCCGCCGCCGCCAGCAGACGACCGGCCCGCCCTTCGGCGGTATCAGCTTGTGCCTTGGTGTTGAACAGGAGGAGCGCCGCCACCCGCTCACGATAGCGCCGCCAGAATTCAAACAAAACATACCCGCCGATGGATACTCCCGCAAAGGGCGCGCGCCCCACTTCGGCGTGATCGAGCACGCGAGCGAGGTCCGCGGCATGCTTCTCCATGGTTGCCGGCCCCTCTCCCACACCCGACTCACCGTGTCCGCGCAGGTCGGGGAGAATCACCCGGTAGCGCGAAACCAGCGCCTGCACCGCCGGAAGCCACAATTCATGATGTGCAGGAAAAGGATGGAGGAGAACGACGGGCGGACCGCTGCCCAGAACTTCATAGGCGATTTCCGCGTCACCGCTCGGGATACGTGTCATCCGGGGATTCTAAAAAATCTTAAACCGCGGAGAATGAGTTGGTCTTTCTGAGTCGTCTCTGCGTGCTCTGCGGGAGTTCTGTGTTGCGTAAAATCCTATGGGTTGGTCAGCTGCTGCCCCAGGGGCTCGGCGAGCCTCAGCGGTTCTTCCGGCATTACGATCCAAGCGATGGGATACGACAGGAGGCCGATCCCGGTCAGCACCGAAGCGAGCAACCAGACCAGGCGGACCAGCGAAACGTCGAGGTCAAAGTATTCGGCGAACCCGGCACAGACGCCGGCAATCTTGCGGCCGGCACGCGGACGAATCAGCCGCTTGCGGGCCAGCACCGCGCCCATGCGCTTGCCACAATAGGCACATAGGTTAGCGTCATCCTGGATCACCTTTCCGCAATAGTTACAGTACATAGCGTCTCTCCCCCAATAGGATACGCTGACCCGACCAGAAAAGTTCCAGGGGGCCTACTCCTCCCGGTACGCCTCTTTCATCCGTTTGCGGGCTGTGTCCGCCGGAAGTGTGGTCGCATTGGTGGCAACCACGGCCTGGTATTTTTTCATTGCCAAGTCGCGCTTCTGCAATAGATCGTACATCTCACCCGCTCCCAGATTGGCCTTCTGAAGAAGCTCCGGATCGGGATGCTCGACGTTGTTGACCTGGTCGTAAGCCGTCGCCGCGCCTGTATAGTCCTTCTGGGCGCGCAGCAGATCGCCCAAACTGAGTGCGGCCATCTCGTAGTGCGACCCGGGATAATGTCCTTCGCGTCCGGCCTGCCAGATTTTTCGATACACCGCCGCCGCTTCCGGATGCTTGCCCTCGGCCCGCAGCAGGTTGCCCTCTTCCAGGGCCATCAGCACGTTTTGGGGATACCGTGGAATCAAACCACGCGCAATCGTCAGTGCCTCTTCGTAGCGGTGCTCGCGGCGCAGAAAAAGCATCAAAACGATCCTGGCATCGACGCTGGTTTCTCCGGTTCCGCTGGCCGCCTCATAGAGATACTGGATTCCCTTCTCCTTGCTGCCGCCCAGCCGCACCAAGGCCACCGCGACCTTGACGCCCCAAGGCAGGCTGCCCACCACGTAATTGTGAGCGCCCACGACCAGTTTCGCGTCCGTGGTCCCGGGCGCGAGTTCCAGCACTCGTTCGTGGTCCCGCCGTGCCCCCACCGCATTGCGCAGCGCCGAAAACCATGCCCGTTCGATCAGCGCGGTATAGGTCGCGAACTGCGCCCGGGTCACACCGCGCGCATACAAGGCATCCACGTCATTCGGATTGGCGTCGAGCCGTTTCTCCTCGAGCTTCTCCGCCCGGTCCACCAGGTCCTTGATCTGCTGCTTGATTTTGGGGTCCGCGGGTCGATGAGCTACTCCGATGAAACTGTCGTTGGCGTAGTCCCCCGTATTCAGCGAACCCATGCGGTCCAGTTCCTTGAACAGGACCGCGGTCAGCAGGTGGTTCACCGCGAACGGGTCGTCCGGGTGCTTGTCGAGCACCTGCTGAAGCTCTTGAATGGCGCGGTCGTACTCCAGATTGTAGAAGTGATCGAAAGCGGTGGGGTTTAGAGGATCTGCGGGCCGGAAGGTCAATTGCCCGCTCGCCTGCCCTGCCGCACTGCCGGCCTGGGGAGCCTCCGCGGCCATCCGCACCGCAGGCAGCGACAGGCATAGCAACAGGACACAACTAGGCGTGAGCCGGGTGAGCAAGCGTGAGAGTCTCTCTCTGATGGTGTGGCTGCCCCCAGTTTACCTGATCGAGTCCAGGCAGCGGCGAACCAAGAACATCACTTCCGTGGAAACTTCGAAGCCGGTAACCACCCTTTATAATCAGACCAACATAATCAGGCCCACGATAATCTTTCCCGTATTACGGAGTAAATCTTGCCAAAAACATAGGCTTGAGGGCAGTGTGACGGGTCTTGAGGGTCCGGCTTATCAACAAGTTATCGGTGCTTGGGAGTTTGGCCGCTGGTTTGCGAGCCTAAGCATGGAGGTAGCTTTCATGTCCGAGGTTGCGAATAACGCGCAGCACGAGTTCTGGCGGCCTCCGGTCGCCTCACCGGGTGCTGCTGGCCCCAACATGGTGGAAGCCTGCGATGGCTGTGGCACAGAGTTCATGGTGGGCGCGCGATTCTGCCACGTCTGCGGCGCTACTCGCCAAAGCCAGGCGATAGCCAGCGCTACCCGCAGTTGGACGCAGTATCTGGAGTTTCACAACATCAAGCAGGGACTCGGGCTGTCGACCGCGTCGCTGATCGCGTTCCTGATCGGTGGGGCCTGCGGCGTGGCGGCTATCGCCTGCGGCATCATCTACAGCGAGCGCAATGTGCTGGAATGGCAGGCGGTACAGATCTACCGCATCCAGTGGCTGCTGGCGGCAGTGGCGGCGTTTGCTTGCGGGCTCCTGCTGAGAAAAACGTCCGGCTCAGAGAAGTAAGACCCAGCGGGATGGAAAAGCCCCCCCTTTTTCTTCCCTCTTCGCCTGTGTTTTCTGTGGTGAATCCGCCTTAAAACTTAATGCACGGGCTCCGGTTCCACGCTTGCGCTGGCGCGCCGCTGCTCGTGCATACGGTATAGATGATGCACCGGTCCGATGCCGTGTCCGAGGGGATGGGCGTTTGCAATCGCCGCCGCCACGTAGGCTTTCGCCAGCAACACGGCTTCCGGCAATCCCCGCCCCAGCGCCAGGTGGCAGGTCATGGCGGTAGCAAAGGCACAGCCCGTGCCATGGGTGGAATTGGACCGCTGCCGGTCGGACTTAAAGATTTCCTGCTCGACGCCACGCTTGGTAGTGAAACTCAACAGATCGATGGCCTTTTCCAGATGTCCGCCCGTCACCACGACGGCAGCCGCCCCCATCTCGTGGAGCTTCCCCGCTGCCGCCCGCATCTGGTCGGGATTGGTCACGGCCAGGCCAGTCAGCGCCGAGGCCTCGTCCACGTTGGGGGTCACGACGGTCGCCAGCGGCAGAAGTTTTTCGACCAGCACCCGCGCACCCGGCACGTCGACCAAGCTCAGCCCCGAGGAGGATTTCAGGATTGGATCCAGAACCAGGTTTGCGATCTTCTCTTTGGCCAGGAAGTCTGCCACCACGCGCACCACTTTGGCCGAGCCCAGCATCCCGATGTGCACCGCCGCAATCTCCACGTCGGAAGCCAGTTCTTTCAGCGTCTCGCCCACCAGTTCGGGGCTCACCGGCTCCACCCGGCGTACCCCGGCGGTCGACTGCACGGTCAGGGCTGTGATACACGCCACCCCATAGCAACCGTGGGCAGCGATCGTCTTAATGTCCGCGGTAACCCCTGCGCCGGAAGACGGGTCAAAGCCAGCAATGGTCAGGACGATGGGTGGCGCTTGTCCCATAAGGGCAATCTATCGGAAACCCATGCCTTTGCAAATTCCTTTCCGCCGCACCGCCAGAGTCGTTGGTAACCAAGGCTGGCCTTTAGCAGCCATTCGGGTTTGGCCGGGGAGGAAGAACTCGAAGTGGCAGGTTTTGGGAGAGGCGAGATTGCGCAACCATGCCCTTTCTCGGTAGCAGGGCCAGCTGCGCCAGCCGACAACGGGGAGTCTCGACGGCGTAGGCCGTCCGGATTACTCGAAGGCTGCCACAGCGCGCGATTAGATTCGAGACTGGCCTTGAGGCGGCTGCAATCGTGAAACTACGGTTTCCATGTTTCGATCAAATAACTGATAGCAAAGCACTTTAGTGATATTCTCCCTTAAACCATTGATAACACAAGGCGAGCAATAATTTCACAGCGGCCCAGCCTTGGGTTATTTACTACTATGCAAGCACATAACTGACTGATACGCATCAACATTCCTATGATTACTCATGATTAACATTAAGTTACGTGAGATATCCATTACTAGATGATTACCTTGCTACAGCAAGTTCTGCATTGACAGCCTGGCGCCCAGCCGTTAGCATCTCCAAATCCTTGGCGAACCGTTGGTAGGGAGACCTTTGACCACGAAAGGTGGCTGAATGCGAATACGTATTGCTCATGGACTGGCGATCATTTTCTCGATCGTTGGCCTGGGAGCGGCTCGGGGACCAAACAACTCAGAGTCAGGACCAACCCGAACCAGCATACCGAGCCCAACCGTAACCCGACCCCAGAAGAAGGCCAGCCGGCCCGCGCCGTATCAAGTTGGGACGGCCTCCTGGTACGGGAGCGATTTCCACGGCAAATCCACCGCCAGTGGCGAGCCTTATAACATGTATGACCTGACCGCGGCCCACCCTACCCTGCCGCTGGGGACGTGGGTGCGGGTCACCAACCTGCATAACGGACGGGCAGTCACGGTGAGGATTAACGACCGCGGACCGATCGTCCCGGACCGCATCATAGACGTGTCGTACAGCGCTGCCCAGGTGCTCAAGTTCAAGGAAAAAGGCATCCAGCGCGTACGTCTGGACATCGTCCACCCGCAAATGGTGGCGATGCTGCGGCCACCTGTAGCGAATTAACCCGAAACCTTCTACACTCTAGGGCATGGCGGACGCACGCCAGCGTCTGATTATCGCCTTGGACGTGTCGTCCGCGGCCGCTGCCCACAAGATTGTGGCGGCCGTGGGCGAGTCTGCGAGCACCTACAAGGTGGGCATGCAGCTCTATACGGCTGAAGGCCCACAGGTCGTGCGCGATCTGCTGTCGGCGGGCCGCCGTGTCTTCCTCGATCTGAAGTATTGCGACATTCCCAACACGGTAGCCGCGGCGGTACGTTCAGCCGCCGCGCTCGGGGTAAGCATGTTGACGGTGCACGCCTCCGGTGGCGGGGCCATGCTGCGCGCCGCAACCGAGGCTGCCCGGACCGTCAATCCCGCGCTGATGGTTCTAGCGGTCACCGTGCTCACCAGCCTGGACGACAACGATCTCGATAAACTTGGGGTGCACGGCCGCGTGGTGGACCAGGTATTGCGCCTGGGAGCGTTAGCCCTGGCCAGCGGATGTCAGGGTGTGGTCACCTCGGCCCGCGAGGCCTCCGCGCTACGCCATGAACTGGGCCAGGATTTTGCCATAGTGACTCCGGGCGTGCGTCCTGCGGGCACAGAACGCGAGGATCAGGTACGGGTCGTCACTCCGGCCGAGGCCATCGCTTCCGGCGCTACTCACATCGTCGTCGGACGCCCCATCACCGCCGCCGCCGACCCTGCTGCCGAGGCCCGGGAAATCCTGAGCCAGATCAGCCTGGCCTCCAGCTCCCGCGTGTCCGCGTTGAGCTATTAGCCTTTGGCTCTTGGCCAGCAGGCACTGCAAGTCTCCGTTGGAGACCGCCCAAAAATGACGGAGCCGCGAGCTCGTCCATCCCACAGCTCGGAGAGACGCGCCCGCGGCAGATGTTTTTCTGGGTCCCGGTTACAACTTCTCGCAGAACTCGCAAGCCGAACACGAAATGAAGATCCCGCCCGGGACGCCCCGTTCGCGGTCCTTCAAGCGCTTCACAATGCGGGTCGGCTTGCCGCACTTGGGACAGTTGGTGCTCTTGGAGGTGTCCATCACCTTCTTGCGATCGGCGGTTTTTGCAATCTTGACCATGATTCTCTCCTGATCTCACTCGCACACCATCGCCCGGCGACACCGGATCCGGCGCATGTAGGTGGAGGCAGTCTCTGTGTATGAAAGCGCGTAGGAATTCGCTAAAAGACGCTGAGTGACTCTCTCAACTCTCTTCCGCTTCCCCCGATTTTACAGTAAGGTTGCGGAGATTGTCTTGCCAGCCCTATCCTGACGGACGATTGCGAGAGAGAAGTGCAATGAAGAAATGGTTTCTGGTCCTTGCCGCCGGGCTGCTGCCCGGGCTGGCCGCCAGCGACGCAAACCGTCGACCAGATCATCGCCAAGTCTCTGGCCGCGCGGGGAGGAATCGACAAGGTCAAAGCTATCCAGACGCAGCGCCTTACCGGACACATCTCCTTCGGCCCGGACGCCGACGGGCCCTTTCAGGTCGAAATCAAGCGCGGGGGAAAGATTCGCGAAGAGCTTACCCTGAAAGGAAAAACTATCGTCCGCATCTCCGACGGCACCAGCGGTTGGATTATGGAAGGTGAAGTCGATCCGCGCCCGCTCTCCGGCGACGACCTGAAGAACCTGGCCGGCAGCGCCGACATCGAGGGTGCGCTGCTCGACTACAAGGCCAAGGGAAACAACGTCGAGCTTCTGGGAAAAGAGCAGGTCGAGGGCAAAGATGCCTACAAACTGGTGGTCACGGAAAAGAACGGCCGGGTGCGTTACGACTACATCGACTGTGCGTCTTACCTCGGGGTGAAATGGGAAGGCAAGATACTTGCCAACGGCAAGGAGTTGCAGGTTGCGTCAGTCTTCCGGGACTACCGGCCGGTGGACGGCATCCTGTACGCCTTCGCCATCGATTCGGAAACCATCGGCACGCCGTACAAGCAGCATCTGGTTTTGGACAAGGTCGAAGTCAATTCCCCGATGGACGACGCCCGCTTCGGAAAGCCTGGCGCGCAACCCGCAGAAGCAAAACCTGCGCCGTGAATTTCCCGCTACCAACTATCGGTTGGAGGATGACACCGTGAGTGATTCCGAACCCTACGCTCCGGGCGCCCCGGGAATTGCGCCGCGCTGGACCTCCAGCGCAAAGACCGGTGTGGGCACGGCGCTGAACCGTCAGAGCCGGGTGTGGTTCACCTTGAGCCACGGCATCCTGAACGAAATCTATTATCCCCGCGTCGACCAGGCCTGCACTCGCGACCAAGGACTGATTGTCACCGATAGCACCACCTTCTTCTCCGAGGAGAAGCGCGACTGCACGTTTCAGAATGTTCCCATCGAGCCCGGTGTCCCCGTCTATGAACTGGTCAACACCCACAAAGGTGGCCGCTACCGCATCGAGAAGGAAGTGTTCAGCGATCCCTGGCGGAACGTGGTGCTGCAGAGAGTACGGTTCCTTCCATTGGAGGGAACGCTCTCCGACTATCGCCTGTACGCACTGCTGGCTCCCCATCTGGCCAACTGCGGCCTGGGCAACACCGGCTGGGTCGGCGACTACAAGGGCGTTCCCATGCTGTTCGCGCAGCGCAATGACTGCGCCCTGGCATTTGCCTGTTCGGTAGCGTGGCGCAAGATGTCGGTGGGGTTCGCTGGGTTCTCCGACGGCTGGCAAGATCTCTCACGGCATTACCAGATGGCTTGGGGCTACAACCGGGCGGAAAACGGCAACATCGCGCTCACCGGGGAAATCGACCTGGAAGCCTGTGGCGGCGAATTCGTGCTCGCCCTCGGCTTCGGGGGAATCTGGTCGGAGGCTGGACAGCAGGCGCACTCCAGCTTGCTGGAGAGTTACGACGACCTTTGCGCCCACTATGTGGAGGAGTGGAAGCAGTGGCAAGACAGCCTGCTGCCGTTGGATAAGCCGCAGCGCGAGCATGACTTGTATCGCGCCAGCATGGCCGTGCTGCGTTGCCATGAATCCGCGGACTTCCTCGGGGGAGTCATCGCCAGTCTCTCCATTCCCTGGGGATTCAACAAGGGAGACGAAGACCTGGGAGGCTATCACCTGGTCTGGCCCCGCGACCTGGTGGAGACGGCTTGCGGATTCCTGGCAGCGGGCGCCAGCGCCGACGCCATGCGCGTGATGCGCTACCTGGAAAGCACGCAGGAAGCCGACGGGCATTGGGCACAGAACCTCTGGCTCGATGGACGCCCCTACTGGGGCGGCATCCAGATGGATGAAACCGCCTTCCCCATCCTCATGGTGGACATGCTGCGCCGGCAAGATCCTGCCATGCTCGGCGATCTGAAGCGCTGGTGGACTCTGGTCCGCCGCGCCGCCGCTTTCCTCGTCCAGAATGGCCCGGTCACCCAGGAGGACCGCTGGGAAGAAGATGCCGGCTACTCGCCTTTCACCCTGGCGGTGGAAATTTCAGGGCTACTGGCGGCGGCCGATCTGGCCGACGCCGTGGGGGAAGCAGAAACCGCTACCTACCTGCGCGAGACCGCCGATACCTGGAACGACAACATCGAGCGCTGGGTGTACGCCACCGGCGGCGACTTGGCCGCGCTGGCCGGCGTGGAAGGTTACTACGTTCGCATCGCTCCGCCGGAGACTGCGTCGGCTGCTTCTCCGCTGGAGGGATTTGTCCCCATCAAGAACCGGCCACCGGACCAAAGCCTGACTGCGGCCACCCATCTCATCAGTCCCGACTCGCTGGCGCTGGTGCGCTTTGGGCTGCGTGCTGCGGATGATCCGCGCATTCTGAATACGATCAAAGTCATCGACGCCATGTTGCGGGTGAGGTTGCCGCAGGGCTACTGCTGGTATCGCTATAACGGCGATGGCTACGGGGAGCACGAAGACGGCTCGCCTTTCGACGGAACCGGGGTGGGGCGGCTGTGGCCGTTGCTGGCCGGAGAGCGCGCGCATTATGAACTGGCGGCAGGACGGCCGGATGTGGCCGAGGAACTGCTGCGGGTCATGGAACTTTCCACCGAAGCCAGCCGTCTGCTTCCGGAGCAGGTCTGGGACCAGGCCGACATCGCGGCACTCGAGCTGTTTTTCGGCAAGCCTTCCGGTTCTGCGTGTCCACTGGTGTGGGCCCACTCCGAGTACATCAAGCTGCGGCGCTCGCTGCACGATGGCAAGCTCTTCGACCAGCCACCGCAGACTGTGGAGCGCTACCTGGCCAGAAAGCAGAAGGCCGCGTTCTTCGGATGGCGCTTTAACAACAAGGCTCGCTCCATGCCTCCGGGCAAGCAACTGAGGATCGTGTTGCTGGCGCCGGCCCAGGTGCGCTGGAGTTTCGACCAGTGGAACACGACGCACGACACCAGCACCCACGACACCGGCCTTGGCGTTCATGTCGCCGATATCCCTTCCGACCAGTTGGCTCCCGGCCGTGAAGTCGCTTTCACTTTCTACTGGCCCCAGGGGCAGCGCTGGGAAGGTGTAAACTTTTGTGTAGTGGTAGAAAACGGCTGAGCGCCTGAAAAGAGGGGCGCTGGTATCATGGCGGCTGTCTGGAGGGTATCTTGCCCTCAGCGGTGCAAGCGAAACGCTCACCTTATCGCCTTGGCAACTCGCCGCTACCTGGGGTGGATGTATGGGACTCAGGGCCTGGAAGTTCCAAGATCCAACTGGGCAGAAAACCCTCGAGTTCGTGCAAGAACTCCTGCACGACTATCATCCGCATGATTTCGCGCTGGAGTTGTGGGACAAAAGCCGCTGGGTGCCTGAGACTGGCCAGTTCCCGCGTTTCACATGGAGAATCAATCATCCTGGCGCCTTGCGCGCCACCTTCGGATCGGCCAGCCAGCTGGCACTCGCGGAGGCCTATGTCTATGGCGACTTCGACATTGAAGGCGACATCGCAGGCGTCTTTCCGCTCGCCGATTATCTTCTCCACAAGCAATGGAGCACGAAGGAAGAGCTGCGCTTGAGCCGCCTGCTTTTTGGCCTGCCTTCCCGGAATCCTTCACATGCACTTCGCTCCGCACTGAAGCTGCACGGTCGTGAGCACTCCAAGGATCGTGATCGCCAGACAGTCAGCTATCATTACGACGTCTCCAACGACTTCTACGCGCTCTGGCTGGACCGGAACATGGTGTATTCCTGCGCCTACTTCATGCGCCCCGACAACGATCTCGACACCGCGCAGACCGACAAGTTAGATTACATCTGCCGCAAGCTGCGCCTCGAGCCCGGCGAGCGCCTGCTCGACATCGGCTGCGGCTGGGGCGGCCTCATTCTCCACGCTGCGCGTGAGTATGGCGTCCATGCGCTGGGCATCACCCTCAGCCGCCCGCAACTGGAACTGGCAGCCGAGCGCATCCGGGGCGCGGGATTGTCCGACCGGTGCCAAGTCCGGCTGCTCGACTACCGCGACATCGACGAACCCGGCGCTTACGACAAGCTGGTTAGCATCGGCATGGTGGAACATGTTGGCGAGTCCAGGTTGCCGGAGTACTTCATCCGCGCCTTTCGCCTGTTGCGTCCGGGCGGAGTCTTCCTGAACCATGGCATCGGCCGGGCCGGCAACCTTCCGAAGCCCGAAGCGCGTACATTCACCGACGTCTATGTATTTCCCGACGGCGAACTCATTCCCATTGGCATCATGTTGCAGGCCGCTGAGGACGCGGGTTTCGAAGTGTGCGACGTGGAGAACCTGCGCGAGCACTATGCCCTGACCCTGCGCCACTGGGTACGGCGTCTGGAAGATCACTCCGAACAAGCTCGCCAGATCGCTGGCGATATCAAGTACCGCATCTGGCGCCTCTACATGGCGGGTTCCGCGCATTACTTCCAGACCGGGCGCCTCGACTTGTACCAGACCCTGCTGACCAAGAGCGACAACGGCCGCACCGGCCTCCCCCTGACCCGCGCAGACTGGTATCACTGAGCGATGCACAAATGTTGAACCTTGGAGGCTCGCCGAGATTTCGCAGGGACACCCCGGCCAATCAACTGCTCTCTGCGGATCTTCTCCGCGACGTAGCGGTCAAAGATTTTGCCCGGTACTCGCTACTGGGTAGTGTTCCACTCTTGCCGCGCGAGGTTGGTGTAGAGGGCAGCGGCGCAAGCCCCCGATGCAAACAGCAGCCCGACTCCCGTTGACATCGGCCCCAGCAGCACGCGTCCCAAGCCAAACAGCGCGAGGTACACCATGGCGCAACCCAGAACCCAGGACACCAGATTACGTCCGAGATCGTGCGTCGGGGGCACGTCCGGCGCCAGCCGTGCGACCGCCTGCCATCCGCTCACGTGCGGACGCACCGCGCGGTAGAACTTCAGCAGCACTTCCTCCGGTTCCGGCCTGGTCAGTAGCGTGACGGCCATCCAAACCAATGTAGTCACGATTGTGGTCGTCAAAGCGGTCTTCGCGAACACCACTGGTCCAGTGCCTGAAAAGGGCGCCACCCAATACAGAAAGAGAGACATCACCAAGGCCGTGGCCATCGCCGAAATCTCGCTCCAGGCGTTGATCCGCCACCAGTACCAGCGCAGCAGGTACACGCCTCCGGTGCCGGCGCCGACTTCCAGCACGAACTCCCATCCCGAGCGGATCGAGACCAGTTGCGCCGAAACGTATGCCGAAGCAATCACGAGCAGAACCGTGGCCAGACGCGACATCTGCACGTAGTGCTTCTCATCCGCGTCACGTTTGATGAACCGCCGGTAAAAATCCGCCACCAGGTACGACGCTCCCCAGTTGAGCTGGGTGGCGATGGTGGACATGAACGCCGCCATGAACCCGGCAATCACAATCCCGCGCAGCGCCGGCGGAACATGCTGGCTTACGACCAGCATGTAGGCGGTTTCGGGATGCTCCAGGTGCGGATAGAGGACGATCGCCGCCATCGCGGTGAGAATCCACGGCCAGGGCCGTACCGCGTAATGGGCGATGTTGAACCACAGCACCGACAGCAGGCCGTTGCGCTCATCGCGCGCGGCAAAGATGCGTTGCGCGATGTAGCCGCCGCCGCCCGGCTCCGCCCCGGGATACCAGAAGGCCCACCACTGCACGCCCAGATTCACCAGAAACATCAGCACCGGCAGAGTCCACAAAGCCTCCTGCCCCACCGGCCGAGAGAAGTCGGGAAAGAATGAGGTCACATCGCCCGCGCCTGGCCCCGCCGCGGTCCGCATCTGGGCGAGCTGTTTGAGGAGTGCGCTCATGCCTCCCGTCGCCACGACTGCATACCACGCTACCGCGATCACGATAGCCATCTTCAAAGCGAACTGGAACAAGTCCGTCCACAACACGCCCCAGAGCCCGCCCAAGGCCACGTACAGCCCGGTGAACGGAATCAGGAAGAACACACAAATCGCCAGGGCATTGCGATCGCTGACCCCCAAGGTGACGGCGACGATGCTGGTCATCGCCTTCGTCACCCAGCCAAGGATGAGGCAATTCATCAGCAGCCCGAGATAGACCGCTCGAAACCCGCGCAGAAACGCTGCCGGCTTTCCCGAGTAGCGCATCTCGGCAAACTGCACGTCGGTGAGCAGCCCGGAGCGCCGCCACAGGCGGGCGAATAGGAAGACCGTCATCATGCCGGAGAGCAGAAACGTCCACCACAGCCAGTTCCCCGCGATCCCCTGCGTGTACACCAGGCCGGTGACCACCAGCGGGGTGTCGGCGGCAAACGTGGTCGCGACCATCGAAGTGCCGGCCAGCCACCAGGAGACGTTGCGTCCAGAGACGAAGTAGTCGTCCACGCTGCGCCCGGAGCGCCGGCGGAAATACAAGCCCATTGCCAACGTGATACCGAGGTAGGCGACGATCGCCGTCCAGTCGAGGAGGGTGAAGTTCATAGTGTGGGGACAGGATACGTCAGCGGGCGCGGCAATCCACGTGGCGAGTTAGCTACGGGTTGGCTGAAAGCAAGGGGTCTTGGGTTCGGAATCAGTTTTCAGGGAAGATCCTGGAAAGTGGAAGGGCGGTCCAGCTGGCTATCTCCCTGGTAGGGTCTCTGTCTCCAGCAGCGACAAGCTCTTGTGTTGAGCGACTCTTTTGTCATTCCTAGTTCTCTGTTCTCTGTTCTCGGTTCTCGGTTTCAGCGTAGGAAAAATCTTATCCCGTGTATAGCAGTTCCACCACCGTGCAGTCGTCGCTCAGCGGGGTGCCGCCGCAGAAGTTGGCAATGGCGGAAAAAATGTCGTCCAACGACTCACTTTTCGCGGCGACGGTTTCCAGGCGCGAGTCTTCGAAGAAGTCACCGCGGGCGTTCTCGGCTTCGGTGACGCCATCGGTGACCAGCACCAGGCGGTCGCCGGGTTTGAGGTGGCAGCGATCGCTTTCGTAGGTTGCGTCTCTCAACAGACCAACGGGGAGATTGCCGTGAGCGGGACGGCTAACGGCATGGTTGGAGACTACCAGCGGCGGAACGTGCCCACAGTTGACGTACTCGAGTTCGCCATCGGGACGGATGCGAGCGATGATGACCGTGGCGTACTTCTCGCCCAGGTGCTTTTGTGTAAAAAAACGATTCACCGCGGTCACAATTTCCGCCAGCGGCATGCGCGCGGTTAGCTGGGAGTAGATCATGCCCTGCAGCGTCGAGGCCAGCAAGGCGGCGGAAACTCCCTTGCCGCTGACGTCGGCGAGTACCACCGCGAGGCCATCTTCGGTTTTGACGGCGTCGAAGAAGTCACCGCCAATTTCCTTGCAGGAAAGATTTCTGCCGGCGAGGCGAGCGAAGGGAACCTCGGGGATGGTGACCACCATCAGCCCCTGCTGCATGGAAGCGGCGATGGAGAGTTCCTGCTGGTAGCGGCGGGCAGACTCCTCGGCTTGCACCAGGCGGGCGTTCTCGATCAGCGAAGCGGCCTCGGTCGCGATGGCGCGGAGGATGTCGTTGCTGACGCTGGAAATGTCGCGCGAGGCGAAGCGCGAATCCACGTAGAGCGCGCCCATGACTTCCGCGGAAGCTTCAGAGGCCGCGGGGGCCTCGGTGTCGCGGGTGGTTTGCACTTGCGGCTTGCGCAGGGGAATGCAGATCACGGTGCGGAGATCGTAGGCGACGATACTCTGGCGCCCCTTCAGATCGAGCGACTCGCTGGTATCGGTGATGACGAACTCGGAGTTGGACTTGAGGGCGTCGTCGAGGATGGAGTGGGAGATGGTCTTGTCGTCGAGCAGGGGCTCGCCCTTGGAGTTGCGTCCGGCGCCCAGGCGCAAGCCACCATCATCGTTCTTCATGAAGACGTAGCCGCGCTCGGCACGGGTGAGCTTGAGCGTGGCGTCGAGCAGGGTGACGAGGATTTCATCGAGCACGCCGATGGTGTTCAGCTTGCGCGCAGCTTCGAGGAAGAGCGTGAGCTTTTCCAAGTCCGTGGTCTCGGTGGAGATGTGCATGCCCGAGATCTGGCTGAGGAACTCGCGCGCGGTGTTGGAGCTGGCGTGCTGGGGATTGAAGATGACGTAAGCGACGTCGCGCACGCCGAATTCCAGGCGATCGTTGCGCTCCAGGGCGTGGCGCTCGACGCGCTCGCCGTTGACGAAGGTGCCGTGTTTGCTGCCCTGGTCGACGACGGCGAATTGGCCGTCTTCCGAGATGATCAGGGCGTGGTCGCGGGAGACTCGCGGGTCCGCGATGACCAGATCCTTGTCGACCTTCCTGCCCACGGTGAAGGGGCTGTGGTCGAGCGTGATGGTGCGCTGGTCGCCGCCATGCACGTAGACCAGCGTGGGAAAGACTCCCGACGCCGATTCGATGGCCCGCCCGCTGGTGGTTTGGATGGTCATGGTACGAAGGTCAACGCCGCTTACGATAATGCCCCGCCGGTAAAGAGAATAATGACAGGAATGAAAGCCGACGGGAAGAGGCTACCCGGCTCCGCGCGTGGCATCTGTGATTCTACCGCGTATTCGAGGGGCCAATGGGAGAGTCACGCAGCGCCACGGCGAAAGGCGGCGATGGCCTCCTGCTCGGTGTCGTAGACCTCGAATACGGTGACCAGTTTGGTGATCTGCAACACGTCGCGGAGACGCTGCCCGAGTCCGGTGAGCTTGATGTCGGCCCCCGCAGCGCGGGCGGAAGAGTAGACGCCCACCAGGGTTCCGAGGCCGCCGCTATCGATGTAGGTGACGCCGGAGAGGTTGAGCACGATTTGACGTGTACTAGCCAACAACTGCTTGAGGGTGTCTCGCAGGGCGTTGGATTCTTCCCCGAAAACAATGCGGCCTTGGCCAGAGACAATCGTGACGCCGTCGGCTACGCGGGTTTCCATCTTGAGGGTCATGGCATCCTCCGAAAAGCACAGCGTGCAAGAAGGGTTCGAGAAGCCTACCGCTTGGCCCCGGACAATGCAAGTATCGCCGGGCAACGGGCCAGCGGTTGAACCGGGAAGGGTGCCGCTTTCAAAATTAGAGACGGCAGTGGGAGGGCTTTGGACAATCTTTCCCAAAGCCTGGGCGCCTCACCGGAGTAGGCGGTGGTTGGGGGCTTGCTGGAGAATCTCTCCCTCCTAACAGGAATGCGGGCACTCCTAGTGGTAACGATGGGACTGTACTGCCTGGCAGGGATCGGGCTGCGATGGCGGCAAAGACCACCCACATCTTTGTCGCAGGGAACGGCCGCTGTCTCCCAGCCGTCGCAGAACGCTCCAGCAGCGAAAAAAATCTCCGCGGATCAGGGCCGTGTGATCGATGTTTCCACTGGGGACGTGGCGCCGGCGCGCAGGGCGTCGGCCACATGCAGGGCCACCAAGCCGAGAACGGCCGGAGGACTTGCAAGGCTGGTATAGAGAGGCCAGGCCCAGGCCTGCTGCACCGGGTACGCGGGCAACACCAGCGAGGCTGCCGTCAGAGCGACCGCAGCCAGCCACGGCCAGCAGACCAGCAATCCAGTGACTACACAGGCCAGGCGCATCATGCGGCTCTTGGCGGCAAGCAGAGTCCAGTGGCGGGCGAGCAGGAAAACCGCCGGCAAGAGTAACAACTGGTTGTACGGCGCAAACATGGGGATGACAACGATCGTGACTGCCAGGACGAGCACCAGCACGAGGGCGAAGCCGGCGGTGTTGGCGAGTTGTCGGCGCATGCGCCCGCATACGACGGCCGTGGCGAGCAGGATCAACACGGTGAGGATTCGTCCGAGCGCCGGCGTAGTGAGCACGTCCAGCACGGATCCGGCACCCCCGGTATATTGGCGGTAGGAGGCGAGTGCGTCGCGAAAGCGGCCGATCCATCCCGGCAAGACGTACTGAGCTGCCGCGAGAAGAGCTGTCATGGTTCCACAAAATCCCCAAAGGAAACGTCGGCGGTGGCGCCAGTCGCTGAGCGCCCACAGAAGCAGCCATGCTGCCAGGGGCAAAGCGAGTTGCGGCTTGATGGTGGCGAGGGCCAGCACCACGCCAGCAAGCAGAAGGTGGCCGGCGGCGAGCAGGGCGGCACAGGCAGCGATGAGCCCGCTCACGACGAGGCTTAACTGCTGGAGCTTGATTCCCTGCACCGCAGGGAAACTACCGAGCGTGAGGATGGTCAGGATGGCGACGATGATTTTCGACGGAGACCAGCGCAATGCGCGCAACCACAGGGGAACGCTGGCGGCGGTCAGAAGCACGAGGAACCAGCGGAACGTGGCCTGCACGATCGCGAACGGCAGGGTGATGGTGGGAGCGAGCAGAAAAACGACGTACACCGGGTAGGCAAAGCCCTGCTGGTCCTTGGGATCGTCCGGCCGCACGGGATCGAGGGGGCGCCCGTAGTAGCCAGCCTGGATCTCGCGGGTAATCTCCGGGCTGTAAGGATCGCGGTGGTGCAGGAGGAGTTCGCGCGCGCCCAGCCAGCGCGGATAAAGATCGGAGAGGTTGCCGCGGGGACGGGTGTGGGCGGCAGCGTCGGCGCGCTGGTAGGCGATGAGCACATGTTGCACGTAGAACCACATGCTCGCCGCCAGGAGCAGCGAGAGCAGAAAGCCGAGCTTGCGATCTCTCAACAATCGTGTGGCAGAAGCAAAATCGCTCCCATGTTACAACTTATGGGGCGAGACGCTTTCATGCGAACACGCATAGTTATCTCCGCCGCAATCGGGGTGGCGACTGGCACCTATTGCTGGTTTCTGCTGGTGCACTTTCATCAGGGGGCGGCGGATTTCAGTTGGGCGATCCGGGCGGCACGGTACTTGCTGGAGCGGAAGAATCCTTACGACACACCGCTGGAGCAGTATCCGCTGACGGCAGCGTTCTTCGGCTTACCCTTCGTGTGGCTGCCTCCGGAGGTCGCGGGGGCGATTTTCTATGGGATCAGTTCGGGGCTGCTGGCTTTCGGTCTGACGCGCCAGGGTTACCACCGGCTGCTGGTCTTCCTGGCGTATCCCTATTGGGCCGGGATCTTGACGGTGCAGTGGGCGCCGCTGATAACCGCCAGCGCCTTCTTCCCTGTGCTGCTGCCGGTCACCATGGTGAAGCCGCAGATTGGGTTACCGGTGGGGTTGACGCATCTGAGCTGGCGCGGCGTCGCGGGGTGCGTTGTGCTGGGTGTTCTCAGCCTGGCGGTGATGCCACGATGGCCATGGCTGTGGGCGGGGCAGCTGGGCTATTACGAGCACTTCATCCCTTTGCTGGTGTTCCCCGGACCCTTGCTGGCGCTGGCGCTCCTGCGGTATCGCGATCGGACGCGCTTCTGCTGCTGGTGGCGGCGATCATGCCACAGCGGTGGTTCTTTGACACCTTGATTCTTTGGTTGATTCCGAAGACGCGGCGGGAACTTGTGTGGACGGTCTTTTTCAGTTGGGGAGCGGGGATATGGCGGTGGTATCACATCCCGCACAGTTTCGCGGAAGTGGGGAGATGGGCGGTGGTGTTTATCTATCTGCCTATGCTGGGGGTGGTGCTGTTGCGGTATGTAGACGAAAGGCTACGAAAACCACTCGCAGCAAGGTCGTAGACGAAACGATCCAACTTCCGGGATGATTCTGATGGAAAAGTTTTCTGGCCAGCCGAGTGTCCTTAAGAGGGAACAAGAGGAATCAATGCAGCCGGTCAAAAATCTTTCTTATTGGATCTCGCTCGCGAAGGGGCGGCACTCCATCTTGCTCGTTGCTACCGTGATGGCATTCAGCATGTGGTTTTTCGTCGATCGCGTCTGGGCACCTCCGGTGGACATTCACTTTTCTGATCTCTATCCCCGCTGGTACGGTTCGCGAGAGCTGTTGTTACATGGCCGGGATCCGTACAGTCCTGAAGTAACCCAGGAGATTCAAGTCTGGGCATACGGGCACGCGCTGGTTCCGGAGCGCGACGGGATACCGAAGGACGAAGACCGATTCGCTTACCCGTTGTACGTGGCTTTTGTGTTGGCTCCAATCGCCGGCCTGCCCTTCGCCACGGTTCAGAGTGTGTTCCGCTGGATATTGCCAATGCTCGCCGCGATGAGTGTCGCTTTGTGGCTTGCTATGCTCCGATGGCGATGTAGCAGGCAGATTCTGGGGGCATTGGTTGTGCTGAGCCTCTTCAGTTTTCCTGTGCTCCAGAGTATCTACATTCAGCAACCAGTTCTGTTGGCCGCCGCCTTCCTGGCAGG
>JBGPJK010000018.1:0-29291 GCA_041485425.1 Terriglobia bacterium | reverse complement strand
CTCTACTAACCCATGCAGTGGGGGTGGGCGGCAGCCAGCCCAAGTTTTATGCGACCGTCTCGCACGAGGGGTAAACAGTCTGATTTTAGGGAGGTTACCGCAAATGAATCTTCGTAATGTGCCAAAACTCTTGCTTGCGTTCGTAGTTGTTGTTGCTGCTCTAGCGGCGGGTAACGACGCCGGGAAACCGATCACGGTGAAGGGCTATGTTCTGGATTCGGCCTGTGCGTTCACCAAGAATCTCAGCAAGCCTATAAGCAGGGATTGCGGGTTGGCTTGCGCGAAAGCGGGCTCTCCACTGGTGATTCTGGCAGACGACGGCACCATCTACTGGCCAATCGCCGACACCACCCCGTCAAGCGGACAAAACGAAAGGCTACTGCCGTTCGCAGGACAGAAAGTCACTGCCAACGGGAAAGTCTTTCAACGGGGCGGTTCGAGCGCGTTGGTCATTGAGAAGATCGAACCCCTGTCCGATCAGAAATAGATCCACCTTGGGTCCGTAGTCTTCAGTTTCACATTCTAGACAGAGGAGGAGGGAAAAGAATTGTCGGCTCTACTGGGCGGACTTGCCGGATACATCCTCGGGAGGTCCGGCGTTGGTGAGAGGCGGAAACAAGAACTCGCAGAGCTTAAGGAAAAGAACCGGCAACGTGCGGAAACTCGTCTGAAGGAAGATGAACACGTCTTCGGGCTACGCCTGCGACACGAGGCACGTCGAAATCCTAATTTCGTGGTGACGAACCGCCCCCACCAAGACCGCTAGCACGCGGTCTTTTTACATATTCCGCAACCCACCTGATTTTGGTTCGTAAGTATGTTGGTGCAACAGCGCGTCTACCTCGCACGTGCTTTCTTTTCCAGCGCTAGAGGACGTTCGCTCTCGGGCGGCCGACGACGCGCCGCCGCGCGCAAGGACCTGATGTCTAGCTGAAAGTCGCGGAGGAGTCGTCGCAACGTATTACGGTGCATGCCCAACTTCTTGGCCGTCTGGAATTGATTCCACTTTTGCTCTCGCAAGACCGTAAGAACAAAGACCTTTTGGAACTCGCGCAGCCCTTCAGAGTATCGAATGCCGCTCTTGTACATCTGCAGAGTGAGATTCTCGAGCTGAACCTTCACGGTGGTGACCTCTTCTCCGTACGATCATCTACCCTCCATCGCACCGGCAGTTTCTTTAGACCCTATCGCCCTTGGGGTCAATTCAATTCTCGGGAACATATCTGGTTTGTCCTGTGTCACCTGCGACGTGCGAGCAGGAGGATGGCGAGAAATTGTGCAGTCGCAGGCCAGCGGCTGCTAAGGCGCTCTGCCGCTATGGGGTTACAGCCTTGCTGGTCCCGCTTCCTTCGCTCTCACCCTGTGGAAATCCCACAGACGCCCCGCCGCCGAAAGCCTTGAACAGAGCCGGGAAACTGCCCTGCAGCAAGAAGAGTGCAGTGCACCAAAAACGGGCATTGACGGCAATTCGACGGGGGACTAAGGTTGCCCTCGTCGACGGCCGAAAGGGTTGGCTGAAATAAAACTTAGCCGGTCCGAAGTAGGCTGGGTGATCCGGCTTGGCAGGGCAACCTGTTGGGCAACCAGACCCGAAAAATCCGACCGCTCTGCGAGGGGCCGTTGGGGTTTGGAACTGCGAAAGCAGTGATCGCATCAGGGGGCTGTGACGGTGCATGCTTCCACGCTGTTGACTCCCTCGCAGGAGTCGGCGGCTAGAGCATAACCAATGTCATGGCCCTTTTAATTTTTATCCCTTCCTCAAATCCACTCCTGCGCAACTCACCTGATCTCGCACGATGAAAAATAGGGAGTACTATAGAAGGTAGAGAACGCTGGCTTCATTCCTAGTTCCACGGTGAAGGGGGAGCCTTGCGTGATTCAACCGAGTTTCACAGAATACTTCTCCTCGCCTCGCTTTTCGCATCCCTGTGCGTTGTGCCGGTACTTGCCCAAAAGAACCCAGAGCCAAGCCCACCCAAGTACGACCCACACACCGAGCTGAAGATGAAAGGGACTGTGGAGGAGGTGAAACTGCCGCCCAAAGGCAGCGAGAAAGAAGTCGCCCACCTGCTGGTGAAAAATGGGACTGACACCGTCGACGTGTACCTCTGCCCCAAGTCCTTTCTCGACGACATGGGCGTGAGTTTCAGCAAAGGGGACGAAATCGCGCTCACCGGCTCAAAAGTCAAGCAGGGCGAATCCGACCTCATCCTCGCCCGCGAAGTGGTGAAGGGTACCGACACGCTCGTACTCCGCGACGAGAAAGGCAACCCCGTCTGGAACTGGCACCGCTGACTGCGGTCTCTAAGAAATCGCGCGAGAGTCAAGCGCGAGTCGGCGGGCGCTTGTTCGTTGGCTTCACCTCCAGAGCGGTGACCACATACCAGTAGCGGCCTTGGGGATGGTTGTAGAACTCTCGAATCGAATACCCCGACGTCAAGCGCTCGATACGCCTTTGCTTGGGTACGATGCACTTGTTGCGCGCTACGACGAACGGTCGGGAGTTAGTGGCCATGTCATGCCAAAAGCTGCATCTATCCTCCCATAAGAACATCTGGACTTAGGAGTGCCGTATTCGACACCCGAGAGAGGGAAAGGCACGCCTTTCGGAGGCTCATTCTTTTGTCCGACCACCAAATTCCCTCATCCCAAGCCAAAAGGCTGCCCACTCACCGCGCAAAATCCGCGACCTCGCCACGCCGAACCGTGATGCGCTCTTGACACCCACATGCCGCCTGCATACACTTGCTCCCGCTTCCCTTTCCGCGCAACCCCATCGTCCAACGGGCCCAGGTGTTCTTGCTCCAAATCTAGAACAACAGCCGCTTTCTGCCGCGATAGCGGTGGCTGGTGGTACAGCATTGTGCGGGCTTTCAAGGAGAAAGGGTCATGGCGAGAAGAGTATGGATCGCGGTACTTCTATTCGGCCTCTCTGCGCCGGCGCTTGCGCAGACAAAGGTATACCGATTCAGCAAAGCCTTCATTACCTCGCACTACACGCAGGGCAACCCCATCGGCATCCTTTCTGCAAGCACGTCCTCTCCCGCGAAGAACGTGCACCCCATCAGTTGTGGCGGCAATGACGGGGAACTGCACATCGGTGTCCCGGGTAACGCGGTCGATAATCAAGGCGTCGCGATCTCCGGACCCGCCGACGGCTCCGAAGAGTTTGGGCTAGTCGCCGAACCGCCCAATGTCACGGCGAGCCTGAAAAACACCATCGAAAGCCTCCGAGGAAAACCCATTCAGTTTGCCGGCTACTTCCGGGTCTGGAACGAAGGCCACGACGTTGGTGCGGAGGCCCCAAGTAATCCACACCATGTACTCGAAGTCCACCCCGTATGGGGCCTGCAAGTCGGAAGCGTCAATATTCCACCCAGGGGCTCGAGGGTTTTTCCGATGACTGGCTATGCTGGCTACGGAGCAAGCAAGTTCCGGCAGCTACTCACCGGCCTCCTTCAGCAAAAGTGGCTTAAGGTCGCCGAAGACAACGATTTCGTGTTTGTCCAGTTATTCAAGGCGGACAACTTCTATCAGCTACCGATCACCCCCCGACAGATTAAGCAGGTTCCGCGCGGCGTGGTCGCCATCGTCGATGTGTTCTCGGACGAAGGGCACCAGAACCGCATTTTTCGGAACCTCACACTGGTGACGGCGCAGGGCAGCCGCGCAAGCAGCCAGCTTCAGGTGAACGTCTCCACCTTTATGTTAGGTTTCTTCAGCGTAAATCTCGCAACGGCGATGCACGAGGCCGCCGGGCACCGGGGTCCCCAAAACGCTGTGTTTGCCCCGGCCGCGCTCGAGTTCTTCGCTTTCGGCCGCCCCATGGAACACGCCGTCGCCTCCTCTGCCTGCAACGAGGACATCGAAGCGGATGAATGACGAGCGTCCAGGGATGGATGACGATCAGCGCGGGACAAGCAACCACTTCATCGAGGAGGAAGCATGGCGAACAACAAACCGAAGAGAGCGAGCGCCACCGCCGACAAAGCCACGATGGTAGTCACCCTTTACGACGGCACGCGCCAGCCGATCCAGGGTAAAGATTTCCTCATCCGCATCTTTGACGGCTTTCAGAACCAACTCTTCGACAAGTTCAAGCCAGCACCAACTACCGTGTTTCACCTGCCCTACCGTGACAACTTGCAGGACAACTGCACCGTGCTTGCCTCCGGCAAGGGGTACGTCGACGCCGGCTTCACGCCCGTGAAGCTTTCTCTCAAAGCGGTCGCCATGGTTGACCTCATGCTGTTAGAGGACAATGCCAACTTCAAGTTCCAAACGTGGGATGCCCTGAAGGCGAACGACCCCGTGATCTCTAATTTCCTCACTGTCGGAAGCTCCGACGCCGAAGCCAAAGCGAACTACGAGAAGCTACGGCAGGGTAGTAAACCTGCCGCGCTGGCCTCGCTCCTGAATCTGGCCGCTGCGATGAAGACCATCCAACTTCCTGCGAAAACCCCCTTGGACTACTTCAAAGAAATCCTGTGGGACGAATCTCTGGCGCAGGACCGTTTCTTCGGGTACGCAGATAAGCTCTTGGTCGACCAAGTGCGCCGGGCTGCGATGGAGGGCGAGTTCGCTCCCGAACCGAGTCCGGGACTCTTCCACCCCGATGCCACAAGCAGTTTCAAGCAGGTTCAGTTCGGTGAAGCGAACGTGCAGCTCACCTTCCACGAAAAGGACACAAAACAAATCGACGGCGTGCAGTGCATTAAGGTCGAGCCCGACATCGACTACTTCAAGGACCTGGGTGCCCACACTCTGCTCGAAGTCATCCCCAACTCCATCGTTCACGGCTTGACCGACCCCAAGCAGGTCTACGTCCTTCGCTGGATCGCCGGAAAGCACGCCGGCGTCCCGGAATTCGCTCCTCCGTACACGATCGCCGTCTAGCGCTAGTCATTGAGGTGGCAAATGGCCGAGACAACAAGGACCTGAAGGCAAGAGATCAAAGGCCTCCACAACAGGTAAAGGGGCGGGGATCGCCATACTGCGATTGATTGGCTATAGCTACCTGGTTGTCTTTCTTTTCCTCTCCGTGTTTTTTCTTTTTCTCTCCGAGGCCGCGAGGCTGAACCCCGGTCTGGGTAATCCCAGATGGCCGCTCCTGATTGCGGGTATTTTGGTGCTCCCGCTCCTGCTGCCTGCGTTCAGATACGTAGCCCCGTACATCAAGTCAATAAAGATCTCGGATTTCGAAGTATCGTTCACGCAAGCAGAGGTTGCTTCGTACTCGCTCGCGACACTCACTGGGCAGCTCAAGACCCCCACAGAGCAAGTGAGTGCCCCGGAATACGCTCAAATGATGGCGATCAGGGCAAAACCGGACTGCGTGTGTGCCCTCCAGAGAAAACGGCTCCAAAACTTCCCTGCGGGGTTAGGCATGACATTTTCTCCGGTCCGGTTTGAGGCCAAGACTTGCGAGAAATTGCGGCGATTTCCAGCAATTTTCAACGGAATACAGCGGGGTTTCTCTGCAACCCAGACTGTGTGGCGGAGGGAGAGGGATTCGAACTCCCGGTACTCTTTCAAGGCGATGCGGCAGAAATAACTATGCGGATACGGAATCGCCACCAGATGGAATCTTCTTGGAACGGAAGCCACGGAGTGCCCACCGCAGGAATTTTGCCTTGGTTCGCGGGCTGAGGCAGATGAACTGCACGCTGATGGTGTGAGTTGCGGCGTATGGAGAAGTAGGTCTTTTTTCAGGGCTCAACGGGTGAGATCCAACGCTCTGCGCAGGCTTTTTGGGAGGAGATGACGCTTCTTGATTTGGCAGCGCCCGACGATCCTGGCGGCGCCTCAGATCATTTTGATGTGTGATTTTCACAATGTGACCCTTTAACGTGCCGTGCCCAATCTGAAGGCATTAGCAGTTCCCTGTCCCGATTACCTCTTCTTCGGAGCCCATGCAAGGTATTTCTGGCCGTTCGTGACGGTAGGCCTGGCAGCTGGGACTCTAAACCTCCGGATTGTCAAGCCTTTCTGCCAGATCAGCCTCTCTTTTTCCGAGCAAAACCGCTTGATTCCTACCGGGAACGGAGCGGAAATGTGCACTGGCACTACTCCAAAGGAGATGGCGATGGCGGTTGCCGTGGCGGAACGGTGGGCAGCATTGCCGCAGTTGAGCCAGGCCGAGTTGTGTAGTTTATGGTCGACTTGAACTCTCTCCGAAAGGAAAGCGTCAATGTTGCTGATCCGTGGGAAGGAGATACTATGCCCGATTCTTCTAACCCGCAGCGCCTCGCTTCTTTACCCCATTTGAGCAGACCCGCATTGTGCGGTCTTTGGCAGCGGCTTTTCAAGAAAGATCCGCCGCTTGAAATGCGCAAAGATCTGATGCTTCGGATGGTGGCTTACCGGATGCAGGAGCAGGAGTTTGGTGGACTCAACGACCCTAGCCGCCGCCGGCTCGGCCAGCTTGCCCGCGCGTTCGAGGCCGACCCCAACGCGGCAGTTTCAACCCGGCCGCCGATCAAGCCCGGCACTCGCCTTGTGCGCCAGTGGAAGGAGCAAGTCCATGTGGTGGAGGTGGAAGCGGAAAGCTATGAATACAAAGGCGCTCGCTACCAAAGCCTTTCCGGGATCGCCCGCCTCATCACCGGCACCCGCTGGTCCGGGCCACTCTTCTTCGGTCTCAAAAGTAAACCATCCAAGGAATCCCGGGGGGCCCAATGACCACTGAGCCCAAGGCCGTCATCCGGTGTGCGATCTACACGCGCAAGTCCTCAGAAGAGGGTCTGCAGCAATCGTTCAACTCCCTAGACGCCCAACGGGAAGCCTGCCAGGCCTTTATCGTCAGTCAGCGACAGGAAGGCTGGCGAGCGCTCCCGGCCCGATACGACGACGGGGGATATTCCGGTGGGACCGTGGACCGACCAGCGCTCAAACGTTTGCTCGAAGATGTTGCGGCCAACAAGGTCGACACCATCGTGGTCTATAAGGTCGATCGCCTCACCCGCAGTCTGGCCGACTTTGCCAAGATCGTGGAAGCCCTGGACGCACGCGGAGTCTCTTTCGTCTCCGTCACCCAGCAGTTCAACACCACGACTTCCATGGGTCGGCTGACCCTGAACGTACTGCTCTCCTTCGCCCAATTTGAACGGGAGGTCACCGGGGAAAGGATCCGCGACAAGATCGCAGCCTCCAAGCGCAAAGGCATGTGGATGGGCGGCACAGTGCCGCTCGGATATGACCTCAAGGAACGAAAGCTGATCGTGAACCCGGAGGAAGCGAAGTTCGTCCTCCATCTCTTCCATCTGTACCTGGAGCTGGGATGTGTCTCGAAGCTGAAGGCCCGACTCGATCAGGAAGGGATCAAGAGCAAGGCCAGGATCAGTGCTGCTGGGAACCGGTCGGGAGGGACCTCCTATTCCCGAGGTGCGCTGTACAAGATCCTGCAGAACAGTATTTGCCTGGGAGAAATTCACCACCGAGAACAAGGCTATCCGGGGGAACACGAAGCGATTATTCCGCGGGAGCTGTGGGAGCGGGTACAGGCTCAGCTGAGAAGCGACCACCAGGGACGCAGGCATGGTCTCAAGACGAACTCCTCCAGCTTGCTCGTCGGCCTGCTGCAGGATGCCGAGGGCAATCGATTCACCCCGTCCCACACGTTAAGGAACGGCAAACGGTATCGCTACTATGTTTGCCAAGCGAAGAGTGACGGTTGTGGGGCACCCAGCAGGCCAGCCAGACTGCCAGCCCATGAGGTTGAACAGCAGGTTTCGCTCAGGTTGCAGTCTTTCTTACAGTCCCCCAGAGACGTCATGGACGAACTCGGCCAGCCCGGAGACCCTCCGGCACGGACTCAGCAGCTCATAGCGGCCGCCTTGAAGCAATCCGACGAGTGGCTCTCTGCCTCGCCCGCAGCAGTACAGGACTTCGTGAGAAAGGTAGTGCGGCATGTTGTGGTTCATCCTGATCGGATCGAAGTTGAAGTCGGCAAACGAGAACTCTTTGCGGGACTCGTCGACGACCGTCTCGTCGCCTCACGTCGCTTGCGGGCCGATCAGCAGGAAGAGGGCCCTGGGGAGGTGATCCGGCTTGCGCTCCAGGCGCGGATCAAGCGTTGCGGCGGCGAGATGCGACTTGTGCTCTCTCCCGATCCTCTTGGCCAGGCTCGGTCGCACTCGGTTTCATCCCTGTTGAAGGCGCTGGCTCGCGGGCACCAGTGGTACGAATGGATTCTGGCCGGAGAAGCCTCGTGTCAGAGATCGATTGCCCAAAAACTTACTCTCAGCGAGCGGTACGTGGGCCGGGTCCTGGAGTGCGCCTTTCTCGCACCCGACATCGTGCAAGCCATCCTCGATGGACGCCAGCCTTCTGATCTGACTTTTGAAAAACTGACTCGCCGCTTGCCGCTGAGCTGGGTCGAGCAACGAAAGTATCTCGGGTTTCCACAGCCTGCACGGCAGTAGATCGTCTTGTCTTAAACCCAAACCTGTTCCCACCCCGTATCAGGGAGACGTATTCCCTGATAGGTTCTGAAAATTCCCTGTTCGGTTCAAGGTCGCCACGCCAGCAAACCCAGCGGAATGAGTCCTATCTAGAGGATGGTGCGGTAATTTTTGGTCCCAAAACAAAGAAATTCCCTGTAATTTTCCCTGTTAGCAGGGAATTCTTGCAGAGAGAAGTTAGTGTGAGACTGCGTGCTCCGCCAGTCCATTCACTCCGGGAGCAATGTCCGAGCTCGCGAACGCGCTGGGAGTAGCTGCCGGATACCGGTCTTTCCCCGGAATTAACCAAGCTTTAATCATCCAGCAATAATCCTGCAATACCCGCTGCTCAGACTGACTACAACACAGGTACCGGCTTTCGTGTCTTTTCCCGAAGACCGCCGCATCGGAATGAGCTTTCATCCGTCTCCCGCAGAACCGTGGACCGGAAGGCCTCTGGTTTTTGTGGTCGAGGACGATGCCGACATTGCCCGCCTGATATGCCTCCACCTCGACCTCTCCGGCTTCGCCACCCGCTGGTTCCGTGGTTCGTTGTCCGTCCTCGAGGAAGCGGTCAAGTGTGCCCCGTCGCTGTTCCTGCTGGATATCATGATTCCCGGGAGCGACGGGTTCGAACTCTGTCGTCATATTCGCCACACCAAAGGGCTCGCCGCGGCACATGTCATCTTCCTGACCGCCAAAACCGGCGAAACCGATCGCGTGAAGGGATTGGAACTCGGCGGTGACGATTACATCATCAAGCCCTTCAGCCCTCGCGAGCTTGTAGCCCGAGTGCGTGCTGTGTTGCGCAGTTCGCAGGAAGCCCTACAGCCCGACGTTCTCAAGCTGGGCCACTTGGAAATCGATGCCTCTTCCATGATGGTGAGAGTCGCAGGCGCGACTGTGCCCACGACCACCCGCGAATTTCGCCTGCTGGATTACCTGGCACGCCATGCCGTGCGCGTCTTCACCCGCGACCAGCTTCTGGACGCCGTCTGGACAGACGGTTCGTTCGTTACCCCACGTTCCATCGATGTCTACGTCCGCCGTCTCCGGGAAAAGATCGAGCCTGATCCTGACAACCCCACCTACCTGAAGACCGTGCGAGGAATCGGTTACCGCTTTGACGTTCCGAAGTAGACCGACAGAGATGCAGTTTGTGAGACTGGGGCAGGGACCTCCCACCAGCTCCGTCTACGCCCACTCCTCTTGGCGCTGGCGGTGAGAATCCTTTTTCGGCGGTGTTGCCATGTTCAGGACACCTTCCGTCGTAATTCGGCTTGCCTTCGAGATTTCTTCCGCAATCTTGACCAAGGCCGCGTTGCTGCGCACCGGCCCCTCATCTGAAATCACCGAACTGGCAGCCAAAGTGAAAAGCAGGGCATCTTCCTGCTTGTCGAAGTACAGAACAACCTGACTCGCTGCCATCCCAGCACCTCCCAATTCGCTTCCCAGAATGATAGGCCGAATCGGCTGCGGCCTGAGGGTACTCTCTTGATGCCGCCGCTACTCACAAGGGCAGGTCAGTCGATCGCTGCGCAGAAGGCCGAACTCCTTTCTTGACTTACGAGACGGGCCACTCGTCTTGAGGGATCTTGGCGCACAACCTCGCGGAAGCAGGGAAAAATGCTACATTTAGAGATTCATGTCGGCCCCGGAATCCCGCTTCGTGAAGGCCTGCAAGGCGCAGCCTGTCGACCGGACGCCGGTCTGGTTCATGCGCCAGGCTGGGCGCTACATGGCTGAGTACCGCGCCGTCCGCAAGCAATATTCGTTGATTGAAATCTGCAAGAAACCGCAGGTCGCAGCCGAGGTGACCATCACCGCCGCTGAAGCCCTGGGTGTGGATGCGGCCATCATCTTCGCCGACCTTCTCTTGCCGCTCGAAGTGATGGGTCTGCCCTTTCAGTTCTCCGCCGGGGAAGGTCCGATAATCGCCAAGCCGGTACGCAGGCAGGAAGACATTACCCGCCTCCGCACCGACCGCGCCTCCGATCTCGGCTACGTTTCCGAAGCAGTCCGCCTGGTTTGCAAACACTTCGGAGCAGACCTGCCAGTGATTGGGTTCTGCGGAGCCCCCTTCACCCTGGCCAGCTACATGATTGAGGGCGGCGGTTCGCGGAACTACGTCCATACCAAGAAGATGATGTACACGTCTCCCGTTGCCTGGGACGAACTGATGCGGAAGCTGGTCGCGGTCGTCTCCGAATACGCCGCCGAGCAAGTAGGTGCGGGCGCGGACGCCATCCAGATCTTCGACAGTTGGGTCGGCTGCCTCAGCGTGGAAGACTATCGCCGCTACGTGTTGCCCCGCACCACGGAACTGGTAAAGCTTCTGCAAAGAACCGGAGTGCCCATCATTTATTTCGGCACCGACAGTGCCACGCTCCTGCCGTCTATGAAAGAAACCGGAGCGGAAGTGATTGGCCTCGATTGGCGTATTCCGCTCGACGAGGGCTGGCGCAGCCTGGGGTCTACCGGTGCGGTGCAGGGCAACCTTGATCCGGTCCTGCTGTTCGCCGATTGGAAGGAACTGAAATCGCGCGCAGAAGACATTTTGCGACGCGCCGCCGGGCGGCCCGGGCACATCTTTAATCTAGGTCACGGCATTCTCCCGGAAACCCCGGTGGAGAATGTGAAAGCGCTGGCTAAGTTCGTCCATGAATCTCAACTGAGAACCGGGAACTGACAACTGGCAACTGATTTTCTTATCAAAAACACGCAACCTGCACAAAGTTGCTGAGGGCGGGAGCATATTGGACGCAACATCCAAAACTGGGAGGACTGCGGTCCTGCTGCTAGCCCACGGAAGCCCTGATTCGGTGGCCGAGGTCCCGGACTTCCTGCTGCAGGTGACCGGCGGACGCCCGCTCCCGCCGCAGGTCATCGAAGAAGTGAAGCATCGCTATGGCCTCATTGGGAAGTCTCCGCTGACCGAACTGACCTTGAAGCAAGCAGCCCTGCTGGCCCGCGAACTGGGACTGCCGGTCTACGTTGGCATGCGTAACTGGAAGCCCTTCGTCGCCGATGCGGTCCGCACCATGACCGCGGACGGAATTGAGCGTGCGGTGGTCATTTGCCTTGCGCCGCAAAATTCTCGCACCAGCGTCGGCCTTTACCGCGCGGCGCTCGACGCTTCGCATGGCATCCCGTTTGCCATCGACTTCGTCGAGTCCTGGCACGACCACCGGTTGCTGATCAAAGGCTTCGCTGAAAAACTCCGCGCCGGATGGCAAAGCGCCTGCGCGGAGATGGGAACGAGAGTGCCAATCATCTTTACCGCTCACAGCGTCCCCCAACGCACCATCAGCGAGGGAGATCCTTATGAGAGCCAAGCCAAAGAGACTGCTACGCTGGTTGCACGCGAAGCAGGTCTGGCCGGCAATGACTGGAGCTTTGCCTTTCAGAGTCAGGGCATGTCGGGCGGAGCGTGGCTCGGGCCCACCGTCGAAGGCACCATTCGAGGCCTGAAAGAAAAAGGTCATCACGGCGTATTTATTCAGCCCATCGGATTTCTCTGCGACCACGTCGAAGTGCTCTACGACATCGACATCGGCTTCACACAATTTGCCGAGAAGGAAGGCATGCGCCTGTGGCGCGCTGAGTCGCTGAATGATTCGCCGCTGCTGGCCGCAGCCTTGGCCGACATCGCAAGATCAAGGCTCGGATGGAAGAGCGGGGCTTCAGCACCGCGTCAGGCAACAAGAACCTAGCGGGCTTTCGCCCGGTGTAATTCATGAAACGCATCGCCATCATCGGCGGCGGCATCTCCGGACTCTCCGCTGCCTTCGCGTTCGAACAAAAACGCCGTACCGGAGCGCCGGTGGAATATGTCGTGTTCGAATCCAGTGAGCGGCTCGGCGGCGTCCTGGTCACCGACCGCGTGGACGGATGCCTGGTCGAGGCCGGCCCTGATTCCTTCCTCACCGAAAAACCCTGGGCCACCGATCTCTGCCGCCAGGTCGGACTCACCGATCAGCTTATCGGCTCCAATGACGCCGACCGCAAGACCTACATCCTGGTAAAAGGCAAACTGGTCGTCCTTCCCGATGGCCTGATGTTCATGGTGCCGACCAAAATCCTGCCCACGGTGTTCTCACCGCTGTTTTCTGTCGGCACCAAGCTGCACATGGCGCGCGAATGGTTCCATCCCCCCCGCAAGGCGGATGCCGACGAAAGCGTCGCGTCGTTCGTCCAGCGCCACTATGGGCCTGAGATGGTGGACCGTCTCGCCGATCCGCTGCTCTCCGGCGTCTATGGCGGCGAGGCCTCCCAACTCAGCGTGCGCGCGGTGCTTCCACGTTTCGCCGAGATGGAAGCAAAGCATGGCAGCCTGGGACGCGCCATGCTGGCTGCCCGCAGGAAAATGGTGCAGGCGGCAAAGGGCCCCGCGCGCCCGCTCTTCACCTCACTGAAAGACGGAATGCAGCAGTTGGTGGATGCGGTCGTCGCGCGCCTGTCTGCCCCCGCGCTTCGTCCGGGCACGCCGGTGCAATCGGTGCAGCGTCAGAATGGAGGCTGGCTGGTTTCCGCCGGCTACAGGTCGGACCACTTCGACGCGGTGATTGTCGCCACCCCCGCGCAAGCGGCCGCTGCCCTTCTGCAGAGCGCAGGCGCTGAGCTCGCGTCCGAACTTCGCAGCATTGACTACACTTCATCCGTCACGGTCAATCTCGGGTACGATCAAAGGGTGCGCTCTTCGTTGCCCCCAGGCTTCGGTTTCCTGGTGCCGCGCAGCGAAGGCAAACGCATGCTGGCCGCGACTTTCGTCCACAATAAATTCCCCCACCGCGCTCCGGAGGACCGCGCTCTCCTGCGTTGTTTCGTGGGCGGCGCGCGCAACGAGCAGATCTTGGCCGCGCCGGAAGAGGAAATCCTGCGTATTGTCCGCGAGGAACTTCGTCAGATTATCGGCCTCACCGCCGAACCCCGCTTTACCCGCGTGTACAAATGGAAACGCGCCATGGCTCAGTACGGCGTCGGCCATCTGGAGCGCGTGGAGCGCATCGATCGCTTACGCCGGCAACTTCCCGGCCTCGCCCTCGCCGGAAACGGCTATCACGGAATCGGTGTCCCGGATTGCGTTCGTTCCGGCTCCGCTTCAGCCTCCGATGTCCTTGTCTTTCTTGGTCTCGCGGAAGCTGAGCCGCCCGCCAAGGTCAGTCAATTCGCCTGATCCCATTACCCCCGTAACCCTGGGTAACCCTCTTCCGTTGCAGAAACAACTCGCTTCCTGCAGGGTTAGTACCATCGTAGGTTGTGGGGAGTCCCGTATGAAGCAACGAATTCTGGCCATGGTGGTTGCGGTGCTGCTGTTGCCTTTTGCCTGGGCACAGGAACAAAAATCACAGGGCGACATGTCGAACATGGATATGTCTGCACACGACACGAACGCGTCCGACACACACGAGATGCCCGGGATGGGCAGCGACGGCAGCGCTCACGCCATGCATTCCATGGAAGACCGTCATGTGGACATGGGCCCGCACATGAAGATGACCACCCTGCGCGACCCCCAGCCCGGCGATGAAGACAAAGCCAACCAGGTGGTGGAAGCCGCCCGTAAAGCTGCTGACAGATACAAGGACTACAAAGTCGCCCTGGCTGATGGTTACAAGATCTTCCTGCCCAACCTGCCGCAGAAGCAGTATCACTTCACCAACTACTGGTACGGCTTCGAAGCCGGACTGCGCTTCAATCCCGACCATCCCACCTCGCTGCTTTACGAGAAGCACGGCGACGACTACAAGCTGATCGGCGTGATGTACATCGCCCCCAAGACCGCAAGCGAGGATGAATTGAACTCCCGCATTCCGCTGAGCGTCGCCCAGTGGCACGCCCACATCAACATGTGTGTTCCGCCCGAGGAAAAGAAAAGAGAAATGTGGGGACAGCACGCGAGGTTCGGCCTGGCTGGTTCCATCACGACCAAAGAAGAATGCGAGACTGCTGGTGGCCGGTTCGTGCCCCAGATCTTCGGCTGGATGGTGCACGTCTATCCCTTCGAGCAAAAGCCCGAAGACATATGGTCGGTCGAGCGCCAGATGCACGGTCACGATCACGGGGATTAGAACTCAGCTCACAAACAGGCCGCTCTTGAGCGTTGCTGGTGCAATGGGGATTCTTCAACAGCAATCGGACCCGGGGCAGGTCAACTGCGATACGGGTGTGGCCTGGCGCCTTGCACAGTGTAGACTTCTCGTGCAAAACAATTCTTCGTGGCTCACCTCCGATGGAAAATTACTCAGTAGATCTCCTCAGAGAGATTGCCAAGCAATTTCGGAAAAGTGTCCGCAGCACAAATCTGTTTGATGCAAATGTCTGTACCAGTCCGGCTGACCCGGAACGCCCATGGGAGCATTTGGCTTTGCCGGGAGACATCTTCCGCCACAAGCTCGATATCGTGTACCGAGGACATGAAGTTACGCTTCGCGTCAATGGCGAATTTGTGGTGATCGAAGTGTCCGGCAATTTTGACGTAGATGTTTGTTCTATCAATCGACGAGACCGAGTGTTTCAACTAAAGAGCAGGTTTTCACAAATGCCGGGTTTTCCATCGCTCCCCGTTTTTTCACGCCGACCCGATACCGACATAAGTCAATTGTTGAACTCGCCCGCATTGCAACGTGCATTGGATGCTTTGCGGCTGAAGAACAATGAAAGTATGCATATCTATAGGAACGGGATTGTTCTTTACCTTCAGCGTGAGTCGCAGGGTGACGTGATGTCTGCCGTCGAGGTTCTGTGCGACTTAGCGGCAGAACTGCCAATGCTGGACGAAGAACCCGATCTGGATGCACTGCCCGTTCAATTCAAGGGCCTGTCTGACTTGATACCAATGTGGGCCGTGAGTGACGACAAGGCACGCAGTGAATTGATTGAGCAGGCTTCGCATGAGAAGTTGGAACACTTGGTAGCTGAGGTCGCGCCCCATATTTCCGCAATCAACGAATATCTGGATTCTTTCGGGGACGAAGCTCTCCCTGAAGCAGCGGTTGCGCTAGGTGCGCTAGCCGAATGCGCACTAGAAGCTCAGCTTCGCCTCCGTGATGGTCAGAAGACCTGAGGTAACACCGGTTACAAGGATGAGCAGGACTGATTTCTGGATAACTGTTGTAAGGGCAGGCGTTTACAGCAACTACCACGAACGGCCATTCAAGAGATAGCTTCCAATCCAGCAGCCAGACCTCCTGCGATTGATCAGGTCGATCACGGTGGTGCGCACCCCCGAGCGTCCAGTGCAGGAGTCCCAGGCGATCCGTCCTGGGAAACCATGCACTCTGTAGACACTAATTGTTACGTATCGCTGCCAGGAGGAGTTCCCGGAGATTCGAGTCCGGTCGCGTAGCGCCGTTCCGAAACTTGGGGAGCGGCTTTCACCGCAAACACAAAGCCGTCGCTCACCGCGAAGTTCACCACCGAACATGCGGCAATGGTGATCATGTTTGCCAGCAGGTAGTTGAGCTTCCCCATCCCCACCAGGAGTTTCATCATCACCAGGTTGCCGAGAATCGAAAATGCCCCCGTGGTCAGATTGAATTTGAGAAGCCGCACCAGACTCGCCCCCGCCGCCCGATCCGCCCAGGTGAATCGTTCGTGCCAAAGGAAGTTGTGTATGACGGCCGCTTCCACCGCAAGTCCGGTGGCGACCAGGTAATCGAGATGCAAGCCGCTCTTGAGCACCGTCAGCACAACCAGCTGCACCGCGATGCCGATTCCGCCGACGAAATTGAACTTCAGCCAGCGCAGCCCGGTCGTGCGCCAGCTATCGCGGGTCGTGGTCATACGATTCGCTCCTGCATATACAGCCGGTAGGTATTGCGTGCGGTGAAGAAGATCAGCATCGCTCCCATGCCGATGAGCCCGACCATCCCGCCCACATCAAACAGCCGGTAGTGTCCTTTGAGCACCATCGGCCAGCGCAATAGCGCCAGGTTGCCCGCCGCCAGCAGGATGCGCAGCTCTGTCGGCCCGAAGCTCCAGAACGACAGCTGGAACTCGCCCATGGTGTACGTGGCCAAGTACGACTGGATCGACAGCAGCAGGAACGCCACCAGCAGTCCGATCGCAACATGAGGATGCATGTAGCCAGAAAGCGCGAGCCCACCCATCAGCGCCAGCGCCCCAAAACTGTCAATGATGTGGTCCACATAGAACCCGTACCGCGGACGCTGCCGCTGCCGTACCCGGGCCAACGTGCCGTCCAGGCTGTCGCCCAGCCAGTTCAGCGCCAGGAACGCAATCCCCCACAGCAACCAATGCCGATTCCAACGCGCCATCGCGTAGCTGGCCCCGGCCATCACCTGCGCCACAAACCCCAGCACGGTCAGGTGGTCGGGGTTGATCCACGCCGGCGTGCGCTCCGCCATCCAAACCAGCGCTCGCCTCTCGGCTGCCGCCAAAAAGCTGTGATGCACCCGGTTCGCGTTGCGGAACTTTGCCCGCTGTACTTCCCTCAGCACTCCCGGGTTCGCCTGCTCGCAGAAGTCAATCATCGGACTCGCCATAACTCCCTCCTTTGCAGCTTCCGGGAGCTACTCTGCGGCAGAATTCCATGGCCGGCAATGCACCGGCGGTAAAGCGGGGCTCAAACGAATCTCACTTGGGAAGTAACTGAAAACAGGGTAGATGAAACGTGAGGTAAGCAGGATGGATTAGCATTCAGCAGTCAGCATTCAGTCACCCCAGATTGCGGCGTCATCCTGAACCCGGCTTCAGCCGGGTGAAGGATCATGCGCGCACGGCTAAGAACCTCGAGGGCGGCACAACTCTCAAACTGGATCACGCGGACGGCTGAAGGGCTAGCCCGCTGGCTTCTTCAATGGCGTCCCGCAACTGCTCCACGGCCCAGGCAATCTGCTCCGCTGTAATCACCGCGGGCGGCGCAATCAGCAGGTGATCGCCCGCAATGCCGTCCACGCATCCTTGCATGGGATACACCAGCAACCCGCGTTGGACGGCCGCCTGCCCCACGCGCCCGGCAAAATTCAGATCCGCAGGGAAGGTTCGCTTCGTGGCTTTGTCGGCGACGAACTCCACCCCCCACAACATCCCGATACCGCGCACGTCTCCCACGGCCTTCAACTCGCGCAAACCTTCGAGCGCTCGCCCCAGGTTCGCAGCCGTGGTGCTGTCGCGCCGCGAATCCGCCGCCTGCACCAACTTCTGCGCTTTCACGTAGCCGAGCACCGCGCGTCCCGTCGCCATTGAAATCGGATGCGCGTTATAGGTGAACCCGTGCAGGAGCGAGCCCGACCCGCAGGCGATCGCATCAACTACTTTCTTTGTCGCGATCACCGCCCCCAGGGGCGCGTATCCGCTCGACAGCCCTTTGGCCGCGGCCAGGATGTCCGGCGCCACACCCCAATGCTCGACCGCAAAGTTGCGCCCGGTGCGCCCCATGCCGGTCATCACTTCATCGGCAATCAGCAGCACGCCGTGACGGCGGCAGATCTCCGCCACCTGTTCGAGATACCCTTCCGGAGGCGCCGCCGCGCCCAAAGTCGCACCACTGACCGGCTCAAAGATGAACCCCGCCGCCGCGCCGCCAGCCGCTTCGATGGCGCGCTCCAACTCGGCCGCATACTGCTGACCGCAATTCCGGCAGCCATCCTTGCAGTCATACGCGCAGCGATAGCAGTACGGCAGCCCGACATGCGCGAACTCCCGCACCATGGGCAGATAAATCTCTCGCCGGCGCTGGTTACCGGAGACCGCCAGCGCGCCCAGGGTGGCGCCGTGATAGCTCTGCGTCCGGCTCAGCACCTGGTAGCGCCTGGTCTGTCCGATCTCCACCTGGTATTGCCGCGCCAGTTTCAGCGCAGTTTCAATCGCCTCTGAACCGCCGCAGGTGAAGAACACGGCGCCGCCACGAAAAGTCTCCCCGGCAAACTCCAGCAACTCCTGCGCGTAGGCTTCCGCCACCGGAGTGGTGAACTGGCTGCTATGCACGAACTCCAGTTGCCGAGCCTGTTCCGCCATGGCGGCCGGAATCTCCGCCACGCCGTGCCCGATGAAATTCACCGCCGCCGAGCCGGAGAAATCCAGGTAGCGCTTGCCGTCGGCATCCCACAAGTAGACGCCTTCGCCTCGCACTGCCGGAGGGAAGGTCTTGCGGAAGGAGCGCCGCAGAACCGCGGAAGGCAGGGAGTCCTCGACCACAGGGGAATCGGCCACGTTCCGGATTATGCTGCCCATTCCCGCAGCCTGTCAAAGCAGATGCCAGTGAGAAACGAGCGCCGGGATCTATGGTTTGCTCGCGACCGCCCAGTCCGCCGGCGGGTTTTCGATGCCCCAAAAGTTCTCCGGAGTCTCAAACTCCAGACCCACCAGATACGTCTTGGGACCGGCTTCTGCCAGCGAGACACAGACCACCACTCGCGCCTTCTTGCTGCGCGGCTGCGATAAAAGATCGACCAGGACGGGAATACCGACCTTCAACTCCTCCGGCATGATGACTCCACAACCGTGGGCATTGATGGCCACCGTGCGGCACTCTTCGCAGATCTGGTTCCGGAGATCGAGAGTGGTGATGAGTACCCCAACCTGCAACGCCAGCCGGGTACTGCGTCGCATGCTGTCGGGATTTTCGGGGGCCACGGCAAACTCCGGTCAGGTCGGATTCGGAACCAGAAAAGCTCCGTCCAACCTGCGGAAAGCATGGATGATGGAGCAAGCGGCGCGCTAGTAGCTAACTGGTTTCCAACTGCGGTGGGTGGTTGCGGGCGAGACGGCAAGCGCGTGCTTCCGTGTAGAATCGGCCTATTCATGGACCGACCTGGGGATTCTGCCGAGAGCCCACGCAGCGGTTCGACCGGCTGGCTGCGCTTTTTTCGCCCGTCGCATCAGCACAGCGCTTACTCGGCCACCCTGTTGCTGATGGCCGCGGTGATGCTGTCGCGGGTGATCGGGTATGTGCGCGAGGCTTACATCGCGTGGGCCTTCGGCGCCGGTCCGCAGACCGACGCCTACGTTGCCGGCTTCACCATCCCCGACTGGCTGAACTACCTCGTCGCCGGAGGGACGGCTTCGATCACCTTCATCTCCATCTACACGCGCTTTCTGGCTGACAAAAAAGAAGACGAGGCGCAGAAGACGTTCTCGGTCATCATCACGGTGATGACCACGGTGCTGGGATTGGGGGTGATCGTGGCGGAGATCTTCACGCCCCAGATCGAGCGTCACCTGTTCAGCGGCTTCAGCCCGGAACAGCTTGCGCTGTGCGTGCACCTGACGCGCATCCTGCTGCCGGCGCAGATCTTTTTCTACGTGGGCGGCGTGGTTTCGGCGGTGCTGCTCTCGCATCGGTTGTTCCTGTTTCCGGCGTTTGGGCCGCTGCTCTATAACGTCGCCATCATCATGGGCGGCGTGGTGGCTTCGGGCCGGATCGGGATTGCGTCGCTGGCCTATGGAGCGCTGATCGGAAGCTTTGTGGGGCCATTCCTGGTGAACGCCATTGGGACGGCGCGCATTGGGACGGGCTATAGCATTTCTTTTGACATACGGAACCCGGCGTTTCGCGAATGGGTGAAGCTCTCGATCCCACTCATGCTGGGGGTTTCGCTGGTCACGGCCGATGACTGGATCCTGCGCTACTTCGCATCCGGCAACGCTGGCGACATCACCCGCCTCAATTACGCCAAGCGCCTGTTCGCGGTGCCGATCGCCGTGCTGGGACAGGCCACCAGCCAGGCTTCGTTGCCATTCTTTGCCCGCCTGTTCGGGGCCAAGCGGATGCGCGAATTTGCCGAGACGGTGAATGGATCGGTGTATCGAATTGTGGCGGGATCGCTACTGGCCACGAGTTTTATGATGGCGGCATCGCTGCCGCTGATTGACCTGGTGTACCGGCGCGGGCACTTCCTGTTCTCCGATTCGCAGACGACCGCGATTTACTTTTTCTGGTTTTCGCTCTCGCTGGCGTTTTGGTCGGCACAGGGGCTTTACTCACGGGCCTTCTATGCCGCCGGGAACACGATCACGCCGATGGTCGCCAGCAGCTTGATAACTCTGGCATCGCTCCCCGTCTATTACGCGCTCTATCATGCGCTCTCGACTGTGGGGTTAGCGATCGCCTCGGATGTGGGAATAGTGGCCAACACCGTGATCCTGGCGATCCTGCTGCACTGGCGCAAGCTGGTGCCCTCAGAAGAACTACAGTGGGGAGAGCTGGGAAAGGCCGGACTTACCGCAGCCGTGGCTGGCTTCCTGAGTTACGAGGTGGCGCGTGTAGTGATGGTGAGCGGAAACCGCATGGCTGATATCAAGGCGCTGGGGTTGGTCACCGTGACCTGGGCCGCCGCGGTGGCGGCTGGGTTGTGGCTCACAGGGTCGCAGTTGCCGCGTGACTTGCGGCGGCGCAAGACGACCACTTATCCACGCGTGGCCGAGGCCGGTGGAGAGTTGAGCGCGGGGATCGAACCCTGACCTCGGGCCTCAGCTCCATCCTGGGTGATGATTCCGATCCTAGCCGCAGACAGACAGAAACGGCGGACACCTTCCGTCTTTGGAAGTGCCCGCCGCCGATCTTGCTGAGGTCCGAGGTCTGACCTCCGATGTCCGACTTACGCTCTGGCTGCGCTGGCGGTCGCTGGTTCGGAAGCCGCTGCCTTGGCTTCTTCGCTGCCGTTGGCTTTCTGGCCGGCTTTGCGAATGTCGATGCCGCCCTTGAAGAAGGCGCCGTCTTCAATGGAGATGCGGGCCGCGACCACGTCGCCGGTGAGCGAACCGTCGCTGCGGATATCGACACGGTCACTGGCCGTCAGGTTGCCGCGTACTTTGCCGAGGACGACGATTTCGCGCGCGTTAATGTTGGCCGAGACCACACCATTGCGGCCCACGGTCACACGATTGCCGGAGAGGTTAATCGAACCCTCCACCCGGCCGTCAATATAAAGCGACTCGGAACCGGTCACCTCGCCCTTGATCACCAGGGATTTGCCGATGGTTGCCTGGTCGGCCGCAGTGGTGGTGGTTACCGGACGCGGCGCGGTGGCAGGCTCGCTCATAGTAGGCGTCGTTGCTGTGGGCATGGCCGGACGCTCCGGCTCACCTGGCCGGGATGGGGTCGTGGGCTGACTTGTGGGCTTCCACATGTGGCAAAAGTCCTTTCCTTAATGATGGATTGGGGTCAAAGCCGCATTTCGGTGACCACTCGCATTCTACCCCGCAAAGCGCCTCCCGTGTTGTGGAAATCCTTTGAATTGGTAGAACTTAAGGTCGTGGCAGGGTGGGCGAACGGCGCCCGCGCCGGGGCAGTCGCCCATGTAATTGTTCCCGGCGGAGCGCAGTTCTTATACCCGCGGACGTTTCCGGGTGAGATGATCTTGGGGACCTCAGGGCAGGCTTCATAAATCTGATACTGATTCGCAGCAGGGGCAGAAATGACCCAACGCACTCTGATCGAACTGCTTCATGGCAAGTACGCGCATGCCGATCCGATTGCTTGCGTGCAGGATGTGGCGGCTGACCTGGCGGCCGGCAGGTTGACGGGTGCCCGCATTCCATCTGGGAGATGGTGTGGCACATGAATTACTGGATGGATTACGAGATCAAGAGAATCGGCGGCGAAAATCCGGCTTACCCTGGACACGCCGCCCAGAGCTGGCCGTCGGATTTTTTCCCCGATGAACTGGACTGGAATCGGGAAGTGACGCGTTTCACTGCCTTGATCGAGGAGTTGGCCGCGCTTGCCGGGTCCGAGCGGGAGATACTGGAGCGTCAAGTCAAGTCTCCTTCTGATGTCGCTGATCCTTCCCACTCTCGGGAATCTTCGTCGGTGGAGGCGGTGCTCTGGCAGACGGTCGTGCACAACAGCTATCACGTAGGGCAGATCACAATGCTACGCCGCGCTTTGGGGATTTGGCCGCCACTGGCGGGCGGCGACACCTGGTGAAACATGGTCCTGGGTAAACTGACCGACTCCACCATCCTGAAGAAAATCGAGCGCCAGCCCAAGCACACAGCAGGCTTCAAGCAACTGGTGCGTGAACTGGGTCTGCACGGGGAGGTGCGACGCGAACTTGCGGAAAGCTTGCAGCGGCTGGCAGCAAGCGGCCAGCTAGTGCAGGTGGATTCGGAGCGCTTCGCTCTTCCTCAAGCTGCTGCCGGACGGAACCTGTTGGTGGGGCGGCTGAGCATGCATCGCGACGGCTTTGGATTTGTCATTCCCGATGCCAGTTCGCTGGATGAACGGATGAAGGCGCGGCTGAGTGGAGACATCTTTATCCCGCCGCCGGCGGTCGGTTCGGCGATGCATGGCGACCGCGTGCTGGTGGAGGTTGGCACGATCCGCCCCGACGGCCGCGCCGAAGGACGCATTGTGCGGCCGGTCAGCCGGGCGCACACGACTGTGGTTGGAACCTTTCATTATGGCGGCCGGCGAAACTATGTCACGCCTATGGATGCCAAGATTTCGCAGGAGATTGCGATTCCGGCGGGGATGGAGATTCCGGAAACCAAGACCGCCGAGGACGCTGGGGACGCAGAGGATCGGAAAAAGAAAAGCAAGAAGACTCCGCATCGGGTGCTGGGCGAGGAGGCCGCGCGGCAGGCTGACTGGAACAACCTGGAAGGCGTGGTGGTCGATGTCGAGATCACCGACTGGCCTACGGCCACGCAGACTCCTCGCGGGCGGGTGGTCGAGATTCTGGGCTACGCCGACGATTTCGGCGTCGATGTCGAGATCATCATCCGCAAGTTTCACCTGCCGCATCGTTTCCCGGCTGAGGTGCTCGACGAAGCGCAGGATGCGGAAGCGGTTATCCCGGCGCGGGAAGTGCACCAGCGGCGCGACTTCCGCGCTCTGCCCATGGTTACCATTGACGGCGAAACCGCGCGGGACTTCGATGATGCGGTAACCATGCGCAAGCTCGAAAACGGCAACTTTGAGTTGCAGGTGCACATCGCCGACGTGGCTCACTACGTTAGGGATGGCTCGGCGCTGGATCAGGAGGCGCGACTGCGCGGCACCAGCGTCTATTTCCCCGATCGCGCCGTGCCCATGCTGCCGCTCGAACTCTCGACCGATATCTGCAGTTTGCGTCCGCACCTGGACCGGCTGGTGATGTCGTGCGTCATGGAGATCGATCACCACGGAGAAATTCTTGGTTACGAACTATGCGAAGGCATCATTCGTTCCGCCGAGCGCATGACCTACACCGATGTGAAGGCGGTGCTCGAGGGCGATGCCGGCCCGTGCAAGCGATACGCCAGCCTGGTCGGCCTTTTCGAGAGCATGCGCGAGTTGGCGATGATCCTCAATCGCAAACGCGAGCGGCGGGGTTCGATCGATTTCGACCTGCCTGAGCCGGTGATCGACTTCGATGAATTCGGACTGATGAAGAGCATCACGCGCTCGGAACGCAACATTGCCAACCGCATCATCGAAGAGTTTATGCTCTCGGCCAACGAGTGTGTGGCCGATTACCTGGAGAGAAAACGTATTGGCTCGCTTTATCGGATCCACGAGAAGCCGGACGCCAAGCGGGTGTATGACTTTGAAGTGATTGCTGCAACCTTCGGCTATTCGCTGGGTGTGGGGGCGCTGCCGATTCAGAGGGTACAGTTCAAGACGGATCGTCGAGCCAGCTATGGCACCGGCAAGCAGGCGCGCACCATCGAGATTCCGAAAGAAGTCCACATTACACCGCGCATGTATCAGAAGCTTACCGAGAAGATCGCCGGCAAGCCGGAGGAGCGAATCCTTTCTTACCTGATGCTGCGTTCTCTGAAACAGGCGCGTTACTCGGAGGAGAACCTGGGGCACTTTGCTTTGGCGGCCACGACCTATACGCATTTCACGTCGCCCATCCGGCGTTATCCAGACTTGATCGTGCACCGCATTCTGAAAGAGGTGTTGCGGGACTCGGCGGAGAGGCGGGACGGGGAGGTGGCTGTCGGATCGAGCGCTGGAATCCAAGCGGGTCCTCAAGGGCCTGGTGGCCGGCGGGACCCTTCGACTTCGCTCAGGGCAGGCTGTGGCGCTACGGCTTCTCCGTGGTCGAAGCGGCGCGACCATGCGGAGCAGCAGCGCCAGTCGGAGCCAACCGGTGGGCCGATTTCTTTGGAGGAACTCCACGACATCGCCGAAGAATCCAGCCAGGCGGAGCACCGCGCCGACGATGCCGAGCGTGAATTGATGGAATGGAAGAAAGTGAAGTTCATGCAGGAGCGCGTGGGCGAAGACTTCGATGGCTTGATTATCAGCGTGACGAAATTTGGATTTTTTGTGGAGTTGACAGATCTGTTCGTGGAAGGGCTGGTGCCGCTATCCACACTGACTGACGACCGCTATACCTACCACGAGAATACGCGGGAGATCATCGGACAGCGGAACCGCAGGATCTACAGCCTGGGGCAGAAGGTGCGGGTGCTCGTGGATCGCATTGATCCGGTAGAAAAGAAAATCCAGTTCGCGGTGTTGGAACCGGAGGAGCAACGTACACGAAAGCGGCCAGGCAAGCGGTGAACGAGAAACGGACGAAACCCCGCTAGCTGGTGTAAAATTCTTGAGTCAACCCCAAGTCGCAGCGCGTGCGACTTTCCTGCCGTCGGGACGTGGCTCAGCCTGGTAGAGCACTCGCTTGGGGTGCGAGGGGTCGGCAGTTCAAATCTGCCCGTCCCGACCAGCTTCCTTTCTCTGCTTTTGAAATATCGGGGGTTACCCTGTAGTATTGTGCGCGCCCCATCCAAGCGCAATGATGGATCGGATTGCAGAAGCGTCGCCGCGTTCTCTGGCCAGGATGGCTGGTGTGTTTCAACTGCTCGAAGCCCTGACGGCCACATTCGGCCAAGTGATCGTTCTTGATAGGCTCTTTGTCTCTGGCAACGCCGCGGCAACAGCGGCCAACATCCTGGGGCACGAGCGGTTATTTTGGTTGGGGTTCGCATCCTCCCTCGTCGGGGTTGTATTCCATATTGCCTGGGCACTTCTCCTCTACGACTTGTTAAGGCCTGTAAACAGGCGCATCTCCTTATTCGCAGCGTTCGTCATACTCGTGGGATGCGCGATTCAGGCTCTTACCAGCCTCTTGTACATCGCCCCCTTGCCAATCTTGCGAGGCGGAAGTTCCTGGAGCGCATTTACGACGGAACAGTTGCAGGGCCTGGCGCTCATTTTTCTCAAATTGAATGGTTACGCGTTCAATATCTACCTGGTGTTCTTCGGACTCTGGTGCGTCCTGATCGGCTTCCTCATTTTCAGGTCGACCTTCCTGCCTCGAATCCTGGGCGTGCTGTTGGCGATTGCTGGTTTGGGCTGGGTGACCTATCTCTCACCGCCGCTCGCAGTGCGTCTGTTCTTCCCCTACATCGCCGGCGCATCAGCCCTCGGGGAAATACCGTTGATGCTATGGCTCCTGGTAGCCGGTGTGAACAATCAACGATGGAAAGAGCAGGCCAGCGCCGCAGCGGCATCCATGCGCACATAGAGGCGGCCGTTTACAGAAAATATTGCCCCCGGCAATCCCAGAAGCCCCGAAAGGGTTCGGAAATCGTCTGCCAGAGAGTACCCATCCGACGTAATTCCGTCTCAAACCGCTGAAAAGGTTAGTTCAAGAATATCGGGGTTGAGCAGAAAAGTTCGAAAATCGTCTGCTAGGGCCGACCAATAACTTCAGTCGTCAGCCATCAGTCGTCAGTCTTCAGCCGGAACCTATCACTCAGGATTTCAATCTCTTCTCCGCGAATTCGGCAGCCTCCTGCACCGCTTTGGCCACCCGGCGAGCGCGGGCTTCGGGGCTGCGGTAGTAGAAGATCGCGAGCAGTTGCATGCGCCGGCGCGAGGGTGACATGAGCTCCCATCCCTGGCGGGCGCGGGGATCCTGGGCGAACGCCACCTGCAAAATGGGCGGCAGTTCGCGTTCGGCTTCCATGGTGGCCAGCAGGCGCTCGGCGATTTGCTCGGCACGGCGCGTGCGCGCTTCACCACTTTTTACCTCTGTAATCCACTTGGCGATTTCATTGCGCGTGGAGTGGTTCAGCCGGTCAAACCAGCGAAGCAGCGACCTGTCTTCCGCCAGCGCGCGCTTCAGTTCGGGAGGTGTGGTAACGATGCGCACTTCGGTATCGGGCTCCAGGCGGAACTGCGCGACACTGCCGGGAACGGCTTTGGCGCCGGCTTGCATGCGCTTGTTTACGATCATCACGTGACTGCCCTTGCCGGTGGGAAACAGCGAGGTGCGAAATGCGAAGCCGTTGATTTCCCCTCTTACCCTCAGTTGTCCCCGCTTTCCCCAGATCTTCGCAACGTTCAGCGGAATGCGAATGATCACCCAGTTCAGGCGCGAGGCGGTACGTTCGAGTGCGGCCCGGAACGACTTGGCTTTGGGTTTGGTCACCGGTTCACGGGGACGCGTTACCGCGGTTCATTTTGGCTGCAAGCCACTGGGCACGATGCCGCGGATTGTATTCGGTATTGCCGGCGGTGCAATGGCTGCTGGGAGATTCCAGTTTGAGTACTGAACCCGCAGCGCCCCGAAACGCAATTCGTATGGCAGATGCGTGCCTTCATCTACACACATGGTGCCGACCGGGCCGTTGGGCGCGATGACTTCCCAGACGCGGCACGCGCCACCCTGAAACTGCAGCAGGGTGCCTTTCCTGAGTCTCGCGGACGGCTTCAAGCTGTCCAGCGTGGCAACCAGCGGTGCCGGTCCGGCCATGGGACCGTCACGGCACTTGTCAATACCAGCGCGGGGTTGCGAGGACCAAGGGTCTGTGCCTTCCCGAGCGTAGAGCATGTCCTTGGTCTCGATGAATTCTTCGGCGACGGTCGTGGTTCCAGTAGCTGATGAAGTGTGGGTCACGGTGTGAGAATCGAAAGGGCAGACCACATCCTGGTCGGTCTGGAAGGGCTGGCCGTGCGTGGTGCCCAGGGTGGTGACGCGCCAGGAGCGCACGTTCTGCACGGCATACTCGATGCGATCCAACTCACCGGGCGGGGAAAAAGCTTCGGCAGGGGATGCCGCCTTGGGTTTGGAGGCCCACCACCACCAGACGACAAACGTCAGCAGGAATCCAGCGACGAGGGCGATGGTGTTTCTGCCGGCGGGCAGGAATCTGCGGAGATTCGGCATCGGGCTTTCATTCTACCGCTTCGTAACGTTCAGCTCCGTAATTACTACATGCGTTTTGCTGGGCAGCAGGATGGTCAGCGCAGAAGAGAACTTTTGTGCCAGCGACTCCCGGATGGCTTCGGGGGCCTCGCGGGTGTCGCCGTACTCAAAACGCGCGCCTTCGAATTGGATACTCATGGCGCAGGAGATTTTGAACCGGGGTGGAACCATGAGGAGCACTTCCTCGTCGGAAACATCGGTGACGAAGCCTTCAAAGGCAAACTTCACGGATGTTGCCGCCAGCGTGACCCGTATCAACGAAGTCTTGTCCTTAAAGCCCTTGAGCAGCAGAACGGCTTCAGCGTGTGAAATCATGTTCGTCGTTCGTCCTTGGATCGCAGAGTTCGCTGGCGTTGACTGCTAAGGCTTGCCCCGAACCAGGCGTTGCCACATGTCGGCATCGTTGTCCGGTACGAAATAGCCAACCACCATCCCCATGGCGCCCTTGGGCAGTTGGTGGCCGGTGTCGTTCTGATAGGTTGCAGTGACCTTAACGGTTTCGCCCTGGTTGAAGTGGTAGCCACCGCGATCCATGAAGTAGACCACCGGAATGGACAGCAGGTGTCCCTGCTCGTCGAGCCTGGAGTCGAGGGTCGCAATGTTTTCGTTGCGAGTGACGTTCTCGAAGACAAGTTGGCGGCCATAGTTGTGCATGTGGCCACCCACGCCCAGCAGCGTGCCGGCGTATTCCAGCTTAAGGGTGCCGGAGGTGACGTTGGGACCAGGCTGGAGGTCGTACTGGTCTTCGTCGGCGCATTGCTTCACATCGAACCACGCAGGATAGACATTCTTCAACTGCTTGTTGCCGGCGAGCTGGTATTCCATCTTTACTTCGAGGTAGGTCTGCGGGTGGCCGGTGGCGGTTGGATTGTAAAACATGCTGCTCACCCGCATCCGGTCGCGAGCATGGACGCGATATCCGATACCGGGCACGACCGGCCAGTCATTCATCTCACTGCCGGCGCCGTAGAAGTGCTCCTGGTTGTCGGGGCAAACAAAGTCCGAACGCCTGGTATTCCAGAATGCGACGTGATGCAACATGGGCGCAGACAAGGTATTTCCGGCCTCGTCTGTCAGGCGCGGGTGATATGCGACCAGCCATCCGTCAAACGGAATATGAAAGAAAAGATCTGCGGGTTGCGCGACTGCCATGTGGTCGGAGTGTGCGGGCAGATGAATGGGGCCAAGGCGGATGGTGACGACCTGAGCGGCGGGATCGTCGTGGATTTCCAGTTTGGCGGCGGAATCGTGGTGCATCGCCATGGGGCGATCGTGTTGGGCGAGGGCGGAAGTTGCAGTCCAGAACAACAGCAAGCATGGGATAAGGATTCTGGTCATGGCCGTGGTCGCTTCAAAGAAGTGTATCGCGGATGGAACGTGCGCGTCCGCTCAATGCCGGGCGGAAAGCATGGTGAGGATTTCACGCAGTCCCTGCCGGATATGTTGCAGGTCGGCGGTGGAACGTCCGGGAAAGGGGAGCGGCGGCTGCTTCTTGTCGCTTTTGACCTCGGAGCGAATCTGGTGGCGTGCGCCGGCAATGGTGAAGCCCTCTTCGTACAGGAGTTTCTTGATCCGGAGAACGTTTTCGACATCCTTGCGGCGGTACATGCGTTGCCCGGTGCTGCTCTTGACGGGCTTGAGCTGGGGAAATTCGGTTTCCCAGAAACGCAGAACGTAGGCCGGCAGGCGACAAAGACCAGCGACTTCCCCGATGCGGAAGTAGAGTTTTTCGGGG